>CAZBNW010000045.1:0-19653 GCA_964493385.1 uncultured archaeon | reverse complement strand
AAATCAAATCTTGGGTATAAAACTTTTCCACATGAAGTGCATAACCCATTCTTTTCATCAGCATTAAATTGTTTACCACAATTTGTACAAGTTAAATTTATAATAAAAGAGGCTTTATCTTTCATTTTCTTTAATTAAAATCGGTAATTTATTATATGTTAACTTACTTCTTTTATAATCAACTTTAATTATTTTTAAGGAATAAAAATTATGGAAGTTAAGATCGAATCATACCCCGGATTTAAGGTAATTGGTATTGTTTGGCATGGAAAAATGCAAGATGGACCAAAGGAAATACCCCAATTTTGGGATAAAATTTTTCTCCCAAGAGCTCAAGAAATTAAAAATGTAAAGATCGAAGAATGGGGTATGGCAAATTCTTATGGTGTAATGTGGAATTTTGATATGGAGAAAGGTGAAATGGATTATTTAGCTGGTATTGGAATAGAAAGCGAGGTTGAAGTTCCTGAGGGAATGATAATGTGGGAAGTACCTGCTCAGAAATATGCTATGGTCAGCGCCCCCTTATCAAAGCTTCCTGAGATTTTCAAAACTTTTGAAAATTGGTTTCCTCAATCTGGTTATAGACGAGTCCCAGGAGCTCCTGAGTTTGAACTTTATGGTGAACAATTCCATAAGGAAAATGGGAAAGGACCCATAAAATATTTTATACCGGTAGAAAAAGTTACGTAGATAAGATATATTCCTAAAAGGCTCAATCTCCCATTATCGCATTTTTCAAAAAATTAGGGAAATGAAGATTAGAAATGGTGAGATACCATATTATAAGATTATTTCAAAAAGTGAAGCTGTTCGAGAATGTTTCAAAATTACTTCAAAATTACTTCTTCTTTAGATTATTAAGCCACTCCAATTATTTAAACTCTCGGATTTATATAGAGGATCTCAAAAATTTCGTTATACTCAGATTATCTGGATTATATTAAATTTATTACCATCTTGGTGATGGACATCATAAGAGGAAAATTGGCTGGTAAAGAATGTGTCTTTAACCGAAATTTTTGACGAGATTTCGGCATTTCTGAGTAAGATGCAATTTCTAATATATTTTATGGGTTATTAAATTATTGTCAAAATTCAGTATGATAGAAAAAAAATTATTCTCAAAGGCAACTTCAACTGAAAAGATATGTATATTTGTAAGCATCCTTGGTTTTTAGACCATAGAAAAAAGTTATAAAAATTAATAATTTGATGAATGTGGCAACAATGTCATTACAAAACTAATATATCATCTTCATATTATAACATTTAATGACTTGTTTTTATTATTTTTAACCTATCAAAAAGATAATATTGATAGATTAGGTGCAATAAAATTGGATAATCTAATAAACGAAAATGAGGTTAATTATTTTTTATACAGGATAGAAAAAAATTTCCCCAATTTTGTAGCTGGAATTATTACAGATAACCACGGCTTCCCTGTAGCGTCAAAAATCTCTAAGAAACTGTGGATACTTGAAAATACATTAGCAATGTCTGCGATTACAAAAAAAAAAGAATTTTTACAAGATTCTAAACTTGTTCAAATCAAACGAAATTTAGATAAATCAAAAAATTATAAATTGTTGATATTATTAGAAAAGTCAAAGGAATATAAGAGTCGATTGAAACCATTAAAGAGTTTAATTAAATCGCAGGAACTTTTCTAAGAAATAAGCTTTCTGAAAAGAGTTTAAAATTGTTTTTTATTGCGTACCGTAGAAAAACAAATAGGTTACTTAAATTTTTATATTTGAAATTTCTTCATTAACTAAAGTAGGTGTAAGGTAAAAATATAAAGTTTAGTTTAAATAAATATTTTTTAACCTTAAAAAAACTGTACTTAAAAGATTTACTAATTAGTAGGTTGACAAATATTTGAGTTATTCCGAGGACGAGCATAAATTAAAAAAGATTTTAACTGCAATTATCAATAGTACGTCAGGGTTAAAGTATGCTCTTATAACCGATGATACAGGAATAACAATTTTGAGCCAATCTAAATTTAAATTTTCTGATCCTAATGGGATTTCTGTAGAAAAAATTGGAGCTATTGGTAGCGCAGTTTTTGTTGCTGGAGAAGAACAAGGCCATATTTTAGGATATGGAAAAATAGATTTGCAAATTACTGAATATTATGAAGGAATGATCTTTTCAATGAAAGTTGGTAAAGGTGTATTGTGTATTGCCACAGACAAAAACGTCCAGATTGGATTTATTAGAGTCACTATGAAAAGATGGGCTCCAAAAATAACTGTAATATTAAATAGATATTTGCAAGTCGATCAGGCAGAGCTAGGTAAAGAAATGAAGGAATTATTTAGATCTGATACTATAGGTATGTTATAAAATTTGGCATATATTGTTGCCTAGTAAAACACTAACACTAAATTCTCATTTTAAGGATTTACCCTTTAAATCGAAAATGTTCTCTCGTGCTAGGCGTTAATTTCTATGCGTTTATGGGGCATAATCATGTTTCCTGCCTGGGTACTGACTCATACTTCATTGCTGTGGTACTTACCATTGCTAAGTTAAGAGCCCATTTTCTCAGGAAAAGTGCTGATTAATCAACTCAAGATGTAAGCATACTCTTGCGCAACATAATCATATTTACTCATATGTGCCCTCGGTGACGCAATTATTCCATCATTGTTGTCCCAATATATTAATAGAATAATTTAGTTATAAAGATTTTCATAATTAAGAGAAAGGAAAAGGTTCTTTTTTATTTACTCCTTTAATCTTATCCTCTATTCTTGAAATCAAGCTAGTTAAACAATTAAAGAGAACCTTTTTTATTATCTCATAGTTAAGATCTATCTCTATGTCGTTATCGTGGAAGTCATCTCCTTTATAAAATGCCTTGTAAACATATTTTGTTTTTAAGATTTTGTATGAAGCGTCAACCAAAAACGCGTAAAATTGCTTGCTTTCATATTCTTTTTTCATTATAAGAGAAAGCATTGCATACTCTTTATTCCCTCGTGCCCATTCAGAGTCAATTTCAAAATGGAAATTGATTATTTTCTTCTTTTTGGTGATAAGCACTATTTCAAAGAATGTTTCGTCAATTTCTAAATCAAAAAACTTTATTAGTTTACTTATAAGATCTTCTTCTAATTTCTCATCGGGATATGATACTAATACACTTGGACCTTTAATTTGATGAAAGTAAGTAATTACAAGGTGCATGAAATAGTTAGATTAATTTTTATTAATGTATAAATTTAGTAAATATAAACTTATTTTATTAGAAAGCGATTTGTTAGAATTTAGATATGACGCTTTTTTATTAATGATAGTATGTCATCATATGAACCTAGTAATTCATTAACATTAGAATCATTTAATCCTTCCCACGGAGTGCCATCAAAAACTATTTTTCCATTGTCTAAAAATATCATTTTATTTTTAGCCCAATGTTCAACAAAAAATAGATTATGGGTTGTAAAGAAAATCGTGATATCACTTTCTTTTCTTAATTTTTCTAGAATTTTAAGGTGATTGTAAATTGATTTAAAATCAAGATTTGCAAAAGGTTCATCTAAAATCAACAATTTGGGTTTCATTACTAGCAATCCCGCTAAAGCTGCTCTCTTTCTTTGACCCCAAGAAAGATTAAGAGGTGAATATTCTTTAAATTCTAATAATTTAACTGCTCTTAAAGCCCAATTAACTCTTACTTTCACTTCTTCCTCATCCAGCTTTAAATTCCTCGCCCCAAAACTGATATCTTCTTCAATAGTAGGAGCAAATAATTGATCATCTGGATTTTGGAATAAAAAACCAATTGATTTTCTAATCTCCCATAATTTTTGTTTATCTCTTGTAAGAGTTTTATTGAAAATCTTAATTGTACCTGATTTGGGTTTTAATAATCCAACTAATAACCTTAGTAAAGTTGTTTTACCAGAACCATTATTCCCTGTTAAAGCATTTATTGTATTTTCCTCTATTTTAAAAGATATATCTTCGATTTTAAATCCTGAAGTGTAATTAAAATTCAAATTTTCAACTTCTACGGCAAAAATAATGCAAACACCCATTGATAAATTGATTGTAAATTAATTATGAAAATAAAACATACTACCATTAAAGAAAATAGAATTAATAATCCCACATCTATCATTTTTAATTTTCTCGAAGCAAATGTAATTTTCCCAGAAAAACCACGCATTTTTAAGCTCTCATATAGTTTTTCACTTCTTTCCATATTCATTACAAGGCTTTTGCCCATGATATAAGCGTGGGTTTTTAATTTTTGCCAATATGACGTAATTTTTTTACCTCTCATTTCTTGTGCTTCTAATATCTTTTTATTAGAACCTGCTAAGATTGGGATATAATGTAACATTATTATCAAAGAACCTACTAACACTGATGGGATTCTTAATTTTGTTAAGGCATCTATAAATTCTGAATAAGTTAAAGTAGAGAAAAATGACATAAAAATAAATAATGCTGCAAAAATTCTTAAAAAAATAAGAGAAGCTAGATATAATCCTTCTCTATAAATTGTTATTCTAATTCCAATATTGAAACTATAAAACACAGTCTCCCCTACGTATAATGGAATGAATATTGTTATTAAAAAAACAAAAGGGATAACTACTTTCAATCTTAAGAGTACTTTTATGATGTTCAACCGAAATATTAAATCAAAGATGAAAGTAACTAATAAAATTGTAAATATCAGATAAAAATCTTCTATAACTAAAAGAGGGATGACTAGAATAAATGGTAAAATTAGGCGAATTAAGGGGTGTATCTTCTTTAAATAAAGTTTTTCATTTTCATGCCTAAAAGGTAATGTTGTTTTCAAAATTTATTCAGCTGTAGTAAGTTTAAAAAAAATCATTTTAAATTATTCATACTTATTTTTAAAAAAGTAATACTTATATCTTTTCATACTTTGCTATAATATAGTAACATTTTAATTCTTCATTACAAATAAAATTAACCACTATATTTTAAAAATGCATATACCAGATGGATTATTAAATTCGGTCACTATAATTATCCTTTGGATTTTAGTCATAGTTGTTATGACCCTTGGATATTTTAAGATGGGAAGGATTTTTGAGAAAGAAGATTCTGACAAATTAATTCCATATATTGGAGTTTTGGCAGCAGTAATTTTTGCTTTTCAATTTGTAAATTATCCTGTTCCTGGAGGAACTTCTGGTCATTTAATTGGAGGAACTCTTATTGCAGTTATATTAGGTCCATGGGCATCTGTTATTATTCTCTTTTTAGTTTTGGTTGTGCAAAGTTTATTCGGAGATGGAGGGATTTTAGCTTTAGGAGCAAATGCTTTCAATATGGGGATAATTGGTGGAATGGTTGGATTTTATATAGTAATACTTATAGTAAAAATCCTAAACAAAACATCTCTTAAGAAAGAAATGAAAGTTGCAATCGCAACTGCTATTGGTGCTTATCTTTCTATTGTTTTAGCATCTTTTATATGTGGTATTGAAATCAGTATTTCTGGAGCAATTCCGATTGAAATAGCTATTCCTGCTATGGTTTACTGGCACCTTCTAATTGGTATTGGTGAAGCTATTATTTCTGCTTTAATTATATTCTATGTATATAGAGTAAAACCAAATTTTATTGCAACAGAATCTATAATGATAGGTAAAGCAAAATTACTTAAAATTCAAAAGTATAAAAAACCAATAATTTCAGTATTTGTAGTTATAGGAGTATTACTGCTTATGATTTCAGTGGGATTTACAATAGGATTTCTTTCAAATGACCCAGATGGACTTGAAAGAGTGTTAATTGATCAAAATGGTGAATCGTGGTTAGAGAATTTAGTATCTCAATGGGTACCTTTATTCAGTTGGATTACAAATGATTACGGAGCGGCAATTTTAGGTATTGTTGTGTCTGTTGTTTTGATGTCTTCCACTTTCTACGTAATCATTCGTTATAAAAAAAAGAATTCAATAGATATTGAACAAAAAAAATAGTTGAACATTCTTAAAAATTAAAAAAAAAAAAAAAGATTAAAAACTAAATAAATTCTCTATTTATTTCCAAATTTTTTGAATAATTGTATGCCAATTATTACAATTACTATACTCACTATTGATACAAAGGCAAAATCAATTAGTTTATTTACACTGAGCAAAGAATCTCCTCTAAAAATTGATGTTAAAGCATTTGTCACGTAATAACTTGGAAGGCACATAGCTATTATTCGTGTACTGTTAGTTACCGGTATAAAGGTTCCAAAAAACATCTGAGGAAGAATAAATATAAATGATAATCCAGTAGCAGTTCCAGAATTCTTTGAAATAGATGCCGTAATAAGTCCTAATCCAACCGAACTTAAGGATAATAAAGCAATGATCAGAAATGCCAATAACACACCAATAACACTAGTATTAGGGCTAAAGCCCAGTAGGATAGATAGTATAAACACTATTATAACCTGCAATGTGGCTATTATCATATTGGATATTATATGACTCCCTATAAATTCAACTGAAGTTAATGGTGTTGTATTCATTCTTTTCAAGAGTCCTTCGGCTCGGTCATCTGTAAAAGATTGGGCTATTGTCATTATGATAAAAATACAAGCATAAGCAAATAGACCAGGAACCATAGAATCAAAAGACATACCAAGTGCAGGGTCACTAAAAGCTAATCCAAATGTTAACGTAAGAACAGCTGGGAACAATAACATTAAAAACAAATGAGCTGGTTCTCTAATCAACTTTTTAAGTTCCATTTTAATAAGAGCTACAATTCTCTGTGTTTCCATTTTATATCCCCTCCACTATTCTTCTACCTGTTATTTTCATAAAAACTTTTTCTAGATTCTCTGCTTCATATTTTTCCATTAATTCTTTGGGAGATCCAAGTTCAATTAATTTACCATAATCGATTATTGCTACTCTATCGCACAAGGCTTCTGCTTCTTCAATATAATGAGTAGTTAGAATAATCGTTTTATTAGTGTTTTTAAGAGCTCCAATAAATTCCCATGTTGATCGTCGAGCTCTAGGATCCATCCCTACTGTTGGTTCGTCAAGAAAAGCAATTTGCGGATCATTAATTAAAGCTATTATTAAATTTAAACGCCTGATCATCCCTCCACTATAACCTTTTGTTTTTCTTTTGCTAGCTTCCAATAAATCCAACTTTTCTAAAAGATTTTGAGTTCTTTCTTTTAATACATCCTTAGACATCAAGTGTAGATTTCCAAAAAGCTCAATATTTTCTCTACCATTAAGAAATTTAAAAATTGCTGGTTCTTGAGGACAGATGCCAATTTGTTCTTTAACTTTTTTTAGATTGCTATTAACGTCATAACCACCAATAATTGCAGTTCCCTCCATAGGTTTTAATAATCCACTAAGTATATTTATTGTTGTTGTTTTACCTGCACCATTTGGTCCTAAAAACCCAAAAAGTTCACCTTTTTTAACACTAAAGGAAATGTCATCAACAGCTTTAACAGTTTCAAATTTACCCTTGAAATATTTCTTTAGATTTCTTACTTCAATTGCAATGTTATCTTGCTCCATATTTTTTCATCAACTACAAAGTAAATTTAAACTAATTTGTACTTTAGATCTTATTAAAATTAAATTTAATTTAAATTAAATTTAGACCATTTTTTCATTTTATTATTATAAAATATAAAAGGTTAAAGATAATTATATGAACTTAGTTTTTTTCATTAAATCTAAGACGATAGATATAAATAATTATACTATAAAGGACGTACCAGGATCTTCTGGCCGACTAGACGTAATTTCGCGATGTATTCTAGCAGCAATATTAGATAGGGATAGTTTTGAGAAAAATATTCAGATATGGGTTTTTTTAGATCGATATGGTACCTTTATTTTTTCTCCCGAGATTTTTAATTACGAAATTTTTCCAAAAAATGAATTACTCTTTACAAATTATTTTGTTAGTTTCCTTCAGAAATATCATAATGAAGAACAACCTCTCAATCCATTAAATCCAATTAAAGGATCAAAAATGGGCATAGTAGAAGCGATAAAACATTTACAAAAATTAAATTATAATCTATTTATTTTATCTGAACATGGTAAGGATTTTTTCTATCAATTAAGTAATATTAAAGAAAAACAAAATATTGTTTTCATAGTTGGCAGCCAAGAAGATGAATTTATTAATTCAAAGGAATTATTAGCATTAAAGATTCCAACTATTAGTATTGGAACTCAATCATATTTAGCTTCTTCAGTTATTCGATTATTGAAATTACACATATTATCATTATAATAAATTTTTTATTATAAAGAAATTTTAAAAATATTAATCTAAATTATGGAATTTTAGGATTTATAAAGGAATTGAACGAGATAGAAGATACAAATAAAAGATCTCGACAGAGAGAAATTTCAAATAGATATATTGATCGCCCAGTACAATTTTTAATTAAACATAATTTTACACCTAATAAGATTTCTTTTATAGGATTTATATGCTCATTAGTTGCGTCATTATTAATTGCAATATGTGGTTTGTATTTTTCAATTTGGCTTTCTTGGGTCATACCCTTTATCATAGGTTGGGCTGGGGCTATGGATTTATTTGATGGAGAAGTGGCGAGAAGAACAGACAAAGAAACTCAGGCTGGTGCATTTCTGGATTCAAATTTGGATAGACTTTCTGATGCTATCTTTATTTTAGGTTTAGTTTATGGAGGTTTGGTAGATTATTTATTAGGTTATATTATATTGTTTTTAGTTATTATGATTTCTTATACACGATCAAGAGCTGAAAATGAAGGTGTTAATATGAAAGGTATTGGATTTATGGAACGAGCTGAACGAGTTCTGTTTTTACTTTTTACTATAATTATAGAACTAATATTTTATTTTTTAACATTTCTTTCTTATGGTGAACCTTTAACGATTTTTGTTCCATTTATCACCAGAGTACCAGTCACACCAGTTTTTGTCATTGGCATTATTATTTACACTTTTACATTAATTTATACAGTTCTACAAAGATTAAGTTTTACTTTTAAGACTTTAAAGAATCTTAATGCAAATGAACAGGACATCTAGTTAGCTTTATGAAAATGAATTCTCAATATTTATTTTCGGAATTTTTCACGCTTAAGAATAAATTTTTTAAATTTTAAACAATTCAATTAGTTTATTAATGTGAAGATCAATGAGAAAAAATTAAAATTAGCTGATTCTTATTCCAAAAAAAAGAAAAAGTGGCGGTAGAAGCGGTTCTAGTAAAGGACATTATGCTAGAGTTCAATGTAGCAAATGTGGAAGATTTGTTGCTCGAAGTAAAGCAAAAGCCGTTACAAGAAGAGTTTCCCTTGTTGATGGTCGGATGTACGCCGAATTGAAAAAAGCTGGTACGATAATTCAAGCTCCAAGTAAAACTAAATATTACTGTATTAGTTGTGCTATTCATGGTCACCAGATCAGTCAACGAGAAAAGAGTTTAAGAAGAGATTAGGCTAGCCAATTCATATTTAAGGTTTCTTTTTAAAATATTAAAAGCAAAAGGAATTATAGATTCAATTGTTTAAAGAAAGATGGAAGTGTATAGGTAATTTGAACTTGATCTTTTGTTGTAATCTCTATTATAGCTCGAATTAAAAAATAATTTCTCAATTCTTCCTCTGGCTCATAAATTTTCACTTTTGCAGTAGGTTTTATTTTAAGAGTATAATTTTCAGCAATTCCGGTCACATTTTCGCTTGTTTTCAATTTGATTCCAAATAAACCTAATTCATAATGAGAAACAATAAAAAGAATTTGGCCTTGAACATCTTTTGATTTTTCAAAATAAACAACTTCTAAGTAATCATCTTGAAGTTCCTTTGGTAATTTTGAGTAGGGAATGGACTTCTTTTTACCTGTAATATGCGGAAATGGCGTATAAAACAAGAGATTAAAACTTGAAATTTTCTTTATTTGTTCATTATATGTTTCAACATCTTTAATTTCATACGCTTTATCTAATAAAAGATCCAATTTATCAACCATATCTTCTGCTGAATATCCATCTAAAACTGTTGCAATGTAAGATCGTTTTAGTTTTTCTATTAACGTCTCACTTTTAAATGATAATTTATAATCAATTGAGATTTCTAATGCTTGGTTATAAAGATTTGTTGCTATTTGAGAATGTCCTAATGCTAAGAAATAATCGCCAAGTTCACTAAATACTATTATTGCATCAAGAAAATTCTCATCTAAATCAATATTTGAGATTTCTTCCATTATATTCATTGCTGTATTCCTATCTTCACCCTGAATATAAATTGCTATAGCTTTTCCAATTAAGCATTTAAGTCTTAGTTTATCATCTTCATAAATATCGGCTAGTTCTTCAGTAAAATTATACTGACCAATTGCACTTTTATAAAGTCCATGGAATAAGTATATTAAAGCCTTTAAATAATTCAGAGTTAAACAAGTTTTATAATTATGAATTATAACTGAGAATAATGCTGCTCTTTCAAGTGAATCTATTGCTGCATTAATACGACCAAGGGAAACTAATAAAAATGCTCGTAAAAATTCCATCTTACTAATTTCAGAACAGATTAACTGCTCAACAATTTCATAATCCTTCACATTTGTTAATTGCCCTGCTGCAACTTGGAGTAATGATACTAAAAAACCATTCCCTCTTTTTAAAAATTTTACTGCTTCTTTCGATTCGCTTCTAATTATCGCTTTCCGAGCCCGAATTACATATTCTCTTGAAATTTTTAAATTTTCAAGAAATTTTATAATCCCAAATATTTTCTCCTCTTCACTGCGGGTGAGATCTTTATTTGATATAAACTTCTCAGCAATATCAAGTTCATTTGTATGTCTAGAAGTACCAATCTCAAACTTTACACCAGCGTCTGGATTCTCTAACTCGATATCTTGCGTTAATATCGAGTTTTCAGTAACAGCTATTGCTTTTTCAATCAACCACGTAATCTTTTGTTCAGCTGGATAGATTTTTGATCGTTCAATCATATAAGACAACGTGTAATTTAAGCTCCGCCTCCAAATATATTTAAAATATTTTCTCATCTGAGAGTTAGCAGTTGTTCTTTGTACTTTTAAAAGAAAGCTTGAAAGAGATAAGATGTTGATTTTGCCTTTATAAAGTAGATTTGTATTTTTTGCTAGTTTAAAGTCATCTGTTACAAGGTGAATGGGCATTTTCTCATTTTGGTCCAATAATCTCTTTCCTATGCAAACAAGTGAAAGATCAGGGTCTTGAGCGGGAAATCTTATGTTAGATTGGTTAAGATTATCTTTTATATCATCAATTTCATAAAGAAAGACTTTTTCAACATTGATAATACTTTTCAGTTTGTCTATATAAGTATGAGGAGCTTTAATTTCATCGAATACGATTTGAGAGATGTAATATTCATACCCTAAATCTTCTGCTGCTTTATCTAAATTTCCTAAAAAATTACGTGCTTTAATTTGTAGCATGCAAATAAAGAAATTAGCGTCAAATACAATCCTTTCCTTTTTAATAGGCATTGATTTTCAAAGATATTTTGATTTCTTTAGATTATTCTTATTTAAATAAATATTAAATAGCAAAATAATATATTTTTTTTCATTAAAATAAATAAAAATAGAAAAAGAATTCGAAATAAAATAAAGTATGAATTTTGGAATTGATTTAATGAAATAAAACAATAGATCTATAAATGTGATTCTTATTCAAATAATAGACGTTATTGGATATTCTGGCTCTGGAAAGACAAATTTTATTACAAGTGCCATAAAATTATTAAAAAAAAATTTGCATTATAATGTTGCAGTGATAAAAAATGTAAAGCATCACCCTGTTGATAAGAAGGGAAAAGATTCTTATAAATTCACCAAAGCTGGAGCATCTTATTCTGTGATTCATAATATTAACAATGAAACTGCTATATTTATAGAAAATAAAGATCAAAATTTTGAGGAGCTTCTAAAGTGGATGAAAACCGGACCTTATAAAATAAAAGTAATCTTTACAGAAGGTTTTAGAAATTTAAACAACCCAGCAGTATTATGCATATCAAAATTAAATGAAATTGATGAACAATTGACAGAAAACGTTAAAATGATTTCTGGAGTAATCTGTTTGAGAGATTTAAGTGAGAAAGAAGTTTCAAATTTACAGATAATAGATATAGAAAAGGATTTTGCAAAATTTTTGAAGATATTTACCCTTAATTAAACATTAATAGAACAATTATTCGATATTTTTCCAAAATGGAGCAAATTTTTGGCATAAAAATTTAAAATCTTTTATATTTTGTTCATCTTTTATACCTGAAAGTAGATATTCACTTAATTTTTCATATACTTCAATCTCATTTGCTGGATCCCTAACAGAATTTCGGATATCTTGAATTAAATTATTTAGGGGGATAATAATCTCATTAATCAGCCATTCTTCATGGTATGGCTGATCAGAAAATGAATGAATATTGTAAGTTACCATTATTTGTATTAATTCTTCAACAGAATAGAACTGTTCCTTAGATATAGTAATATTAAACTTATTCAATTCGTTTTTAAGTTGTTCTCTGTTTAAACTAATTATATAGTCTGGCCACACATCATCAGAATAATTTATATCTTGAAAAACAAAAAGTTCTAAAACTCTTAAAGCAATATTTTTGCCAATGTATCGACTACGTGGATCAATGAAATTTTTTGATGCGTCATCTGGTGAAGATCTCAAAAATATTTTGTCAATTAACACATAAAGAATTCTACAAATATGGTCAACAATAACATTAAACGTGAATGGTGTATTCTGTGTATTTTCTGAAAGAATTCCATTTTCATGAGTTATTTTCTGAGAAAAGTCTGAATTAAAACTTTTTAAGAATGTTTTAAAAAAGCCATAATTTAGTTGAGAAATATTTTTTTTAAATATCTTATGAAAGAAAAGGTCAATGCTCTCAATATTTGATAAAGCAGATAAAAAATTTAGAAATTCTTTGATATTTTTGATAGAATTTGCTCCTATTACATCATGTTCGCTTTTATTATAGTGATTTAATTTAGTTCTAAAAATATCTGGTAAAAATAATAAATCCCCCACTTCCAACGCTTCGAGGCCACTCCCGAAATAATATTTCATATACAAAAGAAATAAATTTAATTGAGATTTTGGAGAAGGAAGGTTATTTGCTTGAAATGTTGAATATAAAGTTGATTTTTTATCAAGATAATCAAAAAATTTTATAATAGAATTTTTTTTCTCTGTTGTATATTCATCTAAATTTGCTAGAAATTCCTTTCTAATAATATCCACCTTGGAAAATACTGAGTCTTCTACCCTAGCTCCAACAAAATTAAAGAAGTCTAATAAGGGGGAAAAGCTTTGTAATAAATTGCACTTTTTATAAAAATAATATAATAAATCAACTAATCTTTCTTTTGCAGATGAATAATCGTCTAAAGCAATTTGATATAATTTTTCCCTTCCTTTTAATAAATTCTCATAGTATTCTTCCGGGATACCCTTAATTTGCCTTAAGAAATAATATAAAACCATACTATAATAGGAATAAAAGATTTCATCCTTGCTATCTTTAACTATTACCATAAAATTCAAGTCTCTATTTGCTTCTCCATCTTTAACAATAACCGCATCAAGTAGAATGAAAACATTTTCTTGTATTTCTTTTCTAATAATCATCCCTAAGAGTCGAACAATATAATAAAGATACCCTGTAAGAAGTGAAAATCCATATAACATTTCATCCTGAAATTCATCAGAAATTCTTATAAAACTTTCTATTTCATCTGGATTTAGGAGATAACTATACTCAAAAAATATTATCTTATCAGATATTTTTTCTTTACTAAATTGCTTTAAAGATTGTTCATTAAAACCAAAAAAGACATGTAAAAAGTACTTAAATAAATCATGAAAATTTTTATAGAAAAACAATGTAAACGTTTTTTTAATTATTCGATCGTTATTTTTTTCTACAAATGCTTCCCATTTTAATCTAATATCTTTTTTGAAATCTTCAAATTTAGTACCTTTCTTATTTAATATTTCAAATAACACACTATTAATAGTTGTAATGCTTAACTCTTGCTCGTTAGCTTTTTTTTGAAGATTCTCTACAATGTATCTTAATTCCTTATAAGGCACATTTGATCAATTATTTAATCAATCTATTAATTTATTCTGTATTTAATCTCTCTCAGAATATAATATTACTTATAATATAAAATAAAAATATGGAAATAAAAATCTTAGTTAAATGAAATAGAATATGTCTATCTTAACGATATTTAAAAATTAATTTACTTTTTCAAGTAATTTTCAAAAAATTTTTGTGATTTCATCTGTTTCAGAATATTTTAAAGGTTTTATTTTTCCGTCTTTTTCTCTTATCTTTAAACCTCTTTCCTTAGATACAATTTCTCCTATTTTTTCTGCATTTATCTCATTTTTTCTTAATAAATCTATTAAATCGGATGAATCTTTTTGATCCACAGCGATTAAAAGGGAGCCAGATGAGATGGTATTATAAGGATTGAGATTAAATATTTTACTTAAAATCTTTGGCTCTGGTAAAATAAAGATTTTCTCCTCTTCAATGGTTACTCCTGTATTTGAAGCAATGGTCATTTCAGCGATTCCTGTAGCAACTCCCCCTTCTGTGGGATCATGCATAGATTTTATTTTATAATGTTTATTTGCCAAAAGAGCTTCTTTAAAAACACTTATTCCAGGATTATAAAGATAATTCTTACATTTTTCTATAAAATCACGATTAAATCCTTTATTCATCAAATCTTTTTCTTTTTCTCGCCCGATAATAGAAGTACCTTCAATAAAGATACCTTTTGTCAAAATAAGTGCATCTCCAGGTTCTGCACCTGAAGTAAGTACAAGTTTTTCTTTTTCTACCTCTCCTATTAAAGATCCTACTATAATTGGTCTATCAAGCCCAGGTGTAATTTCTATATGCCCCCCAACAACAGTTATTCCCATTGATTTGCATGTATTGTGAATATTGCTAAATATCTTTTCAACAATTTTAGTGGTAGTAAGATTTTCAGGTAATAATATTGTTGATTGAAACCATTTTGGTTTAGCTCCTGTGCATACAAGATCATTAACATTTACAATTACTGCATAATAGCCTATCTCATCAGTCGCGAATGTAATTGGGTCTGTTTTGGCTACTAAATAATTTTTTCCCGGGATATCTATAACTGCAGCGTCTTCACCGATTTTAGAACCCATTATTACTCTACTATCTTGTATTTCTATATTTGAGAGTAACTTAGCTAAATAATCGTGTTTAAGCTTTCCAAGAGTAAATTTTTCATTAACTCTTTTCATTGTTATAGTCTTTTTAGGTTACGATAATTTATTAAAATTTTGAGCATATAATCTGTTATTTGCTTCTTTATAACATTTTTATTAAATAAGGGAATAAAATTCTTTTTGTTTAAAAAAATAATAGGATTGCAAATATATCAATCCATCTTGATATTATGGGAAATAAAACATTTATATGATAAAAAAATGTGATTCTATTTAGTTACACCCGAAAATTTAAAATCTATTACTTCCTTGAAAATAGTAAATATAAACATTCACTTTATAAAAAAGAGTCTGAGTTATATGGGATTTGGTAAAGCATTTTTATTAAGTATAGTTGCTTTTGTCGGTTTAAATTTTGTTTTTACAATAATCTATTATGCAATTGAAGGATTTGATGTATTGTTTTTTAACATTCAAACTTATCCTCTGATGATTCTATATTATTTATTTGGTTCAATTATTAGTACACCATTTAAAATTTTAGATTGGACAATAGCCCAACCTTTTTTAGGTAGTTTCGATTTAACCGTTTTGATCTTAGGTCTAGGATACTTAACTGCTCTAATAATAGCAGCGATTCTTGCTGGAAGGTTCGGAGAGAGTAAAATTCAATGCTTCGGAGGATGGCTTTTAACGGCAGCTATCAGTACAGTATCAGTAATTATCGCAGCTTTTTTAAGTAATTTTACTCAAAGCACATTATTGACTATGTACGGTTGGACCACTTTTAATGAGCTTCTTATTTTTGTAATTATAAGTTGCATAATAAATGTGGTGTTCTACGGTTTCTTTGCTTTACTATTTTCTAAAATAGAATATTACTAATTTAAAGTTAAAATTTTAAGATTTCATTTTTTTTCTTTTCTCCAATAATAAAAAGATAATGTAAAACAAATATAATTCCTTATTTCTCGACTTATTCAATTAAAATTTTGTTTTATTTTTATAGTTTAATTTTAACTATTTATTAGGAAGGGAAACAAAATTTTCAATCTTACATTGGATTTCGCCTTTAATAATCTCTTTTTTATATTAAATTTGAATTTTGTTATCCTTCTCCTCTTCTTTTAATTTATTATTACTGAGAATTTCATTTTATTGATTCTAAAAAAATATTAATGGGTTAATAGGATATCTACTCTGAAATTAATATAAGTAAAATAATAGTATTAGTAAAATTTAAGGTATAAGGTTATTAATAGAATGAGTTCAGGAAAAATAGAGAGAATTTATCTCAAAAATGTTGAAAATGATTTTATATTTGACGAATCTGCTATTGTTACTGAGCATGATTTACAAAAAAGTATTTATTCTGAACCTAAATCAAATAAAGAAGGTTTAGAAAAAGAATTTATAAATGACCTAAAACAGGCATATAATAATGTTACAGATAATCATTTTAATATGATCAAAGAAATTCATTTAATTTTAAAGAATTCTCAAGATCTAACTCTAAAACAGAAATTTGCCTATTGTAATAGCCAAAGATTTTACATGAAATTATATCTTAAAAGAATTTCTAAAGGAGTATAGATTTTAATTTAATTTCTGTTTCTTTTTGCAATAGGGATATTATGAGATTTTAAAAATTCCATATAATCACATAAAAGCGAGATGCTTCTCGCAGCGTCTCTTAATGATAAGAAATATAGAACTCTTTTCTTATGTAGCAACTTTTTAGCCGAATTAAATCTTTTTGCGAGAGCACTATCATCGGCAATATTAGGTAAACAAAATGCAAATGGTTTTAACGACGATTGAAAATTTCTAATCATCCTAATAAAAACATAACGATAAATATGATCTGGCCATAGGGGTATTATAATTATATCAATGTTTGGATCATTAGCAACAATTTCTATACACTCAATAAAAATGTCTAAAATAAATCCCGATGCCCCCAAATCAATAGGATTTTTAATGCTTACGTTAACATAAGGTAAAATCTCAGCAATTTTGGATTGTGATTCAGAAGTTAATTCTGGTACTATTAGTTTTTGAGAAGCAAATAAATCAGTCATATTAACAGAAGCTCCACCCCCAGGAGTAATTATTCCGACATTTCTTCCTTTTGGAATATATTTTGGATATAATAATTCGAAAGTTTTAATCGTATTCCAAAATTCTTCATTATCTTTAACAATAATAGTTCCCGTTTGCTTAGTCATTGATTTCCATAAATTAACATTTGAAGCTATTGCCCCGGTATGTGAAAACGCAGCTCGTGACCCATCTTTAGTGTATCCTCCCTTCCATAATATTACTGGTTTAATTTTTGTTGTTTTTCTAAGTTCTATAAATAATTCATAACCTGTTGCTGAACCAGAAGATTCTAAATATGAAGCAATAAGAGTTGTTTTTGAATTTTGACGATAGTGTCTCATAAAATCCACGCAGTTTAAATCAATTTGATTGCCGAAACTAATACCATAACGGAATCTAATATCTCGTTTATATCCTACATTAACTAATTGGGTTAAATGCCCTCCGGATTGCGACATAAAAGATACTCCCCCATGATTTCCTTTTTGAGAAGCAAATGAGAAAGCCATCCCAGTTTCTGCGTTTAAAGGTCCTAAACAATTTGGTCCTATAATTCTTGTATTAGAACCTTCAATAATTTTTAAAAGCTCTATTTCTAATTGTTTTCCTCTAGGATCTCCTGTTTCAGAAAAACCTGAAGCAAAAATGATTACCCATTTTATTCCTTTCTCTACACATTCTTTCAAAACCTCTGGAATAAACTTTGTTTTTAATGATATGTAGGCTGTGTCGATAGGAAATGGAACCTCTAAAACAGAAGGATAGCACTTCCAACCCATTATTTTATCGTATTTGGGATTTATAGGATAAAAAGTTTCGGACCATATAGAATCCTTAAAAGCCGGTAAATACATCATTGAGCCTAATCTGGAGTTCTCTGACGCTCCAATAAATGCGATGTGTTTAGGATAAAACAAAGAGTTAAGATCTTCAAAATCTTTTTGATCCTTAACCATTAAATAATTAAATATGAAAATTTTTTAATAATTTTCTAAAACTTCACTTTATTGATTAAATTTAGAAAAATAGAGTTGTAATTTTTATAGGTCTGAAAAAACTAAATTTTTAATTCAATTTATAATTAGACTACACATATTTAGTGAATATTTTCTAAAGAGTAAAAAAGACATTTGGAGAAATTGAAATGGCAAGACCAAGTCCGTTAGAAATTTATGCCCTTTTGGATAAATCAAATTGTAAAGATTGTGGATATGATACATGTATGGCATTTGCTACTGACATTCTAGAAAGAAAGGTAAAAGTTCAAGATTGCACTAATTTAATGCAAGATCCTAAACAGGCAAAAAATCGAGAAAAACTTATTAAACTTATTACCCCACCTCAAAAGCCTGTTATTATTGGAACCGGTAACCGAGCAGTTACAGTTGGAGGAGAAGAAGTATTAATGCGACATAAACTTACTTTCTATAATCAAACAGCAATTTTTATGGAAATCGCTGATGATGATGCAGATTTAGAAGAGATTCTAGATTATCTTACGAATCTTAAAATAGAAAGAATTGGAGATGTACTCACTCTAGATGGAATTGCGTTAAGAAGTGTTTCTGGAGATGCTGATCAGTTTAAATTAGCAGCAAAGAAAATTGTAGAAATTTCAGATCTTCCAATAATGTTATGTAGTTTTAATCCTGAAATATTAATAGCTGCGGCGGAAGAAATTAAGAATAAAAAACCATTACTCTATGCTGTTACTAAAGATACATGGGAACAAATTGGTAAATTTGCGATAGAAAATAACTTACCTATCGTTATTGCCTCAAGTAATTTAAATGAATTAATGTCTTTAAGTGCTACTTTACAGAAATTTGGGGTAAAAGAGATTGTATTAGACTCAGGAACTTATTTTGGACCTGGTAATCTTTCTGTGACATATGACAATATCATGCAATTAAGAACCGCAGCAATAGATAAAGAAGATGGAAATGCTTGTTGGCCAGTTATGGGAGTACCTGCGGCATATTGGAGTCAAGTGAAGATAGGAAATGATAAAGAGCCTTGGGAATACCAATATCAAGAAGTGATAATGGGGGCCATAATGGAATCTATAGATACAAATTTGATTGTTTTGCATACAGGTCAGAAGAAAGAAGAAATATGGGCTCTTTTAGCTTTGATGACATTAAGACAAAGCGTATTTTCAGATCCTAGAATTTATCCTGCTGTTGATGCTGGTCTTTATAAGATTGGAGAACCTGATAATATGGCACCTATATTTGTCACTAGTAACTATAGAATGACTAA
>CAZBNW010000044.1:0-19727 GCA_964493385.1 uncultured archaeon | reverse complement strand
TTATTATATAAAATAATATATTTTAGTTATTTTATAATGCATTTGAAAACAAAATATAAAGGTTGTCGAATTCATGTCAGTTGATCGAAAAAAATTGGAAGCATTGCTAAAATGGTATAAGCAGGAGGTTGGAGAAAATTTAATTGCTGCTCTTATTGTAAATAGAGAAGGTTTAGTAATGTCTGCATTAAAAGGATCTTCTGAAACTGAGGTAGAAGAAGATGTAATTGGAGGGGTAAGTGCATTAGTAGAACCCGTTTTAACTAGAATCACAGAAGAATTTAGTTCTGGTTCTTTTGGGACTGGAACATTCGATACAGAGGAGCAAAGATTCATTTTTTGTGAAGCTGGGCCTGAAGCGATTTTTGTAACAGTATTGAATTCTATTGCTATGGTGGATCCCATTTTTCCATATGCATACTTAGCTGCTGAGAAAATTGCCAGAATATTTGATGGACGAATAGTAAGTCCTGTAATTCCTAAGTTATTTGCTGAAAGAAATAATCTACATATTGAAAGAAAAGTAGATAAACTTCAAAAAATTAAGGTACAATCCGGAGAATATGCTTATAAGCTAGTCCTCGGTGGTGAGGGCGGAGTGGGAAAAACCAGTATGGTTCATCGTTTCGTTGAGGATTCTTTTCAAACAGACTATAAATCAACCATTGGAACATCCATTATGAAAAAGGAGTGTGAGTTTCAAGGATTAGAATCAAAAGTTCGTTTTATTATCTGGGATTTAGCAGGACAAGCCCAATTTAAGCGTGTAAGACAAACTTATCTGGCAAATGCTGAAGCGGGTATTTTAGTTTATGATGTTACCCATAAAGAAACCTTAGATAGTTTAGAAAACTGGTTTAAAGAAATTAAAAGTGTCTCACCAACAATCTCACTAATTTTAGTTGGAAATAAGATAGATCTAGAAGATGATCGTGTTATATCGACTGAACAAGGAGAAGAACTTGCCCAAAAATTGAATCTTTCATATATTGAAACATCGGCTAAAACAGGTGAAAATATAAATGATGCATTTAATATGCTCGCTTTGCAAAGGATAAAACGTTTTGTTTTTACAGAAGAAGTATGATTAGAGCCTCTGGGGGGATTTGAACCCCCGATCTACAGATTACGAATCTTTAACATTTGTGTCTAAATAACTTTAAATGTTGCTATACCACTAAGCCACAGAGGCAAATAAATTTTAAAAATACGCGTTTCTTCAAAAAATATAATTATTAAAAAATTTTAAATTTTATTTAATGAATAATAATCTTCAGATAGGAAATTTAGGAGAAATTAGGTTAATAGAACTAATTGAGGAATTAATTTTAAAAAAAACTGGAAAAGTGTTATTACGTGATGATTCTTTTTTTGCTGATCTTTCTAGTGAATATTTGGATGAATATATAGTTTTAAATTCTGATATGTTAGTATCAACAACCGATGTACCACCTTCAATGAACTTTTACCAGATTGGCAGAAAATCTGTCACAATGAATGTAAATGATTTACTGGTTAAAGCTGTTAAACCAAGGGGTTTAATAATATCTTTCGGCTTACCAAAGGAACTTAAAAAGCATAAATTTATTGATTTAATAAATGGGATTATCGATTGTAGTGTAAAATTTGATCTGGATTATATTGGGGGAGATATGAATGAAACGCAAGAATTAATTATAAATCCGACTGTTTACGGCTTAAAAAATCCCTCAGCTATAATTTATAGAAAAGGGGCAAAGGTGGGGGATATTTTAGTTGCTAATAATAAATTTGGTTTAACTGGAGTAGGTTTTGATATTCTTTTAAATAAAAATGGAGATCATACAGATTTTCCAAAATATCAAAGATCAATAATGAGTGTTTTAGAGCCTGAAATCCCTGGAAATGAAGCGTTCATATTATCTGAAAGAAATTTAGCAACTGCAAGTATAGATTCCTCTGATGGATTAGCTAAGTCTTTACACGATTTAATGCTTTCAAATCCAAATTTAGGGTTTGAAATCACCTTTAATGAGGATTTAATTGACAGAGAAGCGATTAATTACTCTACAGAATTTAGTGTTTCATTAGAAAAATTAGTTTTTAATGCAGGAGAGGAATTTATACACCTATTTACGATTAATCCAAAAGATTTTAGTATTGCCCAAAAAGTAATTCAATCTAAAGGTGGACAGATTTTTAAAATTGGAAAGGCAATATCTGAGGAAAAGGTATTTGTTTTTAAAGAAGGTAAAAAAAAAGAGTTAAAAAGTCAAGGTTTTGAACATTTCAGTGAAAGTGCTTAAATTTGAAAAGTTTTTAATATATAATTTAAAAAATGAAGGAAAGAAATTGATTTAAATAAAATTTTTATATTATTATGGATTTATTCTAATGCAATTCACGCCTAAACATAAAAAGTATTCTTTATGGGCTATTGGCGCAGGCAGGTAGCGCAGCAGGCTTTTAACCTGACATTTATGGGATTATCTCCCTTAAAAAGAAAGGTCAGGGGTTCAATTCCCCTATAGCCCGTTAATTTTTTCTATAATTTTTATATATTATGTCAGTAATTTTTTACCTTAAGTAAAATGGCATATTTTTTGCATTTTTTATTTATTTCCTCTATATTCCGCTGTTTTTCACCAATATAGTAATAATTTCACTCATTGATTATAGTACCTTCTATTAAGAAAAATTTATGTGGTCTTTAATTTTATAATTATATAAGTATTCCCTTCACGATTATTTAGTATG
This sequence comes from uncultured archaeon, assembly GCA_964493385.1. Taxonomy (GTDB): domain Archaea; phylum Asgardarchaeota; class Lokiarchaeia; order Sigyniarchaeales; family SOKP01; genus Loki-b32. Next base: position 16,991 of record CAZBNW010000044.1, on the reverse strand, counting down.
GAAAATTTAGAATTTAAATTACCCTCTGATGAACCTGAGCAATTATTAGTGAAATCTCAAGATAATTCTGACCCTAAATATGGATTTGACCCAGAAAAAAGAGGTGTTGAATCACTTTTACAATATGGGGTAATAAATTTGGATAAACCTAGTGGTCCTACTAGTCATGAAGTAGTCTCATGGGTTCGTAAAATTTTGGGAATTTCAAATGCAGGTCATGGTGGAACTCTTGATCCAAAAGTGACCGGTGTTTTACCTTGTGCTCTTGGAAAAGCCACACGGGTGTTATCAGCACTATTGGGTGCTGGTAAAGAATATATAGGTGTTTTGTATTTACACACTCCAGAAAAACGAAAAAGGATTGATAAAATATTTAAATTATTTACTGGAAAGATTTATCAAAGACCTCCATTAAAATCATCAGTTGTAAGAAAATTAAGAGTAAGAGAAATTTATTATAGTGAGGTTATTGAAGTTGATAATAATCATGTGCTATTTCGAGTTGGATGTGAAGCAGGAACATATATAAGAAAATATTGTTTTGATTTAGGGGAAGCTCTCTGTTCTGGGGCACATATGCTCGAACTTAGAAGAACACGAGTAGGAAATTTTAGAGAAAGTGATAATCTAATATCACTCCAAAATTTGAAAGATGCTTTCAGAATCTATCAATTAGAGGGAAATAATGATTATTTGAGAAAATTCATATTCCCAATGGAAAAGATGGTGTCTCATTTACCAAAGATTTTCGTTAGAGACACAGCAGTAGATGCATTATGCCATGGTGCAGATTTAGCTTCTGCAGGTGTTTGTTATATTGATGCAAGAATAGAGAAAAATATGTTAGTTGCTTTGATGACTTTAAAAAAAGAGTTAATTGGATTTGGCACATCACTGAAGGATGCATTTCAAATTTTTAAAGCCAAATCGGGAATACTCGTAAAAACTAATAAGGTTTTTATGGAGAGAGGAACCTATCCCCGTTGGGACGAGAAGAAATAAAGATTTTTAACTATATTTGTATAATATTATGGAAAATAACAGTAACCATTATTACAGTAAATTTCCTGATGTTAATGTAAAAATTCATACTATCTCAGAAAGTATAAGAAGACATCTCTATATTTTTAAAACTATCACAGGAGTATTTTCTTTTAATAAGTTGGATTTAGGTACTAAGGTTTTTATAGATCATATGTATATTCCTAAAGAATCTAGTGTTTTACTTGATTTAGGATGTGGTTATGGACCAATAGGAATTGTATTAGGTTATGAGTCGCCTCAAAGTTCTGTATATCTAATAGATATTAATAAACGAGCAATTTGGTGTGCTAAAGAAAATATTAAACTAAATCTTCCAAATAATAAAAAAAATGTTATTACTTTATCTGGTAATTATTTTGAGCCAATCAAAAGTAAAAATTTGAAATTTGATGGAATTTATATGAATCCTCCTTTACGTCAAGGAAGGAAAGATTTTCTAAAACTGTTATCTGTTATTCCAGCGCATTTAAAACAAAATGGTTCCTTTCAATTTGTAATAAAGAAAAAAATGGGAGCATCTTACATTTTAGAATTTTTTAAGGATACATTTCCAGATGAAAATATAGAGATTTTATGTAAAAGAAGTGGATATTGGGTTTTTCGATGTTTTCATTAATCATAATTCAATAAAATCCCCGTTTTTTATGAGAAAAATGTTGAAAAAATGGAAAAATTTTTTAGAATAGCATCATTTCTTTATTTATATTTTGTAAAAAGAGAGGATTTTTCCTTGACTAAGAAGAAACGAATAGACGTTTTACTACATAAATTCGTCCCTAAACATATTCTTTTAACTAAAGAAGAATCGCAAAATCTTTTAGAAAAATATCGGATTGATGTAAATGATTTACCCCAGATGTTTGAAAAGGATCCAGTTGCGATTGCAATCGGTGCAAAAGAGGGAGATATTGTAAAAATAGTTCGAAATTCCAATACAACGGTAAAGTTTGTAGATTATTATCGTTATGTAAAAAAGGAAAAAGTTTAATAGTGTTTTTTTATGAAAAATAAAAGATAATATGGTTTAATGAATTTTGAGTTCTGAAAAATTATCAAATGAAGATAAATGGATTACTTTAAAAAGTTTATTTGATGAAAAAGGTTTAGTTCGTCAGCATTTAGATTCATATAATAACTTCATTGAATATGAGATGCAGACGATTGTTGATGAATCTGGTGAAGTGATCCCCGATATTCCAGGTTTCAAGATAAAATTTGGAAAAATTAAAGTTGGAGCTCCTAAAGTAAGAGAAGCTGATGGTGCTACAATGGAAATTACTCCTATTGAAGCAAGAATTAGAGAATTAAGTTACGCAGCAGATATTACTTTAGAAATGACTCCGATAACTATTGATGAGCGAACACAGAGAGAAGAAGCTGAAGAGACTTTAGATATATATATTGGAAAGATTCCTATAATGCTTAAGAGTTGTCGATGCCCTTTAGAAAGTCTCTCAGAACAGGAGCTTATTAATAGAGGAGAAGACCCCTTAGATCCTGGAGGTTATTTTATAATAAATGGAACAGAGAGAGTTCTTGTTACCCAAGAGGATCTTGCTCCAAATAGAATACTTGCTGAAGAAGCTAGTAGAAGTTCTAGTGCTACTCATCAAGCGAAAGTTTTTTCAACAAGAAGTGGTTTTAGAGCCCCTGTAACTATCGAGCGAAAAAAAGATGGAAATCTAAGAGTATCATTTCCATCAGTTCCAGGAAAGATACCATTAGCAATATTAATGCGCTCTTTAGGACTACATTCAGATAGAGAGATATTTGAAGCGATATCTGAGAATGACGAAATACAAAAGGAATTAATTCCTGTTATCGATGTTGCTTCTGAGATTCAAGTATTAAAGGATCCAGAAAAATCTCAACACAATGCGCTTGATTATATAGGAAAAAGAGTGGCAATCGGACAAACTAAAGATTATCGTATTAGAAGAGCCCTTCAAGTTTTGGATAGATATCTTTTGCCCCATATAGGGAATGATGAAGAAGATAGAATCAAGAAGGCTTATTATTTGGGCCAAATGGCACAAAAAGTAATGGAACTTGCCTTAGGATTAAGAGAGCCAGATGATAAGGATCATTATGCAAATAAAAGGTTAAAACTAGCTGGGGAACTATTTACTTCTTTATTTAGAGTAGCATTTTTAAATCTCGTCAAGGATATTAAATATCAACTGGAAAGAACTGCTGTTCGAGGAAGAGCACCAAATATAAAAACTGCTGTAAGAGCAGATGTTATTACGGAGAGAATTAGACACGCATTAGCTACTGGTAATTGGGTCGGTGGTAAAGCAGGTGTGAGCCAACTTTTAAACAGAACTAATCATGTCGGCACATTAAGCCATTTGAGAAGAGTCATATCCCCACTAAGTCGTAGTCAACCACATTTTGAAGCTAGAGATTTACATCCTACTCAATGGGGGAAAATTTGTCCAGCAGAAACTCCTGAAGGACCCAATTGTGGTTTAGTTAAGAATCTTGGATTAGCATCAATAATTTCTGTAGGGGCAGATGAGAGAATTATAGAAAATATTTTAATCGATTTGGGAGTTATTCCTATAAATGAAGTTAAAAATGTAAAAGGAGATAAGGTAAAAGTCTTTTTAAACGGTAAATTAGTTGGGATTCATCAACAACATAATCCATTTATCCGCCAACTGCGAGAAAAACGAAGGAAAGGCGAGATAGGGCAACATGTAAACATTGGGTATTATCATGATTCTAAAGAAATTCAAATAAATTGTGATGCTGGAAGAGCAACTAGACCTTTATTCGTTTTGAGGAATAAGAGCTTACTTGTTTCAAAAGAAGATATTGAAAAGCTAAGACAAAAAAAATATATTTGGTCGGACTTGGTTCAAAAGGGTGTCATTGAATATTTAGATGCTGAAGAAGAAGAAAACGCCTATATGGCGATGTTTGAAGAGGATATAACGCCAGAACATACTCATTTAGAGATATCCCCGGCAGCAATTCTAGGGATTTGTGCTTCTATTATTCCTTTTCCAGAACATAACCAATCCCCTAGAAATACATATGAGGCGGGCATGGTAAAGCAAGCGTTAGGTTTATTTGCGGCAAACATGCATTTGAGATTGGACACGAGAGGACATACATTACATTATCCTCAACAACCGCTAGTAAAAACTAGTCCAATGGAGATCATAGGAATAAATAAAAGGCCAGCAGGTCAAAATTTTATTATTGCAATGATGAGTTTCGAAGGATTCAATATAGAAGATGCAATTATCATCAATAAAGCATCAATCGAGAGAGGTCTTGCACGTAGTCATTTTTTCAGAACATATGATGCCGAAGAAAGAAAATATCCTGGAGGAGAGGTTGATAAATTTGAGATTCCAGAAAGGGGTGTGAGAGGATTCAAATCTGCCGAATCATATAGATTATTATCGGAAGTAGATGGGATAATAGAACCAGAGACACAAGTTAATGGAGGAGATGTCCTTATTGGGAGAACGTCTCCACCTAGATTTATAAAATCATACGAAGAATTTGAGCTAATGCAGCCAAATAGGCGTGAAACTTCAAAAAATATGCGTCATAATGAACAAGGAATAGTTGATACAGTTATTATTTCAGAAACCGTTGATGGGAATAAATTAGTTAAGATAAAAGTTAGAGATTTAAGAATTCCAGAATTAGGAGATAAATTCTCATCTCGGCATGGTCAAAAGGGAGTATTAGGACTAGTTGTTGATCAAGTAGACATGCCTTATAGTGCCTCTGGAGTAATTCCAGATATCATTGTAAATCCCCATGCAATGCCCTCAAGAATGACTTTAGGACAACTTTTTGAAGGTATCAGTGGAAAGATTGCATGTACAACAGGAAAATTAGGAGATGCGACTGCGTTTGAGTGGACTGATATTACAAAACTTCAGGACCAATTAGTAGATGCTGGATTTGAATTTAATGGAAGAGAAGTAATGTATAATGGAATTACAGGAGAGAAATATGAAGCAGGAATTTATTGCGCTCCAATTTATTACCAAAAATTATATCACTTAGTTGCAGATAAACTTCATGCAAGAGCAAGGGGTCCTGTTCAAATTTTGACGAGACAACCTACAGAAGGTCGTGCTCGTGAAGGAGGACTGAGGTTCGGAGAAATGGAGAGGGATTGTTTAGTTGGACACGGCTCAGCATTACTATTAAAAGAACGTCTTTTAGATGAATCTGATCGAACAGTAATACTAGTTTGTGAAAAATGTGGGCTTTTAGCTGTGTATGACCGAAATAGAGATAAGCGATATTGCCCAGTATGTGGAGAAGGAGTTATTATTTCAAAAGTAGTTTGTTCGTATGCTTTTAAATTATTGCTTCAGGAAATGATGTCTCTTGGGTTAGCACCTCGACTTAAGCTAAAAGAGAAGATTTAATTTTTCTTTTTTTATTAAAGAAATTCAATTTGAAGAATTATTCTGTTTGTTTATAAAAAAAAAATGAAATATTGATTATTGGGTTGGATTATTATAATCCAAATTGAAGAAAGTCATAAAGCCCTGGTATTAATGTATATAAGAGAAACAGGAAAAATAATGTTAGTAAAGAGATCCAAACGGAATTATCCCAAGCTACGTCTAACAAATACTTAGTTAGAACAAAAATTATGAGAAATCCGATAATTGGGGTTAATCGAGGTAAATGATTTGTTCCACTTAAAGCTATAGCATCTCCAATTGCCCCTAGTGCTTGATCTATCGCTGTTAGAACGATCGGTATAATCAAAACACAAATGAATGCTAAGAGAACAATCAGAAATTTTTTATCTGAGGCTTTAGTTTTTGATACAATAAGCAAAACAGTAATGAAGATAATTAAAGCCACGATAACCGTTGCTAAGATGAGCCACAATACAAAGAGTAGAGCTTCTGGTATTTGAAATAACATTTTATATTCCTTATTTTATGTCTAAATAGATTGAAGAAATTTTGATTATTAGATGAAAACTTTTCTTCTTTTTTAAATATTGACAAAACAAATTATAAAGCGTAAAAATCAAGAATTAAGTTAGTAAACGCTTCAATTTATAGAAAAATTGATCTTATAAAATTACCCATTTAATTTTTTAGATTAAATTCCCCACGTTAGGAAAAAAAAATGTAAGGCGAATCCTAAAAATATAGATGCAATTACAATACTGATTATTGAGAGTCGAACGGATACTTCTCTTCCATATTTAGAATATATTATTAAAATTGTTAATGATACTAATCCAATGATAAGAAAAACCCATGCAAAAACCCATAAAGATAAAGAAGGAATACCAGCCATATCTAATAACTATAATTTTTTTATAATCTGTATTTTTAGATATATTTTATTTTTTTTTAATTTTATTAATGAATAAAATTTATAATTATAATCTTTTGATATTTAATAAATAGAACTAGAATTATATTAAATGAAAATTATATCGATTTAAAAGATGCATTTTCTCAAAAAAATTATTAAATCACCAATTTTGGATGATCCAGCAAAAAACTATAAAAGTGTCCATCGGCATTTCTACAGATATTCTAGAGGTGATTTTATCGGTCCAGTAATGAGAATATCTCAAACAAAAGCGAAATTGACCCTTAAGGGGAGTCATGAATATGAAGATTTAATTCTTGAGATTGTTTCAGCCGGAATTTCGAATCCTGAAGAAAATTTTGAAATTAAAGGGAAATTAATAGCTGGGGCGGATATTAGTGAAATAATAACAGGATTGGGATTTAATTGGGAACTGAAACAGTCGACAGGTCAAACAAAAAATTATACAGCGGAGATTATTAACAATACGAATAAAGACAAATTATTAGAGAGTATTGAAGCGTTTCGTGAAAATGGTTATTTTTTATTATCATTTAACTTAAATCCAAATTGTAAGGTAACAACCAAAAAGAAAATTCCTCAACCCCCAAAGAAAATTGATAAAGAAGATGTAAATAAGAGGATTCAATTTTGTAAGGGATATATTAGTAATACAGAAAAAAACCTGAAAAATGTTTTAGAAGCTGCGTTATCTGATTTTGAAGCAGAACTCCCTAAAAAATGGAAAATGATTACTATTTTTAATACTTATAAAATAACCAACATTGAAATTCCTAAAAATATCACAAATTCAAGATTATTAAGAATTATGGCGATAAGAAAAGGTAAGATATTTCGAACTATTGATGTAGATGGCGAAATTATAGAAAAACAATATTCTATTGTTGTTTAAGGATTAGAATTAAATTTTTTTTACGCAAATTTTCAAAAAAATTTAATTTGTATAAAAGATAATATATTATCAAGTTAAAATCACATAGTGAATGAGGCTAAGTCATATTAAAGAATTGGATCCTTTCTTACGATCTCTTTTATACATTATTGGCGGTGAAATCGCAATCTATGTTGGAATGGAATTATTAAGTTCTGAATCTAAAGATATTACTGATGAAGATATAACAGAAAATATAAAAGAAAATATTGATGGTAAAGATATTAACTTCGAACCAGATGACTCTGAAATCTTAAAATTAAATACTGTTCGAAAAACGCTTTATAAACTATATTCTGAGAAGTTAGCTCAATTTCGACGCATAAGAGATAAATCAACTGGATGGTTCATCTATTATTGGTGGCATGAATTTGACTTACTCGAAGAAATTCTTCTTGAAAAAAAGAATTTGATTGAAACTAAGTTAAGAGATAGGTTGCAATTTGAGGAAAATAATTACTTCTTTATATGTAAAAAGTGTCAAGATTCAAACATGAAATATAATTTTGATGTAGCTTTTGAGCTTAATTTTAGATGCCCTGATTGTGGAGATCCCCTTGAAGCCCAGGATAATCAAGCAATAATTGAGTTTTTAAAGAACAAGATTGTGTTAATACAAAAAACCAAATTATCAATTGGTTAAGAGAATATATTGACAAATTTTACAATTAAAATTCAATTCTATTAATAAGAATACAAACCATTTTAACTTGTAATTTAGACTTTATTATGAAAGAAAAGAGTAACCTTACAAAAATAAGATTTGGCACGTGTACAAAAGATTGCTACGGTTCATGTGTATTTAAGGGGCTTTGGAATAATAAAGCTCGAGAATATAAATTTATATGCGCTTATCCATTGAAAGATCATCCATTTACTAATGGTTTTTTTTGTCCGAAATATAATCGAAGGCAAGATTTAATAAATCACAATGAGCGGTTGAAAAATCCATTAATTCGAGTTGGACCAAAATCCGAAAATAATTTTAAACCTATTTCTTTACAAAAAGCCATCGATATAATTGGCAAAAAAATAATAGAAATCAAAGAAAGAAGGGATCCAAACTCTATTTTGGGTGCTTTTTTTTCTGGTAATTCAGGTTTAATATCAAAATATGCTCCATTAAGATTCTTTGGCAAACTGGGAGCCACAGTCACTAGTGGTGGGATCTGTAATGAAGGTGGTTGTGCTGGACTTATAAAATTATTTGGTACATATTCTACAACAAATCCCTTTCAGCTAAAAAATCCCTCCACACAATTAATTGTGATTTGGGGATCGAACCTCTCAGAGAGTAATATTCATGCTTACTATGTGGTAAAACAAGCTTTAAAATCTGGGACTAAACTTATTGTAGTGGATTCCCGACGCACTATAATAGCTGAAAAAGCTCATTGTTTTCTACATATCTTCCCTGGTACTGAACATTTATTAGCTAAAATGATAATCAATGAGATAATATCTAAACATGAATATGAAGAAGATTTTTTGAATAATCATGTTGATTTCTACTCATCTATTTTCCTAGAAGTAGCCAAAATCGATAGAAAGAAGTTATTATCTCAAATTGGAATTAAGTATCAAACATTTCAAAATTTAATTGAATTATTAATACATTTCAAACACCATACTGTGTTTAATATTGGATATGGCGTTCAAAAAGATTTCTATGGTGGTAGAATAGTAAAAAGTATTGCTTTAATACAAATTTTACTTGGAAATATTGGAAAACCAGGTACGGGATTGATTTATTCCCAGAGTGATTTTTTAAAACCACTTCTTAGACCTATTAAAGATTATATTACTCAAAATGAATCTAGATCCAAAATAAGAGAAATATATTTAATAGAACTTGGTACTGCTTTATCATCTGGGAAATATGAGATGTTATTTGTATATAATTTTAATCCTGCCAGCTCATTACCTAATCAAAATCAACTAAGAAGAGCATTATTGAATAAAAATTTATTTATAGTGGTATTGGATATGTTTTTAAATGAAACAACTAAATATGCTGATATTGTTATCCCGGCAAAATTTGATTTAGAATCAAATGATTTAATATCTGCTTATTATATACCGAGCTTATCGATTAATATTGGAGGCCCATGTCCATATCAAGATTGTTTGTCTAATTATGAGTTCTTCCAGCAATTAGCTTGGAAATTAGGTTTTGAAGACTCCTCAATTTTTCAGGAATCAGAAGAGACTATTTTTAAAAATTGTATAAAAATGCTACCATTAGATATTCAAAAAGATCTTAATACACAAGGTTATTACTTATTATTCAATAATGAAGATGTTCCTTTTAATAATTTAGAGTTTCCTACTCCCAATAATCGTATTCAAGCTATTGGTCCACATTTTAAATTTGGAGAAAATGAATTGAAGCGAAAGTTAAACATGAAAAAAAATGAATTTTTACTTATTTCTCCTTCTCATTTATACTTCTTACATTCTCAATTAGGGCAGTTAAATACCAGATATTTGAATGAATTTAGTAAAATTTTTTTGACTTCAGAAGATATTGAAACCTTAAATTTAAAAATAGGTTGTAAGGTTCTTGTTTCTAATGAATACGGATCTGAAGTATACACCTTAGCGGAATCTCCTATATTAAAGCCTAGAACAGCATTAATATATTCTGGTTTATCTTCAACTTTAAGAGGAAGACCAAATGTGAACTGTTTTATTCCTGACAAACCAGAAGAAATAGGATTATCTGGAGCATATAATTCTGCAATAGTTAAAATTAAAAAAATAAACTCTTAAAATAGGCTCAAATACGAAGAATAGATTTATTTCTTCTTTTTAATAAACGCAATATCACCAAGAGAAGTCCCAGTTGATCTCTTCATATATTTATTATCTTGAATATTAGCTTCAATCTTATCTACTTCTTTTAATAATTTTATTTTGTACACATCTTCTATTTTTTTGGCCAATTTAATTGTAGGCTCTACCTTTCCAGCTTCTATTCTTCTAAGCAATGAAGGTTTTTCGTTCAACTTCTGAGCAAATTGATCTTGATTAAGTCCAAGTGAATTCCTCGCATTTCTTATTTTTATAGCATAATCAGGACTTATTTCTAATTCATTAATTTTATCCTTTTTTGGTATTTGCCGTTTTATAGGACTTACTTTTTTACGGGAGGATGGTTTTTTAATATGTGTATTTATAGGTGGTTTGTGGATTTTTATACCATGCTGAGCACAATTATGACATACTATTATCTTAACTCCTTCTAATAAAACTCTTTGCCCTTTACCCCATATAATACTCCCACATATAGGGCATTCCTTATCAATTTCATTATATCGTGGTTTTGGCATAAAAATTTCTCAAAAGTGAATAATTGAAAGAAAAGTTTTATATGTATAGAATTTGATTAAAAACTCTTATAATTTACGGTTTATCAGCATTATAATTTATAATCTATAAATTTTTTAAAATTCGACATTTTTAAGTAATAGTCCAGAATTAACCTTAAATTTAAATGATTAAAAGTTTATTAATAAATTATAGAATTTTCTTAAAAATGTATATTACAGTGAGAAAAGAAGGGGTATACTACTTTTGACTACAACTAAAGAAAAGAAGAAAAAAGAAGAAAGTAAAGATGGAGAATATCTCATAACTTATACCAGACATCTAGAGAAACGACTCCGTAACCTAGAAACAGAAAAACAATTATTAGATGCAGAACGATTAAGATTGGAACAAGAATTACACAGCCTAAGAAATGAAATCGACAGATTAAGAGAACCTCCATTAGTATCGGCAACAATAATAGATTTTTTAGATGAAAAGGGGAGAGCAATTGTAAAAAGTTCAACAGGACCTAGTTTTGTAGTGAATAGTAGTAGAAAAGTAAAAAATGAAAAATTAACTCCAGGGACGAGAGTTGCTTTAAACCAAAGAACATTTGCAATTATGGAAGTTTTACCTACAAAATTAGATCCATTTGTTAAAGGTATGGAGGTTATTGATTCAATTCCAGATATATCGTATTCTGATGTTGGAGGGCTAGAAGAACAAATGCAAGAAGTAAGAGAAACTGTAGAATTACCATTGAAGAAGCCGGAGTTATTTAAAAGAATTGGAATTGAACCGCCTAAAGGAGTTTTACTATTTGGTCCCCCTGGTACTGGCAAAACTTTATTAGCGAAGGCAGTTGCTCATGAAACTGAAGCAACATTTATAAGAATTATTGGATCTGAGTTAGTTCAGAAATTTATTGGTGAAGGTGCTCGCTTGGTAAGAGAAATCTTTAATATGGCAAAACAAAAAGCCCCTACAATATTGTTTATAGATGAATTGGACGCAATAGGTTCTCAAAGGTTAAAAATAGCCACATCAGGAGATAGAGAAGTTCAAAGAACACTTATGCAATTATTAAGCCAATTAGATGGCTTTGAACAAAGAGGAGATGTGAAAATCATTGGCGCAACCAATAGAATCGATATTTTGGATCCGGCATTATTACGGCCAGGTAGATTTGATCGTATGATTGAATTTCCTATTCCAGATGAAGTTGCTCGTGAGGCTATATTGAAAATTCATGCAAGAAATTTGAATATTGAAGAGACTTTGGATTATAAAAAACTAGTAAATCAAACAGAAGGAGCAACAGGTGCCGATATCAAGGCAATTTGCACAGAAGCAGGAATGTTTGCAATTAGAAAAGAAGCTGATATGATCATTAACAAAGATTTTATTGATGCGGTATATAAAGTAATGAATAAAGTAAAAGATCAGTTTGTAGAATCTAGACTATATTCTTAGCATTTAAAAAGTATAATTTATTTATCTTCCTATTGGTTTTTTAAATAAAATAACTCTTTCATTTATGGAAACTGCATTTTTAATAGGCTTAAGACAAATTAAAGCCGTATCAGATTATCAATTTGGGAAAGAAATTACTGATATACTTTTTGATGATATTAAACAGATACGTTTTGAAAGATCACCAAATACGTACAAAATTAGATACATCTATTATAAAAACAATTTATTACTTACATTGAGACCTACTAGTGGTTTTTTTACTTTAACTCTCTACTCCGCCCAAAAATTAATTAATAAAATTAGTCCTCCAAAATTAAGGGTTATAGTATTAAATGATATTTCTGAATTTATAAAAAAAGGAAGGAATGTTTTTTGTAAGCATGTCACTGATATTGATGAAGATTTAAGACCATTAGATGAAGTAATTGTAGTAAATCAAAATGATGAATTATTAGGTATTGGTAAATTAAAAATTCCCGTTTCTTATGTAAATTCCTTCTCTCATGGTATCGCAGTTAATATAAGAAAAGGAATTTATAAATCAAAAATTTAAACCTCGCATTATTATATATTTTAAGATACTAGACAGTTTTAGAAGTGAAAAAAATTGGTTAAATTGCCAAAAGAAATGCAGAATAGAGTAAAAAGCAAACCAAAACGCCCACAACCAGTCAAAACGAGAGATGGACAACAATTTGGGTCAAGGCAGATGCGTAGAAGAATGTCACAACAAGGTATCGACATGGAACAAATAGATGCTACTCGAGTAATAATAGAAGGATCGGATAAAACGTTGCTTATCGAACAACCTGAAGTAGTTCTAATGAAACAAGCAGGTCAAGAAATATATCAGGTAATAGGGCAAGCAGAAGAAGTTTCTCCTGATAGTGTTTCAATCGAAAGTGATGAAGCTATTGAAAAACTTCTACCAATTGAAGAATCTGAAGTAAAACCAACAATAACAGAAAATGATATAATGCTAGTTGCTTCACAAGCAAATGTAGATAAGAAAGAAGCCGAATCTGTATTAAAAGAATGTAATGGAGATATCGCTAAAGCAATTTTGTTTTTAAAGAATAGACCTTAAGATCGAAGCATTTCTTAAATAATAAAGGTTAAGAATTATAAAATTTTTATTATTCAAAAAGCATACAATTTGGTTTGATATGTCAAAAATTAAAAAAAAAAGAATAGATCGCATATCGACAATTTCAGAATTGGATATAAAATTTGAAAAAATCATTCAGTTCTCTGGTTGGATGTTTTTATTTGCTCTTGCGGGTTTTATGGGGGCATGGATACTTTTTGATTTCATTTTGGAAATAATAGATTTAGAACTAACAGCTTCGACATTTACCTTTATTATCTTTACTGGTACAAACTCCGCAATTAGTTTCGCTTTAGCTACGAAAATTAAAAAAAATAGAGATAAGAAAAAAGAATTTTTTCATGATTGGTTATTAGGAGAATTTATATTTTGTACATTCGCAATTTTTGCGGTTGCTGTTTATGTATGGTAAAAACTTCTAAATATCAATTTTTTAAAAAGAAAGATGAAAATTAGTCTTTATTTATAATCTTCTCTAGAAGGATTAAATACATCAATAACTTCTGTGTTTTCTAATATGAACGCTCCGTGTTTTTCATTAGAATCAAAAATATAGCTATCTCCTTCTTGGGCAATAAATTCGCCATTTTCTGTTATAAATTTAAGTCTTCCTTTAATTACATAGCCGATCTGGTGTTCTTTATGACTATGTATAGGGATTTCAGCATTTTTTTCAAGCATAAAATGGCATAGCATTAAAGAATCATTGTATATTAAAGTTCTTCGAAAAACTCCTTCTAAAGCTTTTATAGTGCGTACATTTTCTTTATTTATAATATTTTTTGTCATGATAGATGTTCATTTTTAAAGATTTCTACAAAAATTTTTCATTTAAATATACTTATTATTACTTCTTATAAATTTTTTACAGCAAAATTTGAGATAAAGAGAGTATTTCTTCGACATAAATTAATGCTATTTGTAATCACAGAATTTATAAATTAGAAATTGAAAAGACTCCAAATAATTAAGAATTTTTTCGTAGTTTTAATACACAGCTTTTAAACAATCAAATAACGAGTTAATAAATTAAGTTTAAATTGGAAAAATAAATAAATTTTTATATCAAAAGAGGTAAAATATTAACGATAATAAACAGTTAATAATTCTCTTAATTCAGTTCACATTACCGACAAAATTTTTTAATTAAAAATAGTGTATTATTCCATTATATTACAAAAAAATTTATAAAAATTGAGAAAGAGGATGTTTTACATTGGTATTGGTATCAGATTCAAAACCATTAAAAGAAAAAGAAGCTGAAAAAATAAGACGTAAATATTTAACAAAATTATTACCGCGAGTTTTTAGAACTGAAGGTGACGTAGCACCATTCGATCCTGTAAAAATCGAACAAAGCCTTATAAAAGAAACAGGGTTAGACCAAAAATCTGCTGATAAGATCACTGAATTGGTCGTTAGGAGAATAATATCTTCTGGGATTAGATTTTTATCTGGCCCTCATATTAGAGAAATCGTGTGTTCAATATTATCAGAACAACATTTTGAAGATGAGCGTAAAATATATACAAGAATAGGAATGCCATTAATGGATTATGAGGCGATTTTAGAACATGGAGTAGATGAAAATGCAAATCAAGATATGAATCCTGAAAGTATTCATCATTGGGCAGCAAATAGAATATCGGATGAATATGCTCTATTAAGAATTTTAGATTCTGAAGAAGCTCATGCTCATTTATATGGCGATATCCATGTACATATGTTAAGATACTTCGATTTGCGTCCATTTTGCGTTGATGGTAGTACTAAAATTCCGATATATAATGGAAAACATTTATCTCTATCAAAGGCAAAAGATTTTGATGAATATTTTGATAAAAATCAGGATTACATTAATGTATTAGCAAAATCAATTTCATTATATACACCTACCGGAATAAAGAAGCTAAAATATATCTCAAGAAAACCCTCAGATGATTTTATTAATAAAATCATAACAAAAAGTGGGAAAGAAATTCTCCTCAGTGATGATCATCGCATAATGATCTTTAATGATTCAATTGCCAGACAAATTTCTACTAAGGAATTAAATATAGGAGATAAGGTAATGATTTTAAATAACGGTGTTTTAAAAGCAGACCATCATGAACTAAATATTATTGAAGAACTAGTTAAAAAGTGTCCTTCAGAGTTGTTAAAGAATATTTATGTTAAAGATCTAAGAGAATCTTTAATTACAGTTAAACAAAGATATTCTATGTCTTGGGATGATGTATTCTGTAAAGCAGAAATATTAAATTATCCAAGAAGTTGGGAAAAGGGAAGTTTGCCCATTCTGGAAGCAATTAAAATAATTAATACGTTTGATATTCCCTTTTCTAATTTAGAAATAGGTGTCGTTGGTTCTCCTCTCTTAATTCCATCAATCTTAAATATAGAAGAACCAATTTTAAGATTAATCGGGTATTTTTTATCTGAGGGGAATTATAATATACAAGATAATCAAAATTACAACTTAGTATTAACCAGTAAAGATCCTTATATACTTGAGGATATGGAGCAATCCATTAGAGATAGTTTTGAAACCTATATCACTTATTCTCTGGTAGAGAATAAAGCACCACAATTATACTTTGGTGGTAAAATGATTTATCTCCTGTTCAGATATGTTTTTGGAATTAAACCATATAGTCACCAAAAACAGCTTAATGAAATTTTCTTGAATTTGTCTGATACAAAATTAAAACCATTATTATCTGCTCTTTATAGTGGAGATGGACATATAATTTATAGACCTAAAAGATCTGATTGTGATATAACTTATACCTCTAAATCAAAATCACTAATAGATTTCTTAAGTTTTATTTTTTCTACCCATTCTATATATCATTACATAAAAGAAGAGCCATATGAATATGAAATAAAGAAATACAAAGGGGAGGGTATACAATATAGGCTAAAGATATTCGGCGGCGATAATATTCTCAAATTCTCAAAATTAGTTGAATTTCATCAAATAAATAAACAAAAAAAATTGATTAATTTTCTTAAAAATCATACTCCACAATATTCTGAAAGAGAACCATATGATATTGTTAAGCAGATTGAAAAAATACAACCAACACACCCATATTTATATGACTTTACTTTAGAAGGTAATGGAGACTGGCCCAATCATACTTTCTATGCAAATAATATCCTAATTCATAATTGCCAAGAATGGGACCCCCGAATGATTCTTGAACATGGACTACCTCCAGTAGAGAGTTGGGCACATTGTAGCAAATCAGGACCGGCAGGAAGCTTACGTGTAGCTGTAACTCACCTTGCTAAGTGGCTTGGAATTATTCAGGGTGAATTTTCAGGGGGACAAGGTTATGATTATATAACTACCTTTTTAGCTCCATATGCTCGTGGTATTACTGCTAGAGAAATTGAACAATCAATGCAGTGTTTAATTTTTGAAACTAATCAAATATTTGCAGCAAGAGGAGGACAAGTACCATTTACTTCAATATCATGTACTCCAACTGTGCCTGATGGTTTGTTAAATATTCCTGCGGTTGGGCCTCATGGAAAAGTAGTAGGAACATATGGTAATTATAAAGATGAATGCCTTAGACTCTTTGATGCTTTAACTGAAGTATATATTCAAGGGGATCATAATGGAAAACTTTTTGCATTTCCAAAACACGAGATTAAGATTAAAAAAGAATGGTTGCGGGAATTTGAGCCTTCTTACTTAAAAGTAATGGAAGAAGTAGCAACAATGGGAACTCCATATTTCCTTAATATGTGTCCAGATTGGATGCC
>CAZBNW010000043.1:0-20104 GCA_964493385.1 uncultured archaeon | reverse complement strand
TATCGGAATTTTTAAAACTCTATATAAATCAAATACTTTCTTTACAGCTATAGGATGTATTGCCTTCCCAGAAAGCCCACCACTTCCATGTGATAAGATTGGTCTTTTAGTATTTACATCTATTTTCAATGCTGATAAAGTATTTATAGCAACAACTCCATCAGCACCGCCATTCTGAGCCCCTAAAGCAATTTCTACAATATTTGTTACATTAGGGTTCAATTTTACAAAAAGGGGAATATTAAGTTTTTCTTTTAACAATTTTACAATTTCATAAGTTAAGTCTTTATCGATTCCTATAGAAGATACCTCAGCATGAGGGCAAGAGATATTAATCTCAATTGCATCAGCTCCTGCATCTTCGGCTTTAGTTGCTACATCAAGATAAACTTCATTAGTATTTCCAAAAACACTCACAATCAAAGGAATATTATATTTTTTTATTTCTTTTATTTCTGAGATAAACTCATTAATACCCGGATTACCAAGACCAACACTATTCATAAAAGTTCCCGGATATATCTCAATTATAGATGGATTTTTATAACCTTTTCTTGGTTGAGGTCCAATAGATTTTGTAGTTACAGCACCAGCACCAGCATCAATGACCCTTTTCATTGAAGAAAAAGAAACTCCTAAAATTCCTGAAGCTAAAATAATAGGAGATTTTAATTTTAAACCAGAAAGATTTACTTCTAGCATTTTTTAAAAAACAATAATGATTATAGTTTTATAATAATTATTAATGAAGGAAAAATAAGATTAAATTAAACAATCAAAATGAAGTCTTACATAGCAGATACTTTAATTGGAATTTTTGCATTTGATGAGATTGGAAACATCTTAAACTTTATTGATTTTGATGACGATTATGATAAGATCGCTGAATTTTATTATGCATTAGATAGTGATATTATTCAAAAAGTATTTGAGAATTTTTTATTAGAACTAAAAAATTCTGGTTTTAATGAATTTACATTTGATAATAAAAAATTGGAGACCTTAACTTCAAATAAGTTAGGATATAAAACTTTATTTGAGAGTAAATCGGCAGAACTTAAAGCATTTCGTTTAAATCTAGAACAACATTTAAAAAAAATTGGTATAAATAAAACAAGTGAAGAGATCCTTGCACAATATAAAGAAATAAGCGATAAATTAACAAGAAGAAAAGTTAGTCAGGCAAGTGGACATTCTGATAATATAATTACTCAAATTATTACGGTTCTAGATGTGATTAAAAAATCAATAAGTCTGTTTTCAAGTCATCTTAGAGAATGGTATGGACTACATTTTCCAGAATTAACTGATAAAATTATTGAAAATAATATTGTGTTAGCAAATTTAATTTCAAATTTGGGTTCTAGAGAAAACTTTACACTTGAAAATATTAAAAATAAAGTTGATTTAAAAGAAAGGAAAATTAAAGCTTTGGAACAATACGCTTTAGAATCAATGGGTGCAAATTTTGATCTATCTATGATACAAAATTATGCTGATCAAATTATTTCCTTAGATAATTATCGTATACAATTAGAGAAGTACTTAGAAGGATTGTTAGAAAATTTTGCTCCAAATATTAATTCTCTGATTGGTTCCTTAATCGGAGCAAAATTAATTGCTAAAGCAGGGAGTTTGCAAAAATTAGCTTACATGCCGGCTTCAAGAATTCAATTACTTGGGGCAGAAAAAGCTTTATATCGATTTCTTAAAACTGGTGAAAAAAGGCCTAAACATGGCTTAATATTTCAATGGAATCAAATCAGATCTGCTAAGCCATGGATTCGAGGTAAGATTGCGAGAGTTGTTGCCGGGAAAATTGGAGTTGCTGCTAAAGTAGATCATTTTGATGGGGAATTCATTGGAGATTCATTATCACATGAAATCGAAGATAAAATCAAAGAAATTGAAGAAAAATATCCGAATCCCCCCCAAAAAGTACAATCGGTGAAAAGTATTAAAAAAAAGTCGAAGAAAAAAAGAAAATAAAATAAAACTGTTAAATAATGTCTAAAGTTGAGATTAGAAATCATCCTAAATTTTACAATGTGTATATTTCTGGTTCTCAAGAAAGATTAAAACTATATACTAAAAATTTGGATATGGGAAAAAGAGTATATGGAGAGCGACTAATAACTTACAAGGGATTAGAATATAGAGAATGGGATCCGTTTAGAAGTAAATTAGCAGCTTTAATTTTAGAAAATCCTTTGACTAATTTTTTTTCAGATAATTTGAATTGCTTGTATTTGGGAGCATCTTCAGGTACAACTATTTCTCACCTTTCGGATATCACACATTCTGGCATTATATATGGTGTAGAATTCGCAGAAAGAAGTATGAGACAATTAATTCAAAATATTTCAAATAGGACAAATATTATCCCAATATTAGCGGATGCTCGCTTTCCAGAGAATTATGCTAAATACATTTTTACTGATGTAGATTTGATTTATCAAGACGTTGCACAACCACAACAAGCTAAAATTGCGATAGATAATTGTAATTATTACCTAAAAGATGAAGGTAGATTAATTATTGCGATTAAGTCTCAATCAATTGACAGTATTCAAAAATCTGAACAGATTTATTCAAAAGAGAAAAAAACTCTTGAAAGGGCAGGATTAAATATTATAGAAAGTGTAAATATACATAAATACGCTGCTAATCATATTTTTTTCATAGTTAAAAAAGCAATTAATTAAGAAATTCAGTTATTTTTCTGGTAGATAGTTCTTCATTAATAATTTTTTTTGTTGTATCCCATGATTTCCTCGCAAATTTAGGTGCTTTTTTATTCTTTTTTATAAAATCTCTAAGGAATTCAACTGTTCTAACATCAGAAGGGTATCCTGAACCAAAATTTCCATGCTTAGTTTGGAGTTCTTCAATTAAGGCATCTCTTTTATCTTTAGCTATTATGGAACCTGCTGATACTATTGGATATATATCATCAGCCTTATGTTTAGAGATTATTTTTTTTGGGGTATAATTTAATAAACTTTTTATAGATTTTCCGAATCTTTGTTCATTTACATCAACAGCGTCTATATAGATTATATCTGGTTTTAAATCGTTAATAATCTCTGCCATCTTCAGTTCTTCAAGTCGATTCATTGTAATTTTTTTAACTTCTCTCTCGTCAATTTCTTGAGGACTGATTGCAACGATTTTATGGGAATGGCAGTCATTTTTCAAGAGATACGCTAATTGGCTTCTTTTCTTAGAAGATAATTTTTTTGAATCTTTAACTCCGATTTTTGAAAGAAAATTTAAATTTGATTTAATAAAACATATACCACATAAAACCATAGGACCTAAGACAGAGCCTTTTAACATATAATTCGAATTGAATTAAATTCTACCAGCCTCGTCTATCCCACAAATTAATTCGATTTTATCCTCATGATTCTTGGATGAGTTCAATGAATTCTTCTTCGTCATCTACTCTTTCTAAATTTTTAATTTTAACAATAGGAATATTTGCTTTTTTAAACGGCTCAGGAATTTTGATATCGTTATCTATTATGAAAAGTGAAGTTTTATGGAACAATTTTGTGAACATCCTTAAGCAATGAAAGCTCATTTTATTAATTTTACCCTGTTCTTCAGAAATACCAGAAAAAAGAGGATAAAAGCCATCTAGTTTTATTTTATCAGATTGGGAGTATAAAGATAATTTGAAAGGAATAGATCCTTTTTTATACCAATAAGAAGAAAGCCCAATATCTTTTATTATATCCTGAACATGATATTCAAATTGAGTTAATTCTTTTTCTTCCAACATTTCTTTTTTATCTATATTATCTTTAATGGCCCATCCAAAAATATTGATTTTCTTAAAGAGATCATTATTTTCCAAGATCTCTAATATTTTTTCGGCAATTTTCTCAGAAGGACGCATAGATTCATTTTCATATGCACATATGGTTCGTTTAGTCACTCCTAAACTTTCTGAGATTTCCTTTCGTGTTATTGAATGCTTTTCTCTTAATGTTTTCATTAATATCCCATCTAAAAATACTACTCCACCACCACTTCTTGCTAAGATATAAGGATATTGCTCATTGAGAATATTCTCAAATGTATTAAGTGTTATAAATGGTAAGCCTTCTCTTACATAAATTGTATTGTCTTCTAATTTTTGATACCGATTTCTAATTCCAATTAATAAAGGCTTTGATTTGAGGATTAAGGACAAAGATTTAATATCACGAATGGTGTCTTCGTTTAAATTATCTATATTAGTAAAAATTTTTACACTAAATACCAAATCATCCTTTTTAACTAAAAGATCAAAACAAAATTTACTTTTCTTAATAGTAAAATCTCCTAGTGCTAACGTTTCGTAATTAGCCTTCTTTAATAAGCCGTCAATCTTTTGAAGCATCTTTTCAATCGTCAAATCTAATCTTTAAAAAACAATATTGTATAAAAAAATTATTCTTTTTTCTATTAGGTAATATCATTTTACAAATATATTGCTTTTACCTTGAAACATTGATAAATTTCAGAAATTTTGTTGTTTTTTATTAGGTATTCTAAGAAGATCAGAATCAGTAATTATTCCAATATAATCATTGTTTTCTTTCACCAAAACAGCAGGATACTTCAAGAGTAAATCAGATATATCCTTCACATTCCAATTTTTATCAATTTCAGGGAAGGGTAATTCTTTTAAAAGAGATACATCCATATTTATAATTTCTGGATTATCTGTTATGTATTTCTGTATTTTTTTAGATGTTATACTACCAAAATTCTGATTATTCTCTATTATTGGTAATTGTGAGATTTCATGTTTATTCATTAGATCTACTGCTTCTCTTATAGTAGAACCAGATTTTATAGATTGGATATCTTGAGTCATTATATCTTCGGCATGTTTTTTAGATTTTTCTCGTATCTTCCGTTCATTCTCTAGATATTCATATATTTTTTTTAATTTAGAATATGGAGGATCTATAGTTCCATTTTCAATTCTAGAAATTGTAGACTGTGGAATATTTAATACTACTCCTAGTTCTTTTTGACTTATGTTTAATTTTTTCCGTAAACGTTTAATATCACTCAGAGATGGTAAGATTTCCATAGTTTAATAAGGATATTTTATGCTTTTTATGCATATTATAATTACAAAATATTTATAAAGGTTATTAATTATAATCCAATATGAAATGCAACGACTGCATTTTTCATTTAATAAGGAATTTAACTGATAATTAATTTAAAAACATATTTAAAAGAACTATTTATATAATTAAGAAGTTGGTTAAATGAAATGTTTAAAATTACTCGTGCTAACTTTTTACCAATTGAAAAAAGTGAAATCCCAGAACTCTGTGAAAGGAAGGGGATTGGACATCCTGATACTGTTTGCGATGCTGTTGCTGATGCTTGCTCCAGAGCACTATGTACTTACTACTTAGAGAATTTCGGTCGTGTTTACCATCATAATGTCGATAAGGCTGCTCTCGTCGGGGGCACGGCGATACCAAAATATGGTGGCGGACAAATTATCCAACCACAATATTTTCTCATTGTTGGAAGAGCAATAAATCAGATTCTTACAGAATGCGGTGATGGGACAAATAAACTTGAATATATCCCTATTCCGACTATTTGTATAGAAACTCAGCGCAAGGTACTTTCCAGTATTTTTAGAAACCTTGATTTAAACAAAGATATCCAGTTTGATTATGCTGTTCGACCAGGATCGATAGATTTGACAGGAGTTTTTGATGAATCTCATCATTCTGAAGAAATTCCACTCGCTAATGATACTAGTTTTGGAGTAGGATATGCTCCTTATTCAGATGTTGAAAAAATAGCTTTGGAAGCAGAAAGGATGATTAATTCGGATAAATTTAAGGACAGATGTGAGGCTTCGGGGGAAGATGTGAAAATTATGGTAGAAAGGACTGAAAATGAAGTCGGAATTACTGTTGCAGCAGCAATGATTAGCAAATATATCAACGATGCGAGTGAATATGTAAGCTATACTAATCAAATCAGAGATGCAGTATTGGACTTGGCTGCAGATATTATCCCTGAACGAGATGTTACTTGCCAAGTAAATGTAGCAGATAATATAGAGAAAGGGATTCTGTATCTTACGATTACGGGAACTAGTGCGGAAGCCGGGGATGACGGGGAGGTAGGAAGAGGCAATAGATCTAATGGTCTTATAACTCCTTGTAGAACCATGAGCTTGGAGGCTGTTTGTGGAAAAAATCCAATAAATCATGTAGGAAAATTATACAATGTAATAAGTACGGAAATTGCTAGAGAAATAGTTAATAAAGGGCAAGGGGATATAATAGAAGCACATGTTAAATTGTTATCTCAAATAGGTAGAAAGATAACAGATCCTTGGATTTCTTCAATTGAATTAATTGAAGCAGAGAATGTTAATTTTGAGTCGGTAAGAAAGATTGCTAATGAAGTTTTTGATGAAAAAATGAGCAAAAATAGTTTTCTTGATTTAAGAAAAAGACTAATAGCCGGTGACGTACAGGTATTTTAACAAATTATTGTTGACAAACAAATTTTTATTTTTTTTCTCTTTTTTTATTTATTAGGATTAAGCTTAGGAAATTATTTTTTTAATTGTATATTTTAAGTTTTCTTTAAAATTAGAGATTTCTAAGGTGAATATCGAGTGGGTTTAGACAAGTGGCTCAAGTCGGAAGATATAGAAACAAAAACAAAGAAAAAAAAGGAACCTCCCGTTCAAGCGAAAAAAATTAAAGGTCAACAGGTACAGAATAAAGTTCTTGATAAACAATCAATAGATTTGAAAAAATATACGCTTGTTTGTCCAAATGCAAAATGCAAATATCAAAAAACAATTATGAAGAAAGAACTTACTGATGATGATAAAACCTGCCCTAGATGCAATAAAAAAATGAAAACTAAGGCAGAGTGAATTTGTTTTTAGAACCTAAAGACTGTTTGATACTCAATGTTTTTGAGGGCAGACTTTTTAAATCAAATACTGATTCACAGTTCGGGCATGTATTAGGCTTTTTTGAATACTTCAGAATAAAATATATGATAAACCCAAGCCCTAAGGTTAAGAATACCATAAAACACAGGACCTCATGATAAACGTGATCAAAATTCTTCCGTCGTAGTACCACCTCACGTTCACAAGTAGGACAATATACCGTATGACCCATTTTTGATCGTCTAAATTAGGGTGTTAACATTTAAACTTAATGCTACGATCTATAATTATTTTTTGGATAATAAAGAATTTTTTAAAATTTTAAAGAAATTAAAAGCTAATATTTAAGAAATTATTTAAATCCCCTATAAGCAGGTTTATCTTCCGGTTTTTTCTTTTTCTTTTCACCAGTTGTCAAGATATCCCATGTACTATTGATTCCCATTTCTTTTAATTTCTTACGCTCCTCATCCAGTGACATCTCATTTTCATTTTCATCTTCACTCATAACATCCACTTCTGAAATCTTTAACTTTAATTAATTAATATACTTCAGCTTAATATATTTTACTTAATTTAACATTAATAAGTCTTAGGAGAGACAATTAAAGATTTCAAGATAAATTTTAAGAAAAAGGAAGGTCAATAAAATTTTAAGTCTTTAATTTTATAATTTATTAAAAAAGTATTTCTTTTAAAAATTAAATACATTATAATAGGTAGTAATTATGGCAAATTGTGCTCATTGTGGGGAAGAAATAGTTGGAGAACCCTTTTATTGTAATGATTGTGGATATAATTATTGTATAAGACATAAAGAACCAATAAATCATGATTGTAATATTGTAAGAGACAGTTTAAGAATACAACAATCTCCAACAACATCTCAAACGTATAATCAGAATTCCCAAGTATCACCAATTTCTCAAGAACAAATGTATCAACAACCAGTTACATCCGGAGAAATACGAGGGACTACAGATGGAACATATACTTGGTATCGCCAAGAAAGTCAAATCCCAGTAAACGCTTTTGATCCTGATTCAGGAATTGAATTTAAAGGAATCTTATTGCCTCATAAATCAGAACTTTTACATTTTATAATTGGTGTATCGCTCATTTTTATTATTGGTATATTAATCTTCTACAACCAGCAATTAATCGATTTTGGGCTTACATGGGCAATTTTTATGTTGGCAGGTTATTATGCTACAGCTTTTCTTTTCCACGAATTAGGGCATAGACAAGTAGCAATACATTTTGGACTTCAAACAAAATTTAGATTATTAACATTTGGAATGATTTTAACAGTTTCAGGACTTATATTTGGCTTATATTCATTATTAGGCGGACCAAGTTTCCCTTCATTAGCTTTACCAGGGGCTGTTGTTGTTTTAGGGTTAAGTAAAATAGATAGAACTACAGGTTTGTGTAAAGCAGCTGGACCTACAGTTAATCTTGTATACGGTACCATCCTCTTCATTGTCTCTTTCATAATTCCATCTTATTATTATCCACTCAACATGTTAATCGGGTTAGCTGCGAATTTAAATTTCATGCTAGGTACATTTAATATGATTCCAATTGGTATCCTAGATGGGCAAAACATTTGGAAATGGAATAAAAAAGTATATCTGGCTCTATGTGGTTCATTATTAGTGCTATTAATAATAACATATATGCTTATTTATGCTCCAATCGGTTCTAATCCTTATTTTCCATAAAAGTGAAAGAGAATTTGGAGCCCTAATAAAAACTTTTTATTTCTTTCAAAATTTTAAAACTTTCAGGATTAAATAAAAGAGAGGAAAAAAATAAAAAGTAAAAATTATGAAGGATTATAATTTTAAATTATTATACTTTTAGATTCTTTGATGAAGGTATTGAAATAATTTATTGCTTTCTTGGTGAATTAAACTGACATTTTGTGAATTTTGTGGCGGTCAAATTAGTTATTTACCATTTACTTGTAAATACTGTGCAGGAACTTATTGTAAAAAACATCGTTTACCTGAAAACCACGAATGTACATTTGAGTTAAAACATGTGCCAGTTATTCCAACTACACAAAGAGAATCCCCCCGAAGATCGAAAGATGTTGTTTCAAAAAAGCCACTACCACGTGTTTATTTAGATGAAGAAAAATATTTAAAAAGACAGGAAAAACAAAGAGAAAGATTATTGCGGAGTTATAAAAGACCTTATGCAAAATCATCCCAATATCAAGGTACTAAGATTTTATTTATTATGATTATGTTATTTTCAATTGTCGCTTTAATTTTTTCCTATAATGAAATCCCTCAATATATCTATTTGAGTTTAAACGGATTAGTGTATAAGTTTACATACTACACTTTTTTTACTAGTCTTTTGGTTAGCTCTGGTGATATTTTAAGTTTATTTTTCTTGTTTATTATGTTGTATATTTTATATTTTATGACTAGAAATATTGAAATGAGTTATGGTACTAAATTTTTAATTAAAATATATCTCATAGGATGTTTATTCTCAGCAATGTTTTATGTCTTACTAAGAATTTCATTAGTATTTTACTATCCCCTAGAGCATTTTGTTGTTCCAGTAGGATTAGCTTGGGGTGGAATACTAAGTCTAATATCATATTCAATATTTCCAATAATGAACCAACGAATTACTGCAGTAATGTATTTTCTTCCCATTAGAATGAAAGGAAGAGCTTTTTTAATAATAATTATATTATTTCGATTAATTCCTGCATTATTATATGCGCTATATGAGCCAATATATATAGCATTTTATTTACCTGAATTAGGTGGAGTTTTAGGAGCTTATATTGTATATAAGTATAAATTTGGGAAACAATAAATCCTACTTTAAATTTTTTGTCTAAATCAGTAAAAATTATCTAAGAACAAGATTTTTTTTTAATAATGTCTGAAAAAAAAATTTCGCGAATCATTGAGTTAAATGAAGATTTGATTGAAAATAACGATAGATTGGCAGAACAAAATAAGCAGATATTAAAAGAGAAAAATATAAGAGCTTTCGATTTTGTTGGAGCAATAGGAGCAGGAAAAACAGCAATTATAGAAAGTATTACTGAAAGAATCACAAAAGATTATAGAATTTTTGTTATTAATGGTGATGTAGCTACTAGAATAGATGCAGATAGAATTGAAAAACATGGTGTTAGAACAATTCAGATTAATACAGGTCGGGAATGTGCCTTGAATTCATATCATATTTCCCAAGTTTTAAAAAATTATGATTTAAATGAAGTTGACATTCTTTTCATAGAAAATGTGGGGAATTTGATTTGTCCTTCTGATTTTATTCTTGGTGCTGAGAAACGGATTGTAATAGTTTCCATAACAGAAGGACCTTGGGTAATTCAAAAGCATCCCATGTTATTTAAATATTCTGATATTGCAGTTATTAATAAAATTGATTTAAAAGATATTATGGATGTTATTATTGAAGATATGATAAAAGATGCGAAAATTATTAATCCAAATCTTAAAATCTTTATAACAAGCGCTACAACTGGAGAAAATATCTCCAAACTTATAAATGAGATTTTAAATTAATTATATTAAGAATAAAAGAAAGAGAACATAATTATTATATTAAACATAAAAGTTCTGATCCATCATGTCAATAAGACAATATAATACGGAGTTAGGGTCATTAATTGATAAGATCGTCAAAGTATATCTTGATAAAGATAAGTTTTTTGTTGGTCAATTAAAGGGAGTTTCTGAAGACTCCAACCTAATTCTTGTTAATGCTAAAAATGAAAAAAATAAATCATTTCCAAAATTGTTTGTTAGAAGTACGTTTTATAGCTTTGTAAGTTTAGAAGAAGAACCATTCCCTATGCAAGCTCTAGCAGATAGAATTGCCACGATTTTCTCAAAAGGGCATGTTAACTATAGAGAAGATCAAAATATTATCTCTATATTAAACGGAAAAATCATTGTTGATGAAAATGAAGTAAGAGGAACTGGTCCTTCAGCTGAACGTGTGAGAAAGATTTTCGAACAATTTAAAATGGATTTAGAGAGTCCACCAGAAGAATAACTTTTTTTTATTTTTTAAATTTTAAGATTTCATTCAGTTTCAAATACGTTAAGCAAATTTTTAAGCTGCAATTCTTTGATAATATTTTTCATTGTTGCTTTCCCTAATGGTGTGACTTTAATTATTCCTAACTCATCAAACTTTCTTAAATAATCGTTATCAATTAAAAATTGAACATCAGTCACCCATACTTCAGTGAAAATTTCTTTTAAATCCTCAATTTTTATATTTTCATCAACCTCTTTACTTAAAGTTATTATTAAGGCTAAGATTCCATACTGAGATGGTGTAATATTATCATCTTTGCCATTAGAAGTTAGAATGTAAAATTGTTGTTCGAGGAATTTTGTTTTAATAAGTTCAAAACCTACATTTTTCAAATTCAAATAAACATCACTCATAATTCGATCAAAGTTGAAATCTTTACTTAAATTTCTAAGATCTATTTCTCTAATAACTTTTTGAGAATTTGTTAAAATAAGTTTTGTAATATTTTTCACTATTTCATTTATTTTATTATTTTCAATAGACAATATATTCAGCTCTCCTTAATTGTTGTAATTTTTAAATTTTTAATTTCTTTTTTCAATTCTAAGTTCGAAATGATAAAGATTAGATTAAATTTTGATAGAGCATCCTCTCTTTCGAAAATTGGCAAAATAGTTCTTATTGTTCTATAAATAGAACCTGCTTTATTATATTTACTTAAAATTGATACATTTGAAAAAATGATATTTTCTATTTTTATATAGAGTTTTATTGAGATATAAAATACAATAATGAAGAAGATTTTTTCAGGAGTAGTTAATTCCTCAAAATCAACTTGTTCCTTATCCTTTCTAATGAATTTTAAATTAATATGGAAGCTCTTATGATCATCACTTACTATAATTCTAAATTGGGATTTTAAATTAATCTCAAATAAAAATTTGTTTGTTAAAGATTCTATCTCGTTCAGAGCATTCTCTAATTCTCTAAATTGTTCGATACAGTTGGAAGTTTCTTTTTCATCTAAAGTGATAATAATATCTGATTCACGATTCTTTATTTTATTATCAAACTCCGTTAGTTTTTTAATGATTGGATATAAGTCACTAGGATTCTGAGGATTATAATAAATTTCTGGAATTATTATCTTATCTAATTCAGAATCTTTTTTTTCAATATCGTCTTTAATTTCTTGTGATGGTCTTAATGATTTTAAATCAATTAAATCAATTTCCTTAATAATTGTATTTTCGCCGTCTTTAATTTTGCTTTTAAGTTCAGATTGTAAATCTTTTATTCTTTTTTCCTCAGTATTGATTATTTCTAAAACTGCTTGATAATCATTTTTATAAACTTCGAAAATTGGAGTTAATTCTTCTAACTTTAACTGAGTTTGATCTTTTTTTGACTTAATATTATTAATTTCAAATTGAATTTCTTTTGCTTTCTTTTGCAGTTTTTTTATTTTTTCTGCATTTGACAAATTGTTTTTGGACTTTAATATATCATTTTTATTCTCTTTTTTTAATCCTTGAGTTTCCCCCGCCATTTCTCGAGTGATTCTATTAATTTGGCTAAAGCATTGTTTTTTTTGATTGGTTAATTCCTGAATTTTTGAATTATATTCATTCATTACTTTTTTAATCTGATCAACCTGATTTTTCCTTTGTAAATAATCTTCTTCTAGAAACTCTAATTTTTTTTTGTTTGTGGCTAAGGATTTATATAATTTCTTTAGTAAATCTGTTATCGCGGTAGCATCGCTTGATTTTTTATACTGTTCTGATACTTCTAATTCTCTTAGTAGCACTTCCTTTTCTTTTAAAAGCTCATTATATTTGAGAATAAGAATTAAATTTTGTATAATCTCATTGTATTGTGAAGAGATAGTTATATTATTAGAAACAATTTTACGATATTCATGTAAAAAATCTAATAATTTTATAGATCTCACTAATTTATGAAATTCTTCAGATTCTTCTTGTAAAAGCCCAATCAGTTTTTCAATAGGAATTTTATTTAAATCTCCAGAAAGTTCAAGAAACAAATCATTTTTATATTTATTTAATAAATTCTTTTTGATTTTTCCATTAATCAATGAGAATTTATCTTGAATTAGAACTTCTTTTGACCCAATGGATACCTTAAAATTGTTTCCTTGAATGTTCAATACCTTTATCTTTTTAATTATTGATTATTAAAATGTTCTTTGTATTGCTTATACTCTTTTTCTTTTCTCTTCTTCCTTTTTCTAATTAAATCAATAGGATCTTTATCTTCATCTTTCTGAATCATGTATTTTTCATTAAAGCTCTTTTCAAATTTAGACTTAAATTTTTTAATTTTTTCAGAAACTTCATCGCTGATCTCAATTGGTTTTTTTTCATTGGGTTTTGTGGAAATATCTGTTAACTTTTCTCTGCGTTTTTTCCGTCTCAATCTCTTAAATTCTCTTTCAGAAAGCTTCAAATAATCTTCATATGTTTCTTTTTGTTCTTTTTGTCTCTTTTTTAGTTTTTCTAATTCTTCTTTCTCTCTTGCCTTTTTTATAACCTCTCTTTTAGCTATTAGCTCTTGGTGTGCTAACTGATTCTCAAGAGTTTGCAAGAACTCGATAAATGTCAAACTAGAATTCTCTTCGAAAAACTTTTTATACTCACTTAATAAAATTGGATCTGTATCCTCAGGAATTTTACTCAATTCTGTTTTAAGTCTTATTTGTATTGAATCTTGATAATAACTTTTCAATTTTTTTACTGATTTTAGAAAAAGTGTATTATATTTTAAAGAATCTAAAAGCTCTAACCATTGTGGAATTTCAATTGAAGGAATAGAGGATACAAAATCGATGATTTTGCTAATCTTTTTATCTTCTATTAGAGATAATCCTATTTTTTTTGTTATTTCTTCATTAATATTTAAATTTTTTAAATTATCTTTAAAATTTTCTTTAAATTTTCTAACTAGCTTGTCCTGAAAATCCAGAAATTTATTGAGATTAATTTTTGAAATCTTATTCAATTTATTATTTACTTTTTGCATCAATTCTTTTATACTTGCTATCTGGGAAAGAAAATTCTTATCAATAAAATCTTTTTCAATGATATCTATATTTTTAGTAATTCTTGATGAGTTCTCATTTAATTGATTTAGTTCTACTTGGAGTTCTTCAATTGGAATTGTTAATTCCTTAATTTTTTCCAGATTAAATAATTGATTATTACTCATAATATACAAGAAAAAAATTATTATATAATTAACTCATTTTGATTTTATTTATATTTCGGGAGGGCCGGGGGTACTTTTTTTATGTTCCTTATATCTCCTTATACGTGATGAGATTTGTTTTGTGTCACCTAAAATATCTTGTCTTTGAACATGAATAGCAGTGCCACCAACTAACTTTAATGAATTATAAAAGATATCATAAGTTAAAAGCCCCATATTGATTGATTTCAATAAAGCAACTCTAGTCCCCCTTTCAATGTCCGATCCAGAATATCCATATGTTAAAAATAAAAGCCCCTCTGTTTTATTTTTTTTTCTAATTTCTTCCCATAAAACATTATCATCAAATTCAGAAACATATCGTCCTAATTTAGCCTCTAATTCTTTTGATACTACTTGAACTTCTTTATATTCATTGTTTAAATTCGAAAAAATTGAATCATCAACCCCAATTTTCGCATTTCTTACTTCATTGATGAAGGATTCAATAATTTTTTTTCTTAGATGAAAATCGGGGAAATCAAATTTAAAATGAAATGTGAAACGACGCCATATTGCCGAATCTAGCTGATGTTGATGATTTGTAGCTCCAAAAATTGCTAGTGGTACTCCCTCATAATTTATTCTATCAATAACTTGGAGAAAAGAAATTACTGCTCGTTTAATTTCTCCTACTTCATGAATATTAGATCTTTCAGAGCCAATTGCATCGATTTCATCAAAAAATAAAATAAAAGCTCCTCTTTCTTTGGCAATTTCAGCTGCTAATTCAACAACTCCTCGAATATTTTTAATTGTATCTCCAAGTAATGGTGATACAAGCCTATCAGATTCTACAACACATATTGGGATATCATATTTTTTGGCAAAACCTCTTGTTAAAGATGTTTTTCCTGTACCCGGGGGACCATAAAGAAGAACTGTCAGATTTGGAGTTAATTTAGTATTTTTTAAATTTTCAGTAAATTCATCATATTTTTTTAATGCTTTAAAAAAGTCATCTAAAATCTCTTTTTTTATTTCATTTCCTAAAATATCATCTATGGTTTCTTTAATATCTGAAGGAAGATAAACGGCTCCATATTTTCCAACTCGTTCTTTTATAACATCATCAGAATATATTATAGTATCTTCCTTCTCAGTACTAGATTTACCCATATTTTATCAACTCATTTTTTTTATTTTAGTTTTTCTTGTGTGTTTTTTTTAATTTCTCATTATAAATTGCAATTTCATTAATAAATTCTTTAAGATTATCAATTTGGGATCCAATAAAATTAAAAATTTCTTTTCTATATTGAACTGAATCTCTAATTTTCATCTTATCTAATCCTAAATAATTCGGAAAACATATTAATTTCATCAAATATGGAAGTACTTTTTCGTTTGTTTGCAGATCTTTAAAGATTGCATAGAATACGTTTTCGTCAGATAATTTCCATTTTAAAATACCCATATATATTAGGAACGCAAAATTCATGGAAATCCAATTTACTAATTCCTTTGATAAAAAACCTCGTCTTTGAGACGCAAAAGCTAAATAATATACTATTAATGTTTCATTGCTTAATTGCGGATAGAATCTTACTGTTCCATCCGATTGCTTATTTTCCCTCAAAAAGTTATTTTCTAATAAAATTTCTACAAAATCTTCTTGGGGTGCTAAAAATATCCCATCAATTATACGTAAACCTATACGTTCAGCAACTTTTTCTATAGCTTCTTCTTCAGCAATCGCAATCGCATCAATATAGGGGAGAAATACATCATTTTTTAATATTAATGGAATTTCATGATTTTCCCGTTCTGGAAATTCTCCAAAATTAGGATCTAAGTTATAAAGTGAGGTTATATTGTTAATTATTTGATAAATTTTTGGTGATATTCCTGGAATTTCAAAGTAATCTGAACTTTCTAAATTTTCTCGATAATAAGTATGAGTTTGTAAAAGATGTCGTTGACACTCGTAAAATTCAGGGGAATGCTGTAATAACTTATTATATATGATTTTTAGATTTGATCCTCTTGGAAATAATTTATCTTCAACAAATTTAACCAATTGATATAAATATGTATTCTCCATATTCAATTCATCAGGATTAGTTATATGACGTAAAACGTTCAATGCATCAACTGATTCATGAAGAAAATCTAAAATGTAATCTTTAATGTCTATGATGGGGATTTTATCTCGATATTTAACAATAAAATCTTTAATAATTTCATAAACATTGGATCTATACATAGCAGAAAATTCTGAGAGTGCTCTGACTTTACGAATATTTCTTTTTTCTTCTTCTTGACGTATTTTATCTAAAATTTCTGTATCTAATAATAAATCTGCATCTAAATCAATAATTATTCTTCTTGTCTCTCTAAGAATTGGACGCATATGGCTTAAAAAAGTTAAGTATCTTGGCAGTATATCTGTCCATTTTTCTCTTTTTCTCCCTGGTTTTACTTTTCTCGTAGACTTTTTCTTATAACTCATTTTTTGCCTCAATTTATAATGATTTTATTCTTCCTCATACCCTACTAAAATTTCGGTAAATATATTAGATATCTCAACGAATATGGGTATCTCCACACGACATAAATTCCCAAGTATCCATTTATTAACATCCTTAAGAAGAAATCTTATTTGATTATGAATCTTTTTATTAATTTCTGAATCAATTATTTTCGATAACCACAACCCTCCTCCTATTCTGTACGCTATGATTTTGATGAGTGATTCGAATAAGGGTTCTAAAACTTGTTTAATCATCCAAGATTTCGGAATAACACTCATATTTTTTTCATCAAAACTTGGATCGTTTAAAACGGGATTAGTTTCATCAATACTTAATTTTGGCATGAAGCTAAGTAATAAAATTAATGCAAATATAGCTGAAATCCCATTAATAGTGTAAGATCCGCCAATTTTTTCAATATCATCCCTATTTATGGCAACATTTGCTAAAAACATGCATATAAATACATTTCTATCAAAATCTTTTGAAACATAAGCATATCCTAATTCTTCATCAATGATCAAATATTTTTCTTCAAGAATTTTTATGATTTCATCTGGAAATGTATAGAACACATAAATTTTTTCTTCGCTCCTTCTTATATCTTTTTCAATTACGAGTTCTTTGGACACAAGTCCAAACATATTTACAAGCTCTTCAAGTTGATTTTTCACATAATGACGTGGTTTATTTGGATCTCCAAACATAGCAAAAAATTGATGATCAACGATATGAAAGTCATTTCTCTTGCTAAACACCTCAACCATTCTATCTATTATCGGTCCTTGAGTTCCAGATGCTATAACATTTGCTTTAGAAGTTACAAATCCATTTAATAATTCATTAATGATAAAATCTTGCTCGTGAGTTCTTGATTTCAAAATTTTTTCAAAAGCTTTGGAGAAATTCTTGGTATTTGGAAAAAAAGCATTTTGAATTTTATCGTTAATCGATTTTGAAAAAATATCTCCATTATTTTTTGGAAAATGAAGTTTCATATTGTTTAATCTTTGAATAAGAGCTTCTCTTGCTCCAGGAATGTTCTCCACATCTCTTTTTTGCAGTTCTTCTAATGCTTTTTCAAGCCCATTTTCAAAACCATTTAATAATCCTTTCCATGTTATATCTTGAATTTCTGCCATCTTTTTCTCTACATTCCTAATTCAGCCTATTTAATTTATTGTCCAATTTAATTCAAATGAAATATTTTTTAACGCGTTGATTAGTGGTCTCACAAACTTCTTATCATAAATATTTGGAGAAGAGATGCCTTTCTGAGTTTTCCAACCCATTTGAGTACCATTTCCCATTTCTCTCTGTCCATATTTTAAAATATTTCTTAAATCTCGTATCCACCAATAGAACCTTAACCATTTTTTACTTGGATTATCCTTAGAATATATCACTGCCAATGCTTTCCATTCACCCATCAACCATTTGAGAGTTATCCCACTCACAGGTAAGTAAAAATTTATCGGTAAATTTGCATGAAACTTTAGATCGAGATCTTCTGGTGAAATATTAAAAATTGGTTGGTTATATCCTTCTAATATAACAATTTCTCCACAGTGTTGGCACTCATAATGGGATTTCATTTTATCCATTTTTTTTTTACATCTAGGACAGGTTCTGTTCTCAAGAATCCTATATTTTATAATCTCTAAATTCTTTTCTTTTTCTAACTCCTCTTTAGTTTTCGGTTCTTGTTTCCCGTATCTTCCACTCCAACTCCAAATTTCATCAAAAGATTCATCAACTTTTTCCAAAGCTACTATAAGATTATTTAAAACGTATTTATCATAGATTTTGAACATCCCCGCATGTTGATAATTTTTCCACCAAGATAATCTCACATATTTCTCGTCTTTTAAATAGGCACTATGGCAAATTAATGCTGCGAATAATCGATTGTCGGTTTTATCTATTGTAATTCCTTTTTCACAGATCTCATATTGTTTATTCAAACTTGCGTTTTTATGAAAATAATCACCATCTTGAAAATCGCCTTCTTCAATGTTCTTTTTCTCCTCTGTTTCTGCTTTTTTATCTTTTTGCTTAATAATTTTTTTACATTGAGGGCATTGAAAAATTCCCTCTACTAACATCTCCATCTCGATATCACATGCAGGACAATTCAATTTTAATCATCACTACTCATTAATATTAATCTTTCATAATCCAGATTTAATAATTTTAATTCTTTCTCGGTTAGTTTGGAAATTTGTTCATTAATATTAACTAGCTCTTTTCGCAAGGTGATCAATGAATTTTGAATATTGTTTACTATTTCATCTTCATTAAAAGAAACTTTTTCAATAAATTCCAAATAATTAAATTTTTTGTCCTTACCTGAATATATCTTTTTCAATTCCATCAATCTCTTATTAATTTGTTCCATTTTGTGCCTTTTTTTTAATAAGGACAATAATTGAGAATTCCATTGTTTATAGATGTCATCATCTTTTTTAATTTTGTCATAAGTGAACTTATCTGAGAGTTCCACTTTCTCATCTTTAAGATATTGAAAAATATCTTTATTTTCTTCTATAGCTTTATTGATTTTTTTCATAATTAGCTTTGTATTTAATGCTGGTTCAAAAATTTTAATAAATCTGTTAATTTTTTCTTGAATTTCTTTAAACTTTTGAAAAAACCCTTCAATGGTAACTTCAATTTTAATTGCTTGATAAATATTCCCATATCGGTCTAAAATATAATAAAAATCATCTGATATTGCATAATCATGTTCACCGATTCCAGAAATTAATGAATGAATAATACTACTTTTCTCACATCTTACACCTTCTAGCCTTGTAAGAGCTAAATTAAAATTCCTTCTAGTTAAAAATTTAAATTTCTTATTTATGATTAAAAAAAGTGTATCATCTGGAACAGAGATTGTATCTTTTTCAATTGTTATGGTTTCTTCTCCTAACTTTATAATAAAATCTTCATTTTTTTGTTCAAACTCTCTCAAACTTCGAACATTTTTTATTAAACCTAAATCTATATAAATTTCAATAAACTCTTCATCCCAGAAATTTACAACGTTGTTTTTATAAATTTCATCTAATATTAAAATCCTCTCATAAGATTCTATGAGAGTTTGATCACTTAAATCTTTAAATAAATCATTTCTTATGATATAAAGGAAGAGAATTATAAATCTCATATCTATATTGTCAAGAATTTTATCGATTAAGTTTTTATCATGTTCCAATGTTAATTTTCTATGTTCCATGCCTAAAATCCACTCCTTAGTATTAAAACTGCTAAAATATTTCAGTGAAAAAGAGTAAGTGGGATAATTAATCATTCCTAAAAAATTTTACTAATTTCCTTCGGAATTTTTAGCTTAAAACCAAAA
>CAZBNW010000042.1:0-21377 GCA_964493385.1 uncultured archaeon | reverse complement strand
ATTACCATTGTCATAAAAAAACCATTAAAAGGATCCTCAATATGATAATAGAAATTCTTGTTTCAAGGAAATATTTCCTTACTTATGTTGTAATATATATTAGTATTTAAGAAAAACAGTTTAATATAAATAAACGATAGATTTCTATTTACTAATACCTATAGCAAAAGTAATATTATATAATCCATCGTTTTCATTGAGACAAATCAAATTTCTATCATCTTTTTTAGTAAAATCCATAAACAAAAGATATAGGGTGACTCTCGCCAAACAACCTTGTAACAAAGTCAAAAATAAAATAAGAGGAGTTAAAGGGTGAAATTAGAGTATAATTTATTTCTCATAACTGGTATCATTTTTATGTGTATTGCTATCTCACCATTAATTTCAAACCCCATTAGTTATAAATTTAAGATTATTAATAAAAATTATATTATGAATTATCCTAATTTTTTCTAGAGACAAGTTATGAAAAAAACAGTACAAAATATTTTATTTCTCATTATTGGGGTCATTTTTATGTGTATTGCTATCATTTCATTAGTTTATTTATATGTAAATGAATTAAATACCACAATTTACGTTTTAGAATTATTTATTTTCATATATATGTTTTTGAGCATAAATTTTCTTATTCCTGGATTAAATTTGTTCTTAAATAACAAAATAGAAAAGATTTTTTCAATTAAACGAATCATTTATATTGCTATAATATTATCAGTATTTTTACATATTTTAATGAATATATTTTTCCCTCCTAAGCTATTTTGGTTAATTTTATAGATGAATGATTTTACAATCTAAGGATTGATGAAGATAGAGATAGATATGCAGATAAAGAAATTTCTTATGAGAAAAAGGTAAACGCATTCCGTTATGAGATTATCAATAATATAGAAGTTCTTCATTAGAAAATTTTTTAATATTTAATGCAACTCCTCGATATAATAAAAATATTTCTTTAAACATAATATATATGACCAATCTAATCTTTTTATCTCAATAAATAATTTATATCATCACTGAATTTGGTACCTAATCTCTATTTTTTCTTTAAATAGAGTTACAATTTAAAAATGTCGTTATAAGGGATAACTCTTTTTTTGCCCTTTGGATATCTTCTCTCTGTTGAAGTCTCTAACTCTTTTTCTCACTTATATTACAAAATTTACCATTTTATTTCGTATTACAAAACTTTTTCTATTATGTATAATAGTATATTTAACGACAGCTAAAATATTAACATTTAATATCATCAATATCATCACAAAAAATAACAATCAAAGTAAATTAGCGCGTTTTTTTATATTTTAGATAAAATGCCACCCCAATAATTAGGATAGTTCCATTAATAATTCCAAAAATTAATATCCATAGAGGAACATGAGGAACATTTGTATATATATAATTTATCTCATTATAGGTACTGACTGTTGATTCGATAATGAATTTTGCATTGTAGTACACTCTTATTGTATAATTTCCATGAGGAACATTCTTTAATACAATTTCTCCGTGTTCATTAGTTATTCCAGGGGGTATAGGTTGAATTTGGTCATTAGATATATATGTGCCAAATTTCTGACCAAAATAAAAAACTTCAACACTTGCTCCTACTAAGGGCATTTTTATATTGTCTGTTATTATAATTCTTAAATTCTGAGTTGCTTTGTATTTAATTATAAAAGGGCAAGTCTCTCCAACAATTAAGTAAGGAACCTTCACTTGTATTCCCTCTTTCCCTGTGAGAGAAGTATTCAATTCAAAAAGTGCAGTATTTCTTTCAAATAACGAATAATTACTAATTAATTGATCAAATCGATCCTTAATTAATTGATCAAAATAAATAGTAGGTTCATAAAATGATATATGTTTGAGATATATATGTTGTGGTCCATTTAGTAGTGAGGGGAAATAAATTCTCTCTCGTATATTCCTCTCTGCTACAAGTCTGTCTATTGCCCATGTATCTCCAACGGGATCAACAAATTTTAACGTAAATGAAGATGTGAAATTTAAAGAGAATTTACTCTGATTAGCATTAAAATAATCTGTTAAAAGTATATCAATCGTTTTATCTGTATCGTTTAAATGATCATTGATATTAACAATTTCGCCATTTAGTTCGAGATTATGATTATTCAATAAACTCTTATCTGGTAGATTAACTGTTAAGGAGAGATCGATATTATCAACATAAATATTTTTTACAATGATAGTTTGTCCAAATTTTTTTCCTATTAAAGTAAAGTTGTAGCTATATTTAGCCGTAAAATTTTGTTCTGTTTCATTCATAATTAGATTAGTTCCGATATATTGAGCTAAGCTCCAGTATTCGATATTTATATCATATTCCCATATGAGATACATTGAAAAATTTAAAGTAGGACCCTTTTGAAAATAATTGTCATAATTAAAAACTATAAAACCATCTTCATCAATAATATAGTCAGTCTCATTAATTAATTCAAAAACTTCCGTATTATTATCGACAAAAAATTGTAGCAAATCACAAGGATATAAACGAGCATGATAAATTAAATATCCTTGCGTCAAATTATTATATTCAACGAATATGCTTTCATTTAATTTCACTGTTATAATATTTCTATCTTCTATACTTTCCTTCAAATTATCTACTATTGCTGGATCCATAGTCTCAACAAATTGCATATCAATTTGTGTTATGTTCAAAATGCTTGAATTGTAATCTTCCCAAATCTGCGGATAAGTTTCATTATAGATGTAGAAACCCATTTCCAATTCACTAAGATCAATATCATTTATTGTAATATTTCCAAGTGCGTGCTTTTCTTCTGTCAATATTGCATTATAATCATCCTTTGAGAAATCCCCTGTTTTAGGGAGAGGATCATAGATTAAAGTGTTGGGGTTAAATTTTATGCTTCTTAAAACTAACGGAATTAATATGAAAGAAATAGTTAAAAGGACTAGAAAAATCTTAATATTAACAATAGTACAATTCCGTTTTTTATTTACCATGATAAATTTTTTAATTACAAAGTATTTAGAACAGAAAATTAAAATAAATTAAATAATTTTTCTCTAGATTTTGTGTGTTAACTAATTTTCCTCATAACACCTAAATGATATCGGAATATTTATAATTATAGAATTTATTTGATTTTTATTAGGTTTTAAAATAAGAGAAAAAAATTAAAATAAAACATTTTAAAAATTTGCTTTCTTGAGAATTTGATAATGACTATAAATTATTATTCAGCCTATTGATTAGTATAAATTTGAATATTAAAAGTATAATGATATAAATGGCCAATAGTCCAGATAAAACTAAATTTTTAGAAGATTTTAACAATGCTGTAGATCAATTCATTGATCATTCTTTTGCACGTGTCATAACCATTTCTCATAACGATGCTGATGGAATAAGTTGTCTACACATAATCCAAAACTTACTATATAAAATGCATCTTAATTATGATTATTTTATTTATAATAGATCCGTTTCTTGGGAAAATTATCTTAAAGGTATTCTATCAAATAGGCAAACAGATAAAAATGCCTTTATTTTTACTGATGTTGGCTCCAATTTAAAAGAATTAATACCAATTATTAAAAATAGAAAAGAACTTTTTTTTATCCTTGATCACCATGAAGTAGAAGATAAAATACACATTAATGATTATCCTGAAAATCTTTTTTTTATAAATCCGACCATTTACGGCTATGATGGACTTGAACATATTGCAGGAGCGACTTTAACATATATGTTCGCAAAAAAAGTAAAACCATCTATTATTAAACAAGGTTGGTTAGCAGTTATAGGGATTGCTGGAGATTCGTTAAAATCGATGGATAAGCTTCAGTCATTTAACCGAGAGGTATATGAAGAATTATTAGATGAAGAACTTATTGAAGATAAAGAAGGTTTAATTCTTTTTGGAAATATGCATGAATCTATTAATAAAGGCTTGAAATACAGTATATTACCTTTTATTAGTGGATTTGGAGGAGAAACAGATCAAAAAATCAATTCCTTTTTAAATACAATACACCTTAATCCCAAAACTAAAATTATTGACTTAAGTAATTCTGAAATTCAATTACTCCAAAGAGAAGCTAATATTGATAGTTTTGGCCATTATGCTTTAATATCTCACAAATCTGGTTTATTAAAGTTTGTTTTTGAACATGCTCTTTTATTGAATATATTATGTTTTAAGAATATAAGTGCTGCTATTTCAATGATTCAATTAAAATCAATAACGCGTTATGCTAAAGGTATGTACATTGAGTATATTGAAAATCTTGCTAAAAATTTAAGAACTCTTTCAATAGAATCACCTCACTATGAAACTGAAAAAGCTATATTAATGGAAGTAAAAGGAAAAATTCCACCCAGTAATTGGTCAGATACAGCTAGTTTTAGTGCTGTAAATGAACTATTCGACCCTAATAAAATTTTATTTTTAGGAGGCCCTGAGAAAAAATCAGGTACAATTAAATTAAGTATTCGGTGTTCAAGGAATTATCTTGAGAAAAACAAAGGAATTGGGGTGAATAAAATAATAACTAGAATAAAGAAAGAATTAGGAGGTGTAGGTGGAGGTCATAAATTAGCAGGTGGTATTAGATTATCGAAACCATCTTATAACCTATTAAAAAAGAGAGTAGACGAATTTATTTAATTTTATACTATGAATTATTTAGTTTTAAAAAATGAAATTTTTAGAAAAATATTCAGATACTAATTTTATAATAAGATTAATTGTCAAACCAAATTCAAGACAACAAGATATAATTGATAGTGGAGAATTTCTTACAATTTTAGTTCGTTCTAAGGCAAAACAAAATAAGGCAAACATAGAACTAATTAATCTACTCAAGAAGAAACTAAATATTAGTTCAAATCAAATAAAAATAGTTTCTGGATTGAAAACTACAAATAAAACCGTACAATTAAAATTCACAGAAAAAATCGAAACTCAATTACTATATGATAAGCTACTTAATTAATCATCCTTTATACTAACTTCCTATTTTAATATGGCGACCACATTTTAAACACGTTATAAAATGAGTCATTCCCTCATCTGCTCTTCTCGTTTGTCTTGTTTCTAAGGAAGCTTTGTTATATCCACAGCTAGGGCATATAAAATCTTTTATTGTACTTTTTAAGTTTTCTTCTTTCCATTTTATTACATCTGAAGCATTAGTAACTTCATTTCTAATAGAGTGTTCAATTTTTGTAGTTAATTTATATGCTTCAGATTTTTCTTCAGCAAATGGCTTTGTTGCTCCACACTTACATTTGAATACCTTTTTTCCATCTAAATTTGAAGGTAACATCATTCCTCCACATTCATCGCAGAATTCCATAATCTCCTAAACCCAAACAGAAATTATTAATTAAGTTCTCTTAAAAATTATATATTATTACTCCCAAATAATTTTTTTGAAATCAAAATCTTAAGCCAAAAAGTAAAGCACAAAATATTACTCCAGAAATGAGATCAGCTGTAGTACCAGGATTTAATTTTCCTTTTTTTTCTTGAAGTTCATTGTCTAATTCTATTGCTAATCGTAAACCTTTCTCTGATGAAATACCTCCACATTCTAAGATATTTGTTGCCATTTTTGAGATATTTAATGCAGATTCTATTCCGGATTTTCTAATAACAAGAGTATCTGGATGTAAAGATAATAAGTTCAAATAAGTATTGACTGTTGCAATGTTTATATCACTATATAGATTAAATACCTTAACAAAATATGGTAATCCTTCATTTAAAATTATATTATATCCAGTAGAATATTCAAAACTTATTAAATCATATTCCTTTGAAAGCTCAAATATTC
Organism: uncultured archaeon; assembly: GCA_964493385.1. Classification (GTDB taxonomy): domain Archaea; phylum Asgardarchaeota; class Lokiarchaeia; order Sigyniarchaeales; family SOKP01; genus Loki-b32. Next base: position 15,536 of record CAZBNW010000042.1, on the reverse strand, counting down.
TTTTTAAGTTTATTTTATCTGAAACTAAATCAGTAAGAGCATTTTCATCATTAATATCATATTTTTCAATCTTTCCTAAACCACCAGGATTACATGACTGAATAGTTTTGTATAAATTTACAGTATCATTTACAGAAGATTTATCAATAACTTTCCTTATATTATGTTTCAAATCATCAATGCTATTTTTTTGTGTTTTTAAACAAATTGTTGTTGCTGCTGCTAGAGGTGCTAGAATTAGTATGTGTCCTAATAATACATTGCCTCCATATTGCCATTTCATCATTTCTTCAGCAGATTTCTTAAAAAAATGACCTAACTCAATTTTCTCATAATCATCCTCGTTCTTAAAAGGGATTTGAAAAATCTTTTCACAAAATTCTCTAAAATTCGGTTGAATTGCTACGATTCCCGCTAAGAAATGTTCAAATCTAGTCTTTTCAAAATCTTTTGTTCGATGAACATTTCCAACTTTAGGCCAGCCCGCGAGCTCTAATAAACTTGCTAAACTCAGACATCGAATTAAATCATCTATAGATTTTATAGAAATACTAAAGTGGGTTCCTTCTAAAGGCACATTTAAATATATTTTTTTAAATAATTTAATTATTTTGAAAGAGAATAAGAGTTAATAATAACTTAACTCAACAATTTTCTTTTCTTTCACAATATATCCTTCAGTTTCAGTTGTTTTGAAAGAAATCGGTCTGAAATCATTATATAATCCATTTTTATAAAGAAATTTTTTTATTCTAAGTCTCAATGCTCTTTTAGATAATTTTTTTGGCATTTCTACATCGATGTCATTTCCGTTCCTGTTAAGGTTTATTTGTGGTAATGCTTCGGATAAGAATCTAATTAAATCAAGAACATGTTGCTCGTTCTTAAAACTTAAGTCTTTAACGTTAATTGTGAAAGATTTATTTGCTTCACTCATAGTATTATCACTCTGTAAAATAATTAAAAATATTATTAATTTTTTATGATTTTATTATAGTAATTCAGTAATTGAATTTCTTCTCAGGAAATTTCTCTATTGTTTAATCATTTTAAAGTTTGAATGGTAAATGGTGATATAAATTGGTGGATTATGTAAATTTGGACTATAAGCCAAGTGAAAATGATTTAGTTGCTATGTATTATGTAGAAATTTCACCAAAATGTAAAAATTTAGAACACGCTGCCGAAGAAATCGCAAAAGAAAGTTCTATCGGCACCTGGACTGAAATAGCAACTCTATCTGCTGAAATAGCTGAAAGACTTAAGCCATCGACTTTCTATATTGATCCTGAAAATAGTATAATAAAGATTGCTTATACTAAAGAACTTTTTGAAGCAAATAATATACCACAGATTTTAAGTGCTATTGCCGGAAATATTTATGGAATGAAGGTTTTAAAGTCGTTAAGATTATTAGATATTAGTTTTCCTAAAGATATTATCAATGCTTATAAGGGACCAAAATCTGGTATTGAAGGTATCAGAAAATTAACTAAAGTAAATGGAAGGCCTCTTCTCGGCACAATCGTAAAACCTAAGGTAGGGCTAAATGAAGTTGAACACGCAAATATATGTGGAGAAGCTTGGATTGGTGGATTAGATATTGTCAAGGATGATGAAAATCTAACTAGTATGGTTTTTAACAAGTTCGAGAAAAGAATCTCGGAAACATTAAAAATTAGAGATAAAGTTGAAAATGAAACTGGAGAAAGAAAATTTTATATGCCAAATATAACAGCACCTCTAAGTACTATGAAAAAACGAGCTGATTTTGTAATAGATAATGGAGGAGAATATGTAATGGTTGATATTTTAACGATAGGATTCTCTGCTTTACAAGAAATTAGAGAATATATCGACGACAAAGATGCAATAATTCACGCTCATAGAGCAATGCACGCAGCTTTTACACGAAATAAGAAACACGGACTGACAATGCTAATTTTAGCAAAACTAATGAGATTAATTGGCATGGACCAATTACACACAGGTACTATAATAGGAAAAATGGAAGGCGCTAAAAATGAAGTGTTAGAGATAAATAAGGCTATAACAGAACAAGAAATTAAAGGCAACAACATAACAACTCTTAATCAAGATTGGAGAGCTACTAAGCCAGTTTTGCCTGTTGCCTCAGGGGGATTGAGTCCCTTACATGTTCCTGAATTGATTGAAACATTAGGTAAAAATATGGTATATCAATTTGGAGGAGGGTGTCATGGTCATCCTGATGGAACTGAAGCCGGAGCAAAAGCGATAAGACAAGCTATTGATGCTGTTTTAAATGGATATGAGTTAAAAGAATATGCTAGAAAAAATACTGAATTAGCCAGAGCAATTGAAAAATGGGGTTAACTTTCATTTAAGATACCTTACACCATTTCGGGGTATAATTTAGCAAAATAATTAGTCACGTGACTAGAGGCAAAAATTCCTGCTTCTGTGATTAATCCGTCTATATACCTTCTACTTACTGTTTCAAAAGCAGGGTTTAGGATTTCTATGTTTTCTGGGGGATTTTCCCATACTTCTTTTGGATCTCTCATTTCAATAGTTTCCAAAATACCAAGATTGGTTTCTGGATTATATTTCAATAAAGGAGATGCAACGTAAAAAGGTACATGTTCTTCATGAGCTACTAATGCTAGGAGCCTTGATCCTATTTTGTTGATAATAGTTCCCTCAGAAGTTATACTATCTGCTCCAATTAAAATCAGATCAACTTGAAAATGTCTAACAGCCCATCTCATTGCACTATCGATAACATGAATGACTTCAATACCGACTTCTAATAATTTTTGTGCTGTTTTCCTACCTTGTAATCGAGGTTGAGTTTCAGTATTAATTACCTTGAAATTTTTTCCCTGTTTTTTTGCTTCCATTAAAATCGCTGTAACTAAAGATGAGTGACAATGTGTCATCACAACAAATTTTCTTTCAGCAGCAGGAATACGTCGCGCTCCAATTTCCGCAATTTTCTTCTTTGAATTTTGAATCATGTCATAATATTGATTCTTGTACTTATCAATAAAATCAGAAATATATTCAGCAATAATATTTTCTTTTTCTTGTTCTAATTTATTCATTATAAATTTCAAGCCATTTTTCATAGCAGGTTCAGTTGGTCTAGTATCAATTAAAATGTCTTGACCATTGTAAAGAAACTCAAAGCATTTTTCAATATTCTCACATTTTAATCTTTTGGCATAATTACTTAAAAAATCAATAGCACTAATTGCTACATTACTGGCGCCCTGAATCTCTAAGGATTTAATCTTTTCTGCATCTTCAAATAATTTTTTCATTCCCTATCACGAAATTTATTATTTTTTAAAGAATATAGATATTTTTAAATAAAAGATTTAATATTACAGAACTCTAAAATAATTTTCTTATGTCTCATCTTGATCCAGTTTAAAATCTTCTGAATCAACTTCAATAAAAAACCTACCAATATAACCACACTTTGCATCTCTACACTCATATAAGTCTGGAGCTAGCCAACCGCTAACATTCATCGCATTTCTTAACGTAGGTTTTTTACATTTTGGACAAATTCTAATATTAACCATAGAAGCTCTTACTTTCCTCTTATTATAAAGAAATATGAATATTAAAATATCCTTATAAACTAATTTTCGGCTTCAAATCTAGTATTGCTTATACTTAATAATAATAAATAACATTTACTCTCTTTAATTATTAATTATAAATTAATACCTATATTGATAAAAATAAAAAAATCAATAAACTATTATATCATAAATACTGATAGTTTTTAATTTTTTCATGAAGGACTTAGAACTACAGCGAAAAAGTTTGCCAAATGAACCGGGTATTTATTTATTCGCTGATAAAAAAGGTTCTATTATCTATATAGGAAAAGCTATAAATCTTAAAAAAAGGGTAAATCAATATTTCCTGAAAACCCATTATGTAGATCCATATTATGAGGAAAAAATCAAAGAGTTAGTCAATAAAGTACATTCTATTGAATATATTGTGACTGAAAATGAAAAAGAAGCTTTAATTTTAGAAAATATCCAAATCAAGAAACATCTCCCTCGTTTCAATGTAATTATGAGGGATTCTAAGTCATATCCTTGGGTGGCAATTTTTTACTCTGAGGACTTTCCAAGAATCCGTATACTTAGGAACCCAGAAAAATATTCTCTAGATAACTTGTTTTTAGGGCCCTATACAGATAAAAAGGAGATAATAAGAGTATTAAGAGATTTAAGAAAAATATTTCCCTACTGCTCATGTAAAAAACCTATTAAAAAAAGAAAGAGGCCTTGTTTGTATTTCCAATTAAAACTCTGCCCAGGTCCATGTTTCAGCGCAATTTCTAAAGAAGAATATCTTGAAAATATTACAAAAATCGAACTGTTTTTAAAAGGAGAAACAGATGAATTAAAAAAACAGATTGAAGAAAAAATGCATAAGACATCTAAAGAGCAAAATTTTGAATTAGCAGCCTTCTGGAGAGATAAATTGGAAGATATAGATCATGCCACTGACCGACAACATGTATTAATGAATCATGAAGCAAATAAGGATATAGTTGGATTTTTTAATGATGATTATTATATGGCGATGGTTATTATCCATATCCGGGAAAGTAGGATTTTGAATAAAAGTTCTTTTACATTTGATTTACGGGAGAAATTAATTCAGAAGAAAGAGATTTTAAATTCAATTTTAGAACAATATTATCAAGACTTTAAATCACAATTACCGGATATTATTATAATTCCTGAAATAAATGATAGATTTAGAGTACTTAAAGCTTTTTTAGAAGATATTAAAGAAGAAATACAGATAAGAACGCCAATTAATGAAAATGAAACAAGTTTACTGCGGATTGCAAATAAAAATGCTATAGTAATGGTTGACCAGCAAGTCCAAATGGAAGAAATCAAGATGGATGATAAGGAATTTAGAGAAAATATTCTTGAGGAAACGAAAAATATCTTGAATTTACCAAAGTTGCCTAAGATTATTGAAGGATTTGATATCTCTAATATCGATGGAACTGATGCAACTGGCTCTATGGTCTATTTTCTTGATGCAAAACCTTACAATAAAAATTATAGGCATTTTAAAATTCGTTCTAAGTCTACCCCTGACGATGTTGCAATGATGAAAGAAGTTTTAAGAAGACGGTATAGCATGCTTTTAAAAAGGAATTTAGAATTACCAGATTTAATTTTAGTTGATGGAGGAAAAGGACAATTGAATGCTGGTATTTCAGTTTTAAAAGATTTGAGCCTTAATATACCCATTATTGGATTAGCTAAAAAATATGAAGAAATATATTTACCTTCTGAGAAAGAATCAATTAATCTCCCTAAAAATTCTTCTATATTGAAATTGTTCCAAAGAGTGAGAGATGAATCGCACAGATTTGCGATAAGATTACAGAGAAAGCAGAGGAAAAAGCGTATAGGTTCTATCTTAGATAACATTAAGGGAATAGGTCCCGCGACAAGATATAAATTGCTTAAACATTTTGGAAGTGTTGATAATATTAAAAAAACTTCTAAAGAGGAGTTATCTCAGGTAGTTGGAAAAAAATTAGCTAAGATAATTTTAGAAGAACTAAACAAGTAAATACTTTTAAATTGATAATATGAATTCATCTTTTTTCATATCAAACTTTTAGATTTAAAAAAAAATTGATTTAATTTATAAATATTCATTTTTTATTCTCGATATTAACGTAAAAACGATTATTAAAGTTCCTAATAGTATAAATGTTATGCTCAAATTCCACATCACAAAATATCCAACAAGGGGGTAAAGAATTGCCCTTATAAGACTTGCTACCATGTTTATTGTACTTAAAACAGTGGCTCGATTCTCTGTTTCTATTTGCTTATTAATTCCTTTAACAAATATCAAACTCCGTGAAAAACCAAATCCAATTACAATGAGAATTAAAGGAATGCTAATTGGAATGAAGAATATCACCGACATAAGAATAAATCCAATTCCAGGAATTATTGTATATAATTGAAGAAACCTTCTCTTGTTATTAATCCTGCTTTCTAGAGTTGGAACTACATTGTTAAAGAGTATTTGTATAGTTGTCATTGATGCACTTACGAATCCAAAGAAAAACAATTGAAAATTTAAAGCTTCAAGGTAAACTTGATAAGTCCATATTAAGAAAAACACCATAGACTCTGTTATTGTCATTTCAAAAGCTAATAACCTTAAAATATGGTTTTTCCTGAGTTCAGTGAAGCCAGATTTTATCACAGTGAAATAATTATTAGATTTTTTTCTCTCTAATTCGTGATTGGGTTCTTTTAATGTCATTGATAATACTGTTGCTAAGATTAATGGAAAGAACATTAAACTCATTACAAGATTTAACGAGAGATAAGCACCGATAATTGAACCAATTGGAGCGGAAATTCCAATGCCAAATAACATGAAACTCCTGTTTCTAGCCATGACTTTTGAGATATCATCTTCTCTTTTAAGTTTTCTTAAAGTGCTATACATAAAAGCTTGATCAGTCCCTGATGTTAAAGCAGCTCCAAAAGCCCATAATGTTTCACCTATAATAAATATGAATATATGTGGATAAGTTCCATATATCAAAGCAGCGAATGCGGTTGAAAGCGCTCCTAACATTAAGGAGAATTTTCTACTTATGTAATCGGCTATTGCTCCACAAGGAATCTCAAATAGTAATATCATAATTGTAAAGTAGCTCTGCAGGAACATAACTTCAACAAAAGTTAATTTACCCCATGTTAAGAAAAATGGTAATAGAATTCCTGAAATCATTTGAAATCCCTCGAAAAAATGAATTAAATATGATTTCCAAATATTTTGTTTCCATTTACTTTCTATGATTTGATGTTCCTCAGTAATCTCATAGTTCCTCTCGATTTCTACTATACCTTGCTTTATTTTACTTTTTTTTAATGTCATTATTAATCACCTTTATTTATAGTGCTCCTTTTAGAAGAAATTGAAATTGTCCATAATATTCTCTTAGGAATTCTTTGCGTCTCAATAATTGTTCGTATTCTTCAAAATATCTTGGATTAAATTTTACTCTTTTGTAAAACTCTAGGAAATTGCGGTTTTTTCTTTTTATATCATGATTTTGCTTTAGTAATTTGTAGTCCCTATTTTCAGCTAATTCTTCCTTATTTAATTTTTGAGCTCTTTCTTGTTTTGGAGCTTCTCTTTCTTCTAACAATTCCTTTAATTCTAACAATTTTTTTCACCTCTTTTTATAATTTTTTTTCTTTTTTTTTATAATCTAGTTATAGGAAAAAAACATATTTGAATAAGAAGAATTCTTGTATCTATGTTATAAATACGTATAAGAAATTACGAAAAATAGAATTTAAATCTAATTAGCAGATTATTATATAAATATCGTATATAGCGTTAAAGATTAAGAGTCAAAGTTTTGTTGATTTCGGTGATGTTTAAGATAATGGAATAAGGATCTATACTAAAAATCCAATATCCATTAATGTCATGGTTTCTGAATTACAAATAGACGGATTATTGATTAGGGTATCTCCACAATCCAACCTAATCCATCCATGATCTTTAATTACCATGATATTCTCAACAAATATGTTTAAAATAAATATATTATACTTAAATATTTAAATTTAACGGAAGATTAAACCTTTTTAAAGAATAAATGGGAAAAGAATGGGAATATCTATTCATTTTTTTCATTAAAAAACCTAAATAACATTACAATCTATTAATTACTAGCTTCACAAGTTCTGCTGTTGCTACACAATAAATTCTGGCTAGCGACTCCCTTTTTGCTTCACTTATTATTCTTATTACTGGTTCTGTATTTGAGGGATGAATGAGAACAAACCAATCCTTTTCTTGACTAAATCTGAGATCATGATTTATCTGTTCTACTAATTCTCCTTCTTCCATCAATTCAGTTTTTACATTTTTAATAATCGATATAATATCTCTATCCTTAATATCGATGTTCATTCTGTGTGAATAATATTTTGGGAGGGATGATACTAACTTAGATACCTTTTCTCCAGTTTTTACTAGAATTTCAATAATTTTTGCTGCAGCAAAAATTCCATCTCTTGTATTATTGAAATATGGAAACATAACACCCCCACACGAACCTTCTCCACCAAGAACTAAGCGATTCTTAGGTGAATCCAACATTAAATCCTCCATTTCTTCTGTTAAAAATTTTTCTCCTATAGGTGTTCTAATAATATGGGCATTATATTTTTCAGTAATAGCTTCAAACCTTAAAGAAGATGCTAGATTTGTTACAAAAAATATTTCCTTGTCATGATCTTCTTGGTTTTTTAAATAATATTCTGTAATTAGTGCTAATCCAATATCTTCTGGATAACAAACACCATTTTCTCCAATAATCGCTAATCTGTCAGCATCTGTATCATGAGCAAATCCAATGTCATATTTCCCTTGCCACACTTCCATTATTAAATCTTTGAGATTCTTCTCGATAGGTTCAATTTCTCGTGGAAAATCTTTATTTATAAGCAGTTCATTATTAATTAGTTTCACGTCACAACCCAATTCGCTTAATATTTTAGGTGTTGCGAGTTTCCCTGCACCTGCTCCAGTGTCAATGACCACTCTAAGGTTATTTTGCTCTTTAATCCTTTTATAATCTATATGATTGAATAAATCTTGAATATAATTTGGAAATGGATTAATATTTATTACATTCGTTTTTGAACTTGATTTGATTTCTTTATAAGAATTTAAATCAACTTTCTTTAAGTGGTTTGAAATTATTTTTAAATCATCACTACCCAAAAAAGTACTTGTGGATAACAGTTTTAAACCATTCCATTCTTGAGGGTTATGAGATCCTGTAACGATGATTCCTCCTGGTATATTTAATTTATTTTTAGCATGGATTATTACAGGCGTAGGGCAAATTCCAAGTTTAAATATTTTAAAACCTGTTGCTATTAATCCTTCAATAATAGCTCGTTCAATATATTTTCCACTCGGCCTTGTATCTCTACCTATTACTACTTTCTTGTCTTTACCATAAAACCATAACCCATAACCAATTGCTATTTTTTTAACAGTATCGAAATTTAGATCTTTTTCAGCACGCCCTCTAATTCCACTCAATGTAAATATTATATTATTTTGTTCCATCTTTTTCTATTTAATTTTTTCAGGAAATTATTTTGTGTTTTTCTATTTTGTATTTAACAAGAGCTAACGCCCCTCTTAACCCGATTTCGTCTTTATATTTTGTTAATTTTATTTTTGGTGGGTGATTAACGGTAAATTTAATAGGATCTTGTTCAAATTGATCAATCAACTGAGGAATTATCTGTTCTTTGTCTTTCATCATCGCACCTCCAAGATAAATAGACTTACAATCATAATAATTATTAATTAATCCAATACCTACTTTCGAATAAAATATACAATCGTCAACAATTTTTTTAGATAACTCATCTCCATCTCTTGCTGCTTGGAAAACTTCTTTTGCTGTGATCTTAGATTTGTCATTACCAACTATATGCATTAATATTTCAGCATTTAATTCTCCCGGCTTTAAAGCATCTAAAGCTCTATGTTTTACCCCAGTTCCTGAACTAAAAACTTCCCAACATCCATATGCACCACAATTGCATTTAAATTTACTTCGCGGTTCGACTAATCCATGCCCTACTTCTGCAGCATTACCTTCTTTCCCTAATAATAAGTGCCCATTACAAATAGCACCTCCTCCTATTCCAGTAGATATTGTTATATAAACTAGGTTATCTTTTTCATCATCGTTCGCTTCAAAATAATGTATTCCTAATATTGCTCCATTACCATCATTAATGAAATATAAGGGAATTCCTTGAAATTTCTCTTCAATGGGTTCTTTTAGAGGAATTACTCTAAATCCAAGATTAGAATTATTAAATACTTCACCCTTTTCCATATCTAAAGGACCTGCTGTAGCAATTCCTATTCCTAACAGTTGATCGCGTGTTATATTATTTTCAGATAATAATTCTGATAAAATTTGGCAAATTGAACTACTAATTGAATATTTAGTCTCTTTTAATGTCCTTGTAACTTTTATTTTAATATTTTCTTCTTTTAAATCTGGTGTACAAATGGCGACCCGTACCCATGTACCTCCAATATCGACTCCTGCAATATACTTCTCATTCATTATTATCTCCTTACCAAATTATTAAATAATTAGTCTTATATAAAATCTCAATTATTTCTAAGTATATTTATAGAATTAAAAGTTTTACTGGATTTAATAAATATTTATCTCAACATTGTCATCGTTGATTATCTCTTTAAAGATCTTGGCGATTTCTCTTTTTCTTTCATTACTAATAGCAAAAACAAAAAGTTCTGCTGGAATCCTTGCTGTTGAATATATTTGAACTATATCTGGCTTTATTCGTTTTAATACAAGAGCTATATTAGTTATATTTGTTGAATTATTATTTGGAATGAAGTCTTCTTTATATGAATCATAGATTAAACATTGAATAGCCAGCTCGTGTTGCCTAGGCATTTCTTGTTTTAATTTTGCTAAAGCATCAATAATTACTTCAACATTAGGCGTATCATGGTGTGGACGGTTTGTCCTTTTGAAATCATCATCATTTCCAACATCAATTTTTGCTAAAACAAGTTCGAATTTTTTAACTCTTTCTCTTATTTCATCAAAATGAATAGTACTGGAATTAGTAAATAAAGTAAGTTTCGGCTTTTCAAGTGTCCATGTCAACTCACTCCTTACATTTTGAGCAATTTCAAGAAAATCTAATAGATTTTCATTAAGAGTTGGCTCTCCATTATAACCAAAAGTAATTGAATTCAAATGCGGAACATGTCTCCAAATTGTTTTTAATTCTTTTCTAAAATTAGGTGATGGTGGCAATTTTATTCTATGGGTAGGAGATACTAAATTATCTGTATTAGTTAAGCCGATTTCACAATATACACAATTATAAGTACACAATTTATAATTGGCTAGAACATTGATACCTAGAGAAAGTCCTAATCGCCTCGATTGAAATGGACCATATGTATATTCTCTAGGCATTTACTATTTGTTTTATAAATAATTTTTAATAAAATTCTCTATTGCTTTATTTACTTGTTTAGGTTTTTCTAACATAACAGTGTGACCTGCTTTGTTAATTACACAAAGTTCTGAGTTTTTAATTTTATCATGAAAAAATTGTGAATATTTAACGGGTGTCATTTCATCAGCTTTGCCACATATTATTAAACATGGAACTTCAATTGAACTTGTCTTATCTAATGTATCAAAAGCATCGCAAATTTTAAAATCATTATAAGTTACCTCAGGATCTATTTGAGAAATCTCCAAAATTGCGTTATCTATTACTTTTTTAGGTGTTTTTTTGTAGAATCCGCCAACATGTAAATAATTTAAGTATTCTTGGAAGTTAGGTTTTATTGAATTAAAGATGAATTGACTCACTCGCATCCTTCCTCCTGTAGCGCATAAAATAAGAGCAGTGACATCATTTGGATACCTATAATAATATTCCTGTGTTATAACACCTCCCATGGAATGTCCTCCTAAAATTAATTTTTCAGGTTTCAGAGAATCTACGAGCTTTTTAACAACGTCAACATATAAATCTAAAGAAAGCTCTGGAAATGTGTTAGATTTATTATGAGAAGGCAAATCAATAGCAATTATATTATAATCTATTTTTAAATAAAACTGATTCTCCCAAATATTTGAATTACCTCCTGCTCCATGTATTAAAATGAGTGTTTTTTCAGAATTATTATCCTTAATCTGGTAAAATATTTGTTTTCCAGAATATTCGAAGTATGGAATTGTAAAACACCAAAATATAAAATTTAATATATAGAATATAAAAAAAGAATTAAATTTAGTTTTTTTGATGAATAATTTATTGACTTATTTCCATTTTATTAAATGACCGGGCTCCAATTAGTATTAATATTGCTCCAAAGCTCGCTGCAACTAGAATATCAATCCAAATTGAAAAATATGATACACCTAATAAAACAAATCGGAATAGATCCACACTATAAGTGAAAGGGTTAAACATAGTAATCTGTATAGGAAGTGGTATTAAAGCTCCTGAAAGCCACATCATTGGCATAACGATGAAGGTTTGTATTAATCCAAAAGATTGCATGTCGTTTAAACGTGTACTAATTGTTAAACCGATCCCTACTATTCCAAGACTTGCTAAAAATGCTACGGGTAGAATAAGCATTACACGCCAAATTAAAGCAAGGTCATAACCAAAAGAACCAATTGCAACACCTAATCCTATTATTATAACGACTTGCAACATTGTTTGTAAAGCAATACCAATAGTTCTTCCAAGCATTAGCGTTCTACGACTCACTGGAGCCACCAATAACTCTTTCATAAACCCAAACATTTTATCCCTGAAAATTGACATCCCTCCGAAGATACCGGTGAATAAAATTACCATTGCTGCGATCCCTGAAGCTGTAAAAGCCCTTGAATTTACAGAAATCCCATTAATTTCAATATCGATGGCTTGGAATCCCGCTCCAAACACTAGGAGAAATAATATACCTTGGGCTATTGATGATATTACCCTTGATTTATTTCTCCAAAAACTCATTAACTCTCTTTTCGCTAATATCCACACTGCGTTGTAATTTACCTTGGTTTTTTCAATATTTAAATCAGACATTTATCATCACTTCCTTAATTGCCTCATTTGTATCATTTTTTTTATATCCTTTGAAAAGTTTGAGGATTCTTCTCTTATTGCGGTTCCCACATAATGAAGAAACACATCTTCTAAGGTGGGTTGATGCATATTCACAGTTTTTATCTTAAAACCATTTTCACTGATTTTTTGAATAATTAATGGTAGTTGTCTTCCACCGCTCTCACATGAGATCGATATAGAAGGTTCTAATTCCTCTTCCTCTTCTTCAAATTCCCCTTTCTTTATTTTGATTATCTCTTCTTTAATTGTATCTGGAACTTCTTCTAAGAGTTTATCATCAAACATATTAGCAATTTGTTTCTTCATTGCTAAGGGGGCATTTAGAAACATTCCAGTAGCCATTGGCATACGTTTCCATGCCATGATTAATTTCTTAGGGTCCGATAATGTTTCACGCATCCGAGCTTGAATCATAGCCGGATCAATATTAGGCATCCCTGGGGGAGGTTGAAAATTGGGCGTCATATCCTGTTCTCCCTCAGCAGTTCCAAATGACACATTTTTCACTCCAGTAATTTCTTTTATTTCTCTAATAACTCCTGGAATCTTAAATCTTTCCTCTACATTTTCGAATTGAATATCAATAACATCTCCAGATATTTGCTTTTTAAGATTCTCAGATGTGTCCATAGCAATAATTTTACCATGGTCCATAATGCAAATTCTATCTGCGAGCTCATCCGCCTCCTCCATGTAATGTGTAGTGATTAGGATTGTTATTTTTGAGTTTCCTTTATTCAATTCTTTAATCTTATCCCATATCTTTCTACGCGTTTGAGGATCTAATCCCAAAGTCGGTTCATCTAAAAATAGAACTGTTGGTTCGTGGATTAATCCTCGAGCGATCTCTAAGCGCCTTTTCATCCCGCCAGAATAATTCTTTACAAAAGTATCTGCTCTATCATCAAGATCAACTAATCTTAGCACTTCTTGTATTTTAGCTTGTCTCTCTTTCTTAGGCATCCCATAAAGAATTGCATGTAATTCCAAATTCTCCCATCCTTTCATTTCGCCATCTAAAGACGGTTCTTGAAAAACGATGCCTATACTCTTTCTGACTTCATCAGAATCTTTATTGACATCATAATTATTGACAAATGCTTGACCCTTTGTAGAAGATAATAATGTTGCAAGTATACTTATGGTGGTAGTTTTCCCTGCACCATTAGGACCTAATAAAGCAAAAATTTCACCTTTTTTAATGTTGAAGCTTATATCATCTACAGCTAAAACATCTCCATCTTCATAAATTTTAGTGAGGTTTTTTACTTCAATTAAATTTTGATTCATTTATTATTTACCTTTCAATTTTTCTTTTAATTTATCTATTTTTTCCTCAATCCTTAGAGAATGTTCTTGTAATTTCTCCATATCTTGATGAGTTCTCAATTTTTGGAGTTCAAGAAATTCTAATTGTTCTTTATCCGATTTTTCATCTAATCTAGTTAACATAAGTTTTAATGGACCAATTTTATGAAAACCCTTCGGTAAAACTCCTTTTTCATCGCCTAACAATGCTGTCTTTAATGTTTCAAATGATTCTTCAATAACCTTATGCTTCTCAAGCATTAACTTCAATGTTGCTTTACCTTTGGGAGTAATTTCATAAATTTTCCTATTTCTGCCTTCAACCTGCTGCTCTTTATATGTAATTAATTGCTTTTTTGTCATATCTTTTAGCACTGTATACAAAGTCGATGATGGTGGATCCCATATTCCTAATGTACGTTTTTCAATTTCTTTACCTATTTTATAACCGTAAGAAGGATTTTTCTCGAGAACAATTAAGATAAGGGAACTAATAAATCCTGCTTTCATAGCATTTTCAAATTTCTCAGCAATTTTTTCTGCCATCATTTTTCCCTTATGTTTTAGAATATCTCATGGATTGATATATGTCATGACTTAAAAATCTTTTTATTATAATTTATTGAGGTTAAGAGAAGGTTTCATAATATTTTTTTAATTATTACAATTAACTAAAATTGGTGATATTATATGGTAGAAGTTTATATTACTGACACTGGAGAATCGATTGATAGAGCAGTTCATGAGTTTTTTTCATACATAGAAAGAACGGGAACACCAATTCTTAAAAGTTCTAAAGAAGTATATATAAAAGTAAATGGCATAGATTTCAAGAAACATACATATACATCCCCTGTCGTCCTAGAAGCCGTAATTAAATATCTTAAATCAATTGGTGCGACAATTTATGTTATGGAAAATTCCACACAAGGGAATTTTACACGGCTTGTTTTTGCTGTCAATGGTTATAAAGAAGTCTGTGAAAAAACTGGAGTAAAGATTATATATTTAGATGAGGAAGATACAGAAACTTTTGAATTTAGAGGTAAACCTTCAGTAAAAGAAGATCCCAAAGGATATAATTTAATGACTTTCAGATTACCACAGACCGTTGTAAAAATTATGGAAAACAGAGATTCAATAACATATATTAATATCCCAAAACTTAAAACTCATTCTATGGCAGTGGTTACATTAGGTATTAAAAATCAATGGGGTTTTCCTCAACATGCGGATCGTGGAAAAGATCATAATTATAACTTGCATTCAAAACTCGTTGATATGTTTGAATTATTGAAACCAGACATAAATCTCATAGATGGTACTGAGGGAACTATTCATGGGCATTATCCTCCTACAGCTTGGGAAGATAAATTAGTAATTCCATTTAACATCCTTATTGGAGGTACTGATACTTTAGCTGTTGATGTTGTAGGAGCAAGAATTTTTGGCTTAACAATTGAT
>CAZBNW010000041.1:0-21425 GCA_964493385.1 uncultured archaeon | reverse complement strand
ACGGTTTGAGATGGGAAGGATAGAGTATGTTCATGAGCTAAGATTTTACGTTTACTTTTTTGTTTCTTATTCCAAAAACTTCCCATAGAACAATCGTTAATTTTATAGACATAGACTTTAAAATGTTTCTTTAACATTAATGTCAAACATCCTTAAGAGTTATGGTATCATACTTATTAACTATCAATTAAAGATGGCGATTTTAATGAAAAAAATAGGTAAAGCTAGTTTGGTGTTATTAGTTTTTTCCATCCTTTTACTGGGAAGTGGTCCTACTATTGTTTTAGGTCAGAGATACCGTAGTGATTATGAAGATGCTTCACAAAAAATTTTTGAACAGATTAAGTCATTCACTTTCCTTGCTGATTCGACAACACTTAATTATAGCATAATCTTTGGAGCTATGTTTATAAAACTTAACGATACTCATTCGAGATTAGTATCAGATGTTTTTGTTATCACCTTGGATTTACATTATGTCAAAGATTTGTCAGCTACATTAACTTTTAATGCTAGTTTCTCTTATGATGGAACTTTGAATATCCACTCTGGTGTTGGAGTTGATAGTACAAGTTTAGTCCAATTCGGAGATTTACTCTATAATTATAGTATTCATTCATTTCTTATAACGAACGATTTATTCCCTCTTGATCTAGAAATTACCTTTGTATATAATTTCACCAGCACAGAATTTAGTGAATCAGGAACTTATATCGTTTTGAAGAATTTTGTAATGACAAGTCCTGAACCTGCAATTCCAGGTTATATCTTATCCACAACAATATCAATATTAGTAGGAGGAATTCTGGCCGTTGCTATGATTTATAAGAGAAAGAAAATCTTAAAGATCAATAACTCATAATATTATACTTTTTTTTTTTAATTCTAATTTATTACATAAATGTTAAATTCTTTGATGTGTAGTATCAATAATTGTTACATTATAATATAAAGGGCGTAGAGGATCATATCAGATAAAGAAATTAGAAAATTACGTAAATTATGTGATCAATGGGTCGAATAGAATCACTCTCATAAAGCAACGTATATAAAATGGTGCGACGTTGCTAAAGCAAAGAACTTGATTCCTTTAGTTACCCATTTGAATTCGGCAATAGAAATGATGGAAAAATGTACTGAATTCTTAATAAATGCTAAGAATTTATTAAACACAGCGATCTTCTAAACTTTAACAAATTCAAAGAAGCACTATTCTAAACAGCATGAGTGTGTGGTGTTGAAAGAGGACCAAAAGGTTCAGGCTTAGAGTGTGAGGGTTGTGGAAAGGAAGATGGTAAGGTTAGGATTATTTGAGATTGGAAGAAGGAGTATGTTCATGAGCCAAGATATTCATTTTTATATATTTTTTTAAAAAGTTAAGATCTATAACCTTCTCCAAAGTAAAAATTTTAAAAGAAGGAATATAAAAGAAGTTAAAATGTCTGTTTTTTTATATCCAATCGATTTCTTTATATTTAATTATTCCTAACTTTAGTAAATCTTCAATTTCCTCAAGAAGTTGGGGGTTTATTTTATTTATATTAAAACAGGACTTACCTTTCAAAAACTTCTTTAGATCAGGAGTGATATTTTTGAAAAAGTCTGGGTGTGAATAAATGGGTGAGAAATAGAAGCTTACGTAGTTTTTTTGTTGTATAACACCAGCAATATACGTAGGTTGTGGTTTTTTTCCAAATAAACTAACTTCTTTGCTTCCATACAAATGAAATCCCGGTTTCTGCTGCTTAGCTTGGGAACCAATATATTTTTCTTTTATTAAAAAGTTGCTTGAATGTTTTTCTAAGATTTTTTTAATCTCTAAAAAGATATTTTCAAGTTTTTCCATAGGAAAAATTAAAAGAAAAAGAAATTTATTTTTTTAGGTTATATTTGATTAAAAAAGAAAATTTTCAAAAGAAAGATTAAATAGGGAAAAGATATAATTAAGTATTGGAAAAAAATCTCGTGATAACGAGATAATATTTAATATAATAAATAAAATAAATAGAAATAGGAGGAATAAAATATTGAGAGATTTAACTGTTATTTTGAAAAATCAACCGGGTATGCTAGCTGATATGGGGGAAGCCCTAGGCAAAATGGGCATAAATATGGAAGGGTTATGTGGATTTCCCCTAAAGGGAGAAGGTATCATTCATATTTTGGTTGAAGATGAAACCACGGCCCGTTGGGCACTCGAAGAAGCAGGTTTTCAAGTTCGTGCTGTGCGTGAAGTACTCGTTTTGGATATCGGTCATATTGTGGGAAAACCCGGTACAGGGGGGAAGCTGGCGCGTAAAATAGGTGATGCTGGAGTTAATATTGACCTAATCTATTTTGCTGAGAATAACAGAATAGTTCTCGGAGTTGATAACTTAGACAAGGCTCGCGCCGCTTTGGCTATAGAATGAGAAAGGCGAGAAGGAGCATGTTCAAAAACAGCGATTATTCTAATTTCTTTTATATTTCTTTATTTTTACTAATATTTTGATTCAAATCAATTGCTGCTATAAAGATCTTTTTCTTCTGATTTTGGTACGAGAGATTATATTATTTATTTTGTCTTCTTTATTTTAAAATAAAACCCTCTTACACCAAACAATACTAATATGAGCCCAATAACGAGAAAAAATGCAAATGTACCAAACCAGAAATATTCGGCCAAATTATAAAGAATAGCAGAAATAACAACAATCAATATTCCCAAATCTATCAATACGGACCATCTTAATATCTTTTTACCTTCGTCTTTTCCATATTTCTTTACAAAATAACCTTCTATTATAGTACTAGTGATAAAAAATACTCCAAGAAGAATTAGAATGGCACTTAAAATCATAATAGAAGAACCTAAAACAACTATTAAAAATATACCAATAATTATGGAAACTATTCCAAAAATGATAAAAATAAACCGTTTAAATAATTCTTCCATTATATCACTCACTTCTTAATTTCACATTTTTTTTAGAATAATCTACTATTAATTAAAGTCTGAATACAAATAAAATGGAGGTGAGTTAATTATACGCAGGTTAGAATTTAAACTTTTTCGCGAGTGTGTAGTGGTGACGGAGGATTCAAAAGGTTCAGGCTTAGAATTTGAGGGCTTTGGAAAGGGCGATGGTAAGTTTTGGATAGTTTTAGATAAGATGGAGTGCGTTCATGAGCTTGAATTTTTTTTATAATATATTTCATATCAATATTTTTATAAGGTTTCTATAAAAATTCATAAAGAAAAAAATCCTTAAATACATTCAAAACAAAATGCTATATTAAACAATCCACTCTAATTAAAAGATCAAAAAATTAAATTGGAATTATTTTGGTGAAAATACTCTTGAAAAATATCCGAATGGAAGAAATGAATTGGTTGGATATAGGGGAAGCAATCCAGAAGGGATTTACTACTGTTGTTATAGGGGTTGGTTCTACAGAACAACATGGTCCACATCTTCCAACCCACACTGATGCAATAATTGCTGATACCTTAACCTATAGAATAGCTCTTAAGTTGGGAAATGCTCTACAAGCTCAAACAATTAGAGTTGGTTGCTCAGATCACCATTTATCATTTCCAGGTACAATCTCTTTGAAGAGAGAGACATTAAAAGCAATAATTTATGATTATGTTAGAAGTCTTTCCAAACACGGTTTCCAAACAATCATTTTTATTCCTACACATGGCGGAAATTTTGAGTCAACACAAGAAGCTATAGAAGAATTACAATCAAAATATCCAGAACTTAAGTTAATTGGATGTATGGATGTGTGGAGGTTTGTAACGATTGAGTGGCAGATCGCCACAGAATTTGGTATAAGTAACGAAGAGGCAGGAGCTCATGCAGGAGAAGTTGAGACTTCCCAAATTTTAGCTATATCAAAAAATCAGGTTAGAGAAGAACGGTTTAAACCTGGTTATATTGGACCTTTAGGTGAAGAGACAAGTAAATTGGTCTTTGAAAAGGGGATCTCTGCTTTATCTGAAATTGGAGTAATAGGTGATCCAACTCATGCTGATATTAAGAGAGGTAAAATTTATCTAGAAAAGCTTGTAGATTACCTCGTAGAAGATATTAAGGAATTATTGTCTCAATAAGATTTATATTTTCAATTATTATACTTTTCTTCATGCCAATATATATACTTGCAACTAAACTTCAAAATCCTGACTTAGTGGAGAAAAGGAAAGAACAAGGTGAAAAATGGTTAAAATTAGTAAGAGAGAAGGTTCCAGATATTAAATGGATTGCTCATTATGCTATACTAGGTCGCTATGATTTTATTGATATCTTCGAAGTAAAGAATGAACAAGAAGCTGCCAAAGTTTCACTACTGTCTCGTTCTGCGGGGGCTAACTTTGCAGAAAGCTGGACAGCTATCCCATATGCTGGATTTCTGGAATTAGTTGAGGATTTGAAATGAAATAACACCCATTAATAACATAGGAATATAAAAGAAGCCCATTAACTCTCATAAATGTAATTCTAAAATTTTTTTCTAAGTTTAAAAATGTCTTTTTTAAAATACAATAATTATGTTAGAGTTAATGTATAAATTAAAAAAGCGAAAATTCCAAAGGGTTAAAGATTCGTTTGCCAAGAGATATCGACATTGTAATCGTTGTGAGAAAAACCTAAATATTTACAATGATGAAGAGATCGTTTGTGGTCTATGTGGAGAAACTTTTTGCAATTGTTGTATAAATGGCCATCAGAAATATTGTTACAATATGTTTTACCTGTAAAAAATTTTCACATGAAAATGATCAGAAAATTATTTGTACTGGCTAATATTCAGTATTAATGAATTAGAATATGGTTGATCCAGTTAAAACAGCTCAAATTATTGAAAATCAAATATGTAAAAACGATTCTAAAAAGTATTATAGATTCCGCAAAACTCACTTTTATGGTGGGTGTGCTACTGCTGACTGCTTAGGTTGCAATTTAAGATGTGCCTATTGCTGGGCTCAGAAAAAAGTATGGCACCCCCAAAAATATGGTCAATATTTTACTCCAAAACGTGTGAGCGAAAAACTTCTTAACATGAACTTATCATTAATAAGGATAAGCGGAGGAGAACCAACTATAGGAAAAGCTCATTTGCTTAACTTGCTGAGTTATATCCCGGAAAATGTGTTATTCATCCTTGAAACTAATGGAATATTGTTAGACGAAGATTATATTAAAGAATTAAATAATTTCAAGAATTTATATGTGAGAGTTTCTTTGAAAGGAGTTGATGAAATGACATTTATGCAAATAACAGGGGCAGATGGAAAATTTTTTCATTTCCAGTTAAGAGCATTAGAACTATTGAAAAAATATGGAATTCGACATGGTGCTGCGATACTTTTTAACATATTCACAAAGGAACAGATAAGAAGTTTAGGAATTCCTCACTTAGAATATGAACCCTTGATTAAATATCCCTTTATTATGAATAATTTGAAAAAACATGACATTACAATTGTAAGAGAATAATAAAGTAGAGTTACTTTGAGATTCTTAATTTAATAGTAATTATATAACAGTTCATAAGGATGGGAATAATTAAAAGACTTCAAATTTTACCATAAACAATTAAGAACAGCTAATAAACTTAAAAATGAAATTAAAAAAAAATATTTCTTTTAGATTAATCTCATCTTCCTTTAAAAACAGGTTTTCGTTTTTCTACCCATGCTCTTGCAGCTTCTTTATGATCTTCAGAAGTATAAAGCTTTGCATTATATTCCACTTCTATGCTGAGCATTTTATCGAAAACTTTTTCATAAGCTTTATGAATTGCTTGTTTTGAAAGTGATATTGCAAGAGGGGCATTTTCTGCGAGTTTATTTGCAAATTCCATTGTTTTAGGTATTAATTCCTCGTGAGGAAATACGTTATTTACTAAGCCAATTCTTAATGCTTCATCAGCATATATTCTATTACCCGAGAATATTAATTCCTTTGCTTTATGCACTCCTAAAGCCATAGGTAGAAGAAGAGAACCATTCATATCGGGAAGTATTCCCATTCTAATAAAAAATTCTCCAAAGCTGGCATTTTCTGAAGCAAAAATAATATCACAGCATAAAGTTAAATTTGTACCAAAGCCTACTGCGACACCATTTACGGCAGCAATAATAGGTTTATATAATTTATATAAGTCATAAGGGTGTATAAATACTGTGCCTCCTGAAAAATCACCACTAGCGAATTCAGTAACATCTGCCCCAGCACAAAAAGCTCTCCCGGCTCCAGTTATAACGATGACTCTAATTTCAGTATCTTCTTTTGCTTCTTTAAGTGCATTTTTCAAATCCTTATTCATTTGTAAATTTATCGCATTTAATCTATCAGGACGATTGAGTGTAATTATTGCAACATTACCATCTTTTTTATAAATAATAGTTTCATAATTGGAACCCATATATTACACCTCTAAAAAATTAATATTTGTGAATTTTGATTTATTATATCTTAATACTTTTGTGTTTTTTCTCAAAATTATACGATTTCCTATTTTTTTCTGAAAATTTTAAAATTCAATTAATAATTATTAATAATATCTACTTTTGAATTAAGGAGATTATACTCATGAAATTTGTAAAGTTATTTGAACCATTAAAAATACGAAATGTTGAAATTCGTAATAGATTTGTTTTACCCGCTATGGCCTTAAACTATACTCCAAAAGGTTATATAAGTGAACAATTTACTAATTTTTATGTTGAAAGAGCTAAGGGAGGAGTTGGTTTAATAATCATAGGAGGGTGTCAGGTAGAAGCTAGAGGTGGTGGAGGACCAGATTTTCTTTCTGTTGATGACGATAAATTTATTCCAGGTTTAACAACATTTGCTAGGGAAATGCACAACCATGGTGCGAAAGCTATAGCTCAGTTGTATCATGCAGGGGCTTACTCTTTTTCTTCAAAAGCCGTGTCATCTTCTGCCATACGCTCTAATTTTACTAGAATGGTACCTAAGGAGTTATCTATTGACGAAATTAAAATTGTTCAAGAGAACCATGCAAAAGCAGCAGAACGTGTAAAAAAAGCAGGATTTGATGGAGTTGAATTATTAGGATCTGCGGGATATTTGATAAGTCAATTTCTTAGTCCGCTTACCAATAAACGTACTGACGAATATGGTGGTTCCTTAGAAAATAGACTTCGATATCCGCTTGAACTAATAAAAATGGTTAAGGAAAGGGTTGGAAAGGATATTTTGGTAGGGATAAGAATGGCAGGAGATGATTTTGTTCCTGGTTCTAATACATATAAAGAAAGCGCGGTGTTTGCTAAATATTATGATGACACCGGAATAGATTATATAAATGTAACGGGAGGGTGGCATGAAACAAGAATTCCACAAATTCCCATGATGCTTCCACAAGGAGGATATGCATATTTAGCTGAAAATATTAGGACTAAGGTTTCTGTTCCTGTATTTTCTAGCAATCGAATTAACAATCCAATAACTGCTGAAGAAATATTAAGGAATGAAATGGCAGATGCTGTTTGTATGGGACGAGCTCTCATTGCTGATCCTTATTTACCTGTCAAAACTAAAGAGAACAGGCTTTGGGATATTAGAAAATGTGTAGCTTGCAATCAAGGTTGTTTTGACCATATTTTTACTGGGAAAGCAGTTGAATGCATGCGAAATTATGAAGCTTCTCGAGAAAGCGAAATCAATCTTGATAATAAAACAGAAAAACCAATGAAAGTGCTAATTGTGGGGAGTGGCCCGGCGGGATTAGAGGCCGCTCGAGTCGCAAGAATATTGGGTCATCGTGTTACAATTCTAGAAAAAAAAGAAAAAATCGGTGGTCAAGCCAATGTTGCGTTTATTCCCCCTGGGCGTAGAGACATTGACGAAATAATTGAATATTACAAGGCTCAAATTGAACATCTTAATATTGATTTACAGCTCGGAGTAGAAGCAACACTAGAGATGATCAGTGAATATAAACCAGATGTTGTTATTTTTGCAACCGGTGTTAAATTTGATGTCCCTGGGATTCCAGGAATCGATGGAAGTCTTGGAAGCCCCATTTATTATGCAGACGATGTTCTTTCGGGAGATTATCCTGTAGGAAAAAATACAGTTGTAATAGGTGGCTCAGCAACAGGTATGGAAACAGCCATCTGGGCTGCAGAATTAGGAGCTTTAAATTCAGAAGTTGCACGTTTTATAAGTTTTTATGATTTAATGCCAAGGGATGAAATCTTTGCTAAATGGCTCAAGGGAAATAAAAATGTAACAATAATAGAAAAACTTCCCAAATTAGGACTTAATTTTGGTAGAACAACTCGCGGATTTATGGTAGGACATATGAGGAAATTAGGTATAAATACAATTACTAATGCGGATATAACGAAATTCGAGAAAAATACAGTAGAATATCAATATGAAGGTGAAACAAAATCAATAGAAAACATCGATACTTTTATTTTAGCTACAGGAGTAAAACCTAACACAGATCTATACGATAAAATTGAGGCATCTAATCCTTCATATAAAATCTATAAAATAGGAGATTGTAAGGAACCTCGAACTATGATGGAAGCTATTCATGAAGGATTCATAACTGCTTATGAGCTTGATAAATAAAACTTTTATTTTTATATTTTCTTTTTCTTATTTTGGTAAAAGATCTTTAAATTCTCGATTTTGCATTTCATTAAGATCGTCATTGTCTTCATTATATTCATTTATGGATAATACATGAATATGGCCATGATAAATTATAAATCTATACTTGTCTCTATTTAGTTGTTCAGATTCGGGCATGTTTTCCAAGATTTAAGATAAGATATTATTTTTTTTTAAAATCCAGCTATCAATTGTGAACCTTTGAATTACATTCTTTGTATTATCAAAGCCAGAATTAATTGTGGACTTAGGGATCCATACTTCAATTGCATTATCAAATTGGATAAGTAAGGCTTTATCAGTTTCACCTTTAATAGATCCATTAATTTTTTTTATCTTACTAGGATTTCCATTATTATCTGGATTATTCTTACTTTTATTTATGTGTTCTAGATTTGTAATAACCTCTTCTTTGACGATGGTTGTGCTTAATAGTTCGGGATTACTTTTTTTAGAAATACTAGGAGTAGTAGCGAATTCTATTTTTTCTTTCAAAATATGTTTTAATAGCATTTCTAACATTTTAAATTGAGCGTACTCAAGCACCTTTGAATACTTACCAATGTGAATCCACAATTTATTCTTATCCCCATTTTCCCACTTAAAAGAAATTTGAGTGTTTTTATCTTTGAATGTATGATAACTTGACCATGAATTTACTTCTTTTTCTAACACGTGAATGATCCATACAATTTCTTCTAATGAGAATTTTATTACTTTACCTTCCCCGCTGCTTGGTTTTTCCCAAGTACCATTATTTTTACTTTTAATGAGCCTAAAAAAGATATAAGGTTCATTCTTGGAAGAACTTTGAATAATCAAGCCTACTTTTTGACCAAAAAAACTATAACTATGATTATCAACCATACATCTATCAATTATTGTCTATTTTTAAAGAAAAACAGAGTATAAATTTAGTATTTTTGTCGAAAGGTCAGATTTTTATTGATTAAAATGCAATGATTACCTTAAATTTTAACACCAAAATCTCGCAATTCTGATCGTAGGTCTGTATTTGGCAAAAATAATACAGTTTTCATATTTAATTTTCTCGCAGGAGTTAAAAATGAGTGAATATCATCAATAAAAACACACTCATCAGGTATTAAATTATATTTATCAATTAATCTTTGATAAATATCAAGTTCGGGTTTGATAACCTTTACTTTACCAGAAATGATTTTTCCATCAAAAAGAGAGAGAAACCTATATTGATTTTTTACAAAATCGAAGGCTTCTTCAATGAAATTAGATAAAATATAAATATTATAACCACTGGATTTTAAATCATGCAAAATTTTTACATTTTCTTCAATCGGTGTGAGCATTTCCATCCAATGTTCGAAAAATATTATCAAAGAATCACGTTCCTTGGGGAATTTCTGTATAAACTTATCCTTAGCGCTTTCAAGCGTGATAATACCGCGATCTAAATTTAACCATATTTTGCTCCTAATCACTTTAAAAACGAAATCTCTTATGTAGTTTTCATCTTCACCATATCTGAGTAAGAATTTTTCAGGTTTAAAATCTAATAGTACATTACCTAAATCAAAAATTATGTTTTTTATCATAATTATGAATTTATAAAATTATTAGATTGAATTAAAATACAAAATAGGGTAATATAAATAAATCTTTTTTACTATGATTACCACTTGAAAGTATAATAAACTCGATAAATTAACTTATATTTTAACAAAAAAAGTGTAAAGAAATTAGCGATAATTGCCTATCGGGACCAAAATATTGTCCTGAGTGTGGAAAGGAATTAGAAGTATATGCTACTAGATGTAAATATTGTGGTGCTAATTTAGACCAAACTACATTTAAAACAAGAAGAAAAAAGAAAAATAACTATATAACAAAAG
Organism: uncultured archaeon; assembly: GCA_964493385.1. Taxonomy (GTDB): domain Archaea; phylum Asgardarchaeota; class Lokiarchaeia; order Sigyniarchaeales; family SOKP01; genus Loki-b32. The sequence continues at coordinate 10,909 of CAZBNW010000041.1, read as the reverse complement.
AATAAAAGAGTTTCATACATATGTTTGAAGAAGAAGAAATCAAACGTTTACAGGAGATATTAATGAATTCTTGGCCAGCAGACCGTTACTACTTTTTAAATGGTTGGATATTACGCTTTACTGAGGGAGTGACGGCTCGTGCAAATTCTGTTTTCCCTCTAAATTATACAGGTGATTTAAATACTATTGATAAAGATATAAGTTTTGTTGAAAAAGCTTATCAGGCTTATAAATTACCCGCAATCTTTACAGTGCCAGACTTTTTTGAGCCTAACTATTTAGATACCAAATTATTAGAGCATGGATATCAACAATTAGGCTGTATTACACATACTATGATAGCTTCTGTTCAAGACTTAAGAAATGAAACTATTAATGAAGAATTTACATATGTTTACTATTCTGAACGAGTAAAAGAATTTTCAAATTTTTTGGCTGGCTATTCCGAAAGAGATCAAGATGCACAGAAAGTATTAGATGCAATAGCAAATAGAATTGTTATTCCACAAAAGTGTTTTATTATAGCCAAATCTGAAAATAGAGTTGTAGGAACTCTAATGGGAATTTTAGATCCACTTGGATTTTTGTATATAGCTGATGTGTTGGTAGATCCAGATGTTAGGAAGCAAAATATCAGTACATCGATGTTTTTTAAAATTATTAAAGAATGGGGTATTCCAAATGGAGTTAAAAAGGTTTGGTTACAAGTTGAAAGTGAGAATAAAGAAGCCATGAATTTATATACAAAACTTGGACTCGAAAAAGCTTATAGTTATTATTATCTGGAAAAAAGTCTAAAAACATAACTAGGATTCTATTTAATATCCTTGAATTACTCTATGATAAGATACAGCACCATAGGAATACTTCTCCTCTAAAGGAATAGCACCACTTATAAACCCTGAGTCGATAATTTTTAATAAATCATTGATTTCTGGATATTTTTCATATATATAATTTAGAATTTCTTCAAAATAAGTAAAGAATTTCCCGTAAGGAATTTTATAATTAATAAATTCTTTATAATTTAGATGCAGTATTAAAAAGCGTGAGAATTGAGTTCTCAGTTTCTCACTTAATTCATTAAAGACCAAGAAAATTATATTTTGATTATATTTTAAATCAAGGAAGAGTACTAAATCTATTAATTCCTTTATCTTCCTGAAATTAGAGAACGTTGAATTCAACAATTCTTTAAGTTGGTTTGCAACATTTATAGTTAAATTAGAACTTGTTTGCTCTAACAAAATTTCTAATTCTTCTTTATTTAAACAATTTAAATAGTGATTACACAAAAAGAATTGAATTACATTTAAATTACCACCTTCAAATCTTTTTGCTACTTCTTCTTTGAACACCTTTGCTGCAAGAAGATCTCCTGCCCTTATTAACTCCTTAAGTAAAGGAAATGCTAAATTACTGTGGATTAAACACGTATTATAATTATTTTCATGCCACGCTTGGATGTTCGAACAATGAGCCCAAAAACGTGTTTCTGGTGCAATTTCAACTTTATAATCTCTGGAAAATTCATGATGTTTATCTAATTTTTCTACAGCTTCATCAATTGAACTAAAATCATCGATTCCATCAAGAGGAACATTCAATAAAATATGTTTACAATGTAAAAATAATTCATTGTTAACATATATGTTTGTCTTCCCATCTTCTAATCTAAGGTCGAGAAAGTCATTTATTGTAAATTTTAGCATCAAGAATTAATGGGATTTTATTCATTTTATTTTTTTGCCTTTAAAAAAATATATTATACTTCATAAATTGATAAAATTAAAATTTAAATTGGAAAGATAAAAAGCATGAATGATTTAATAAAACTCCTCTATAAAAGGATACCATTCTATTCAACATTAGGGTTTGAACTTCAAGAAATTGCTGATGGAATAGCTATTTTCGAAATCGAAATAAGAAAAGAATTGACGCAGAATGGAATGATCCATGGTGGCGTTTTAGCTTCTCTTGTTGATTCAACTTGTGCGTGTGCGGCGTTTTCTCTGATCTTTCCACATGGTTATGTGACAACTATAGATTTACAAGTTGAATTTCTGAAACCAGTATCTAGGGGACGTTTGAGGGCAAAAGCGAAATGTGTTAAGAGTGGAAAAAACATCTTTTTTTGTAAGGCGAAAGTATGGCATGAAAATGGAGAACTAATTTGTACAGGAAGTTCACAGCTTCTTAGAATTCAATGAATTACTTAAACCACACTAAAATTTTTTACTTTATTTCTCTGATTTTTATCCCTCATTATATTTTACTTTTAAGTAAGTAAAAAATTGAGTTATCAAATAATTTTTATTATGTTCCATTATTCCGGAAATCATATTTTATCGTACTTTTTTAAATTAAAAACAAAAGAAGAAATATTGATATGAAGAAAACAGTAAAAGTCATTGTTTCTGGAGATGGTGGTGTTGGGAAGACTTCATTTCTCAACCGCTTAATTCATAATAATTTCGAAGATAACAATGAACTGACTAAGGGTGTTGACTTTTTTTCCAAATCTCTCTTAATAAACGGACATGAATACAATTTTGTAATGTGGGATTTTGCAGGTCAATATCAATTTAAACAAATTTTAACTGATTTTGTTGATGGATCCATTGCTGCATTTATTTTATTTGACTTATCCCGATTCTATACTCTTGAAATCGTTGAGGAGTGGATAAAAAAACTAAATGAATATGGAAATATTTTTACTTTTATTTTGGGAACTAAATGCGACATAATTGATATTAATGATTGTAAAGCTTTTGATGATTATATTTTAGATATAATAAGGAAATACCAAAATATAGTTGGTTATTTAAAAATATCATCAAAAACAGGATATAATGTCAATAAAGCTTTTAGTTCTCTAATAGAAGGAATACGAATTAATTAATTTAAGAAGAAAAAAAAATCATACTTTAGTGATCCATCCAAATTCGTCTTCAATTTCTAACCGTTGAATCCCAGTTAATAACTTATATAATTTATTAGTTATTTCACCGGGTTCTCGGTTATTAAATACCTTTTTTTTACCTTCTAAAGCAACTGATGCAATTGGTGTTATAACTGCGGCAGTACCGGTACAAAATGCTTCTATACATGAGTCGTCAAATAACTCTTTATAAGAGATATCTCTTTCTTCTACTTCTATCCCAAGCTTTTTGGACGCAAGTTCTAAAATAGATTCTCTGGTAATCCCTTCTAAAATAGTTCCCGTTTTTCTAGGGGTTGCTAACTTACCATTAATCATTCCGAAAAAATTCGCAGTACCAACTTCTTCAATAAATTCCAAATGCACTGCATCTAAATATATGATTTGGGCAAATCCCCTTGCTTTTGTTTCTTTTACCGGTAACATTGTTCCAGCATAATTACATATTGTTTTAGCCGAACCTGTTCCTCCTGGAGCTGCTCTTGTATATTTTTTTGACATTTCTAAATCAATACCTTTAAAACCTTCTGGGAAATAAGGGCCAACGGGAACTGTAAAGATGATTAATTTAAATTCATCTGCTGAAGCTACTCCTAGAATTGGTCCATATCCAAATAATATTGGTCGAATATATAACGCTCCTCCACTATCATAAGGCGGAATAAATTCCTCATTTGCTTTTACGACTTTCTTCACAGTATCAATAAATTTATCCACGTCATATTCTGGCATCAACATCCTCCTAGCACTAAAATTGAATCTCTTTCCATTTTCATCAGGTCTAAACAGTGTAATTTCTCCATTCTTACCTTTTAACGCTTTCATTCCTTCAAATATACCTTGTCCATAATTTAATACACATGAAGCTGGCGAGATTTCAAAATTTCCAAATGGTACTAATTTACCATCGTCCCATTTGCCATTCTTATGATTAGCTACAAACATTGTTTTTGTTTCAATAAAATTAAAGCCCAATGAATAAAAATCAATATTTTTTGGATCTACCATAAATATCAGTTTCTTTTTTTAAACTAGTAGTGTTAATATATGAAGCTTTTGTTAAAAAGTCTTATCAAAAAAAAACCGGATATAACACAATTTGGGTAAATTACTTTATTTTCTATATTTTTTGAGAGTTTTAATTTATCTTTCTCAGAAAAAAAAATCATCAAAAGAAGAAATGATTTGAATATTTTTAATAAAAAAAATTCAAAATTACATAAAATTTTTTTAAAACTGATTAGTTATTTGAACATATGTCCTTACAAAAAGTAACTATAAAAGATATTATAGAGAAGAAGAAAAAAGGGGAGAAAATAGTTACAATAACATCATATGACTACTCAATGACAAAAATTGTTGATGAGAGTGGTATCGATCTAATTCTTGTAGGAGATTCACTTTCAATGGTTATGCTTGGATATAAAAATACTTTATCAGTAACTATGGATGAGATGATTCATCATAGTAAAGCTGTTAGTCGAGGAGTATCAAATGCATTACTTGTTGGAGATATGCCATTTCTTTCATATAAAATAGATATAAAGGAAGCAGTTAAAAATGCAGGAAGATTTATCCAGGAGGGTGGTGCTGAAGCCGTTAAAGTTGAAGGGGGAACGGAAATGTGTCCTACAATCAAAGCAATGATCAAGGCAGATATACAAGTTATGGGCCATATAGGTCTCACTCCACAAGCTATTTATGAATTTGGGGGTTTCTTAGTTCAAGGGAAGACAATTGAAGCCGCAAAAAAATTAATATTAGATGCAAAAAACTTAGAAGAAGTAGGTGTTTTTTCTATTGTCTTAGAAAGTATTCCATGGCAAATAGCTAAATTAATTACGAGTAGCGTTGATATACCCACCATCGGTATTGGTGCTGGACCTTATTGTGATGGTCAAATTTTAGTTATACACGACATGTTAGGTATCTTTACCGATATAAAACCTAAATTTGTCAAATATTTTGGCAATATTGGCGAATCCATTCGTCGTGCCTTGGGTGATTACAGGGATGAAGTTATAAATGGGATTTACCCCGATCGAGAACATTCATATGAATTTCCACGGCAGGATTTAACTAAGATTAACCACTGGTTTGAAAATGTAGATATATGTGAAGAAGCTCACAAATTATTTTAGAATTAAAAATTTTTTCTATTAAACTAGCATTTTATTATTGCAGAATTTCCTTGTAATCACGTTAATATTATTATCTTTTTTTAATATTTAGGACTTTTATTATCTTCATGAATTTGAATTAAAACAACATCTTACTTCGTTATAAGTAAAATAATGGAATATCGTTTTTATAAATAAAATTATAAATTTGTATTTATAGTTATAATATATAAAAGCTTGAACAATTTAGAAAATTTTTCGATATATAATAATTTGAAAGGTAAAATGGGGACGCGTAATGGCAGAAGAATATGATTATCTCTTTAAATCGATTGTCGTAGGAGACGGAGGGGTTGGAAAAACAGCATTAACCCTCAGATTCAGTAAGGGCTTTTTCACAGAAGATTATAAAATGACGATTGGAGTGGATTTTCACGTAAAAACAATTACCATTGATACCGTTGAAGGACCTATACGATCAAAACTTCAAATCTGGGATACGGGAGGACAAGAACGGTTTAGCTCGATACGACCAATGTATTATAGAGGGTCATTAGGAGCGTTATTAATCTTTGATCTTACAAATTCCGCGAGTTTTGAACACCTACCTCAATGGATAGAAGAAGTAAGAGCAAATGTGAAAACAGAGATCCCTCTGCTTCTAGTGGGTAATAAAAGCGATTTAGTTGATCAAAGAGTTGTTTCTTTAGAAGAAATCAATAATTTCACAAGCAATTTTAATTTATATTATATGGAAACTTCGGCAAAAACAGGTGAGGGTGTTGGTGATTGTTTTTATATTCTTGCGTGTTTGATGATTGGCTCAGGAGTACCTGATCAGCTAATATCTAAGGGAATTGTGTTTAGTCCTGGTAATGTTCCAATCACCGCTCCAGGAGCGTATCCAACTCCTATGCGCCAACTTGAGCCAGAATTAGATTATGCCGCTCCTCCAGTACCAGAACCATCTTCTACTCAGGTACACAAATCAAGTTCTACATTTGAACCAAAACCTGAATTTGAATTTGAGGCGCCTCCAGTACCAGAACCAGAACCAGAATATGAACCAGAAATACCGCTACCTGACTCACAAGTAGAAGCACCAGCAGGAAAACCAGTGGAATTTACATTCAAAAAACCAGAAGAAATTTTAGCTAATGAAGTCCCCTCACAACCAACTCAAATTTTTCCTAGAGAAGAAACATATAAACCAAAAGCGACTCCATTTACATCACATGCTCCTGTTCCTGCTCCTGCACCTGAAGGATTTCAAACTCCTCAAGGGATGCCAGAAAGTACTCCTTCAAGTGCCACTCCATTTATAGCACCTGAGAGTAAAACAGAACCAGCATCAGATTCTTTAATGGATTACTTACCTGAACCAATTTATTCTAAGAAGGATAAGAAGAAACTTGAAAAACAGAGAAAGAAAGAAGAAAAGGAGAAAAAAATTCAAGAAGAAAAGGAGAAGCAAGAAAAATTATTAGAAGAGATGAAAAAGGTTAAAAAAGAAAAGAAAGAAAAACCTAAAAAAGAAAAGAAAGAAAAACCTAAAAAAGAAAAGAAAGAAAAAGTTGAAAAAAAAGAATCTAAACCTGTTGTTTCAGTCCCAACCACGCCAACAACAGAAACAACTAGCACACCATCCCTCTTTCAAACTTTGACTCAAAAAACTGATGAACCTGAAAAAATTTCCGCTGAAGCTTTTGTCCCTTTTGTAGCAAAAGCAAAATCCGAAACTCAAGAAGCTAGCAAACTGAGAATTATCCCAAATGTATCAGATATTGAAAGTAAACCAGTTACGTTTACATCGACACAATCACCACCATCCGTTCAACCAGAAGCAAAAAAATCTTCTGGAAAAGAAATTATAATTTGTAAACAGTGTGGTGCTATTTTATCATCTGATTATGCATTTTGCAACAAATGTGGTTCCCAATTATAAATAATAATTCTATTATAAATCCATTTTGTTATAAATTCGCTTTTAAAAAAAAATAAAAATCGATTTCTAAAAATTTTTATAATAGGGAAGTTAAAAAACTCAAACTAGAGATTTTTTCCGCATATCGGGCATGTACTCCACATCTTTTTAATTTTAGAATTGCAATGAATACACACTTTTAACTCTGGATCTATTTTTGTTTGAGGTCTGCCAAAAATAGTCGATTGATTTGAGATATATTCTTCAGTACTTTTTACTTCTGGAATTTTTGGAGCTTTAATCTGATCCTGAGGAATAATGGTAGATTGTTCAACCATTTCTCGTGTAACATGCGTTTTTTGTTTTGGTGCTTCTATTGGAGGTTTATGATACATTTTAGGTTTAATAGGTGCTTCTTTAATGTTTTCCTTAAGGGCTTTACTTTGTTGTTTTGGTGGTTCTTTTTCGGCTTCTCCAATTGGTACTCCAACTTTATAAAAAAAATATTTATTATCGTTATTTTCTATGATTCTCTCTCCATCTTCTAAGTAAACTTCAATATAATAAATTACAACTGAACCAACAGGAACTTCAGCTATTTCAGCTATATAATAGTCCATCTTAGCATCCATATCCATTTGGTACCATGATTTCCCTTGATCAGCACTAAATATTAATTTTACACCAAAAATAGCTTTATTAAAATCTTCTTCAGTAATTTTTACTACAATTTTTATTGTTTTTTTATGGGCTTCTTTAAGTGCGGAGAATGCTTCTGTATCATCCCATGCGGCTCCACATTTAGGGCAATTAGTAAACCAATTAGGATATTCAAAACCACACTTAGTACAATTTTTTGTATAATACCTTGTTGTTTTTATTCCAAGTGCTTTTTTTTCTTTGCCCATAACATTAATTCCAAGTTTATGAAATTAAACTCCCAAAAAAACTTATTATTAATTAAATAATAAGTAGTCCTAAATATATTTTTTTTCTAGCTATTTTATTTAAAATAGTAATTTTAATAAAACCTCTATTCAGATACATACGATTAAAAAGTAATATGAAAGAAATTTAAATTATTTCTAATGAATAATATGCTTATGTCCTAAAAAAGAATTAAATCCCTCAAAAGTATCAGCGAAATCAGAATACTTATTAAGTCGATTAAAAATATAAGTTTTTTCAATAATACTTCTTATGAAATCTTTAGTTTTTTAATAATTTTCTTTAAATCTTCAATAAATCTTTGTAAATGGGTTTTTTGAACATGTGGCATAATCACCAATCTAATTAGATTAAATTCTTCAAATTTACCTACCATCCAATTTCTTTTTCGTAATTCTTCATCAATTTCGCAAATACTTTCTCCACTTTCGGTTGTGATTCCTACTATATTCGTAACTGGATTAGTCGCTAGTTTAATCCCTTTTATCCCACTAATTTGGTTAGTTAAATATTCAGTAATATCCATACACCTTTTTACGATTTTTAAAAAACCATTAATTCCTAAAGATTTCATAATTGTCCAAAAGGCTATTACTGTTCCTCCTGATCTAGTTCCAACTATATGAAAATGTTTAAAATTCCCTCCAGCTAAATATGGAATTTCATATCCTGTTTTCTGCAATATTAAAGTATCTCTAAGAAAAAATCCTCCAGAAGGTATGATTCCTAAACCCATTTTATGGGGATCTGCTGTTATGGAATCAACAGACTTAACAGAAAAATCCCAAGCAGGGATTGGATAGTTTAATTCTTTTAAGAATGGTAATACAAATCCTCCAAATGCAGCATCGACATGGAAAAAAATCTCTTTATCCTCAACAATTTTTCCGATATCATCGATTGGATCAATCAAACCTAATGATGTGGTTCCGGCAATTCCTACAACACCGCAAGTATTTTTGTTTATAAGGGATTCAAAATGAGTTAGATCTAATTCAAAATTATCTGTTAATTTTGCTTTTCGAAGTTTAATCTCAAGTAAATCAGCTGCTTTATCAAAAGATAAATGTGCAGAACAGGGAACAACAACTTCAGGTTTAGAAATATCAGATCTTAATTCTTTGGCAATCCTCATAGCTATTAAATTTGCTTCTGAACCACCCGTAGTGAAAGTCCCAATTATATTTTTTCCATTGAAAAGTTCTCCAATTTCAGCAACTAATTCACACTCTAAGGCTGCGGTTCCTAAAAACAAACCAGGATCTCCAAGATTTTTGGAGACATGTTTCATATAGATTTCAACCCCGAAATCCAGAGGTTCGGTACACATTGACCCCAATATTGAACCTGACTTGTACGAATAATCTAGTTTTAATTTTTCATTGAGAATTTTAAGTATTTCTTGTTTTTCTAATCCTTCTCTTAACATCGTTTCATCTTTAAATTAGTTATCCTTTCTTATTACTTCATAAAATGGAAATGTTTAAACAATTAAAATTTTATAAATTATAGTTAAATTCGTAATACTATTACAAAAAATAACTATGGATCTATTCTATATTAAGAAAATCGGTTTGAATCCCTTTCAGAATATTTGTTAATTATATTATTAAATTCCTTCCCCAAATCAATTTTATAATGATTTGCAATGCATATTATAGAAAAAAGAAGGTCAGCTAATTCCTCACCTAAATTTGAATCTGAAATTTTAGATTTTTTAGGCTTATATCCTTCAAGAGAATTTATTTCCCGAGCAACTTCTCCCAATTCTTCTATAATAGCACAAATCATTGATAAGGGAGGCCAATATCCACCATGCACACAGATCCAATTATCAACTATTTTTTGAACTTCATTAAGCGAATCCTTTATTGCCATATATATAATATTATGGGATACTATTTAAAAAATAGAAAAGTAAAAATTAACTAAAAAGACTTTCTCGTTTACGAGTTTCCCATTCAGCTCTCTTTCCAGGATTATATCTATTTACCTCACTGTAGTATCCTGTAACTCTTGAGTATACTTTGACATCTCCAGAATGACATCGTGGACAATTAAATTGAATGCCTCTAAACATTCTCCGACATGAAGGACAATAAATAAAATCAATCGTATACGCAAAATAAGCTGTGTTTGTGTTAAGACAAATATTCTTTGTAAGTTCCCATAAACTATTGATATCTGGTTTTTGTTCTCCAAGCCAAATGTGAGTAATAACACCACCGTTAACAATTGGATGTAAATCACCTTGTTTCTTAATTCGTTCTGATAACGGGATTTCAGCATCGTACCTAAAATGATCAGAATTAGTATAATAAGCAGACTTACCATTTGATTGTACAATAGCTTTTTTTGGAAAATGCTTGAGATCTAATCTTGCTAATCGATTTGATGTTGATTCACTGGGCTGTTCCCATAGAGAGTAATATTTATTATCTCTTTCTGTCATTGTATTGCATTTTGCGACCATATAGTTTAATATCTTCTTTCCTAGCTCATATGCAGTATCATCTTCATGTAATTCATATCCAGTTATACTTCTCACAGCTTCATTTAATCCAGTAAATCCTATTGAGAGGTTCTGATCTTTTATATTAAAAATTGGTTCACCATTTATTTTACCACTACATAGAGGTAGATGTCCAGTTTTTAATCTTTTTTCTATTAAATTCCATTTTTTACGTAAAATTCTCGCAGAAAGCTCCATTTTCTCATCCAATATAATAAAAAAATCATCTTCACTTTCAGATAAATAAGCATACCGAGGAAGATTTAAACTAACACTTTGTAGTGAACCAATAGTAACATAATTTTCCCATATATTTGCATTTTTCCGCTTCTCAGGATCAAGAATACACTGCTCAATAATTTGATTTCCACTCAAAAACTTTCTACAACATTGACTATGAATTTCATCTGGCATCCAATCTGGACACATATTAAGGAAATATGGAGTTCCCATTGTTGCTACTT
>CAZBNW010000040.1:0-22499 GCA_964493385.1 uncultured archaeon | reverse complement strand
TAGAAATTACTCGAGGTGATGTCGCAGGTTCACTAGATGGGCTTCCTCCAATTAAGATGCATTGTTCTAACCTAGCTGCAGATGGATTGCATGATGCAATTAAAAAATATAGAGAAAAAAAGAAGTAGTTATATTTTCTCATTCTTCAATTTAAAATTACTCTAAAATTATTTTATTCAATATCTTTTTGTGAGAATTTTCTTTTCTTCTTGATAAATATTGATCCTAATATTACTATGCCACTAGTTCTAGTGGCGATGACAATAATTAAAATAATTTCTACCCAAGGCATTTCTTTTAATATAATTATATTACTTATATCTGCTTTCCAGACACCAAATCCCATGATGCCTAAAACTAAGTATTTACCGTTGGCTGTTAATGCTAGATTGTCTACAACATTGTCCATCACTTCGTTAAGGGTAATCTTCCCTAAATATAACCTTTATATTTGGTTGAGAGATTACACTATCAAACAGATTCGCATGAAAAAGATTTGAAAGCTTTCCTAGAGGAAATAAACAGTTATAATGATTAATAAAAAAGTTTTACCAGATTCATTGGGATTTTAAAAAAAGATAGACTTTATCATCATAACTTCCCACTGCTACATGCGTACCATCATTTGAAATTACTACCGAAGAAATAAAATCACCTATATTATAGTGCCATATCGGTTTGGAATTATTTTTATCGAATAGGTAAACCTCTCCTACTAGAGGCGGTGGTGTACCATTAATACTAGCGATAAGTGTTGAACTTGATGCTGCTATATATGAACCATCGGATGATATCGATACTGAATTAAATGCCCACTCTGCAGAATAATTCCATACTGGTGTAGGATTATCTTTTTTAAACAAGTATAAATTTTTACCAGCACTTCCTACTGCAATATATGAACCATTAGATGAAATTGCTACTGAATTAATAAAACTAGAGTTAAGTTTCTTATACCACATTGGTGTAGAACTTGTCTTATTAAATAAATAGATGGTGCTGTCAAAGTCTCCAACTGCGATATACATGCCATTAGATGAGATTGCCAATCCCCACACCCATCTATTCGTTGTATAATTCCATAGAGGAATATTGCTTGATTTAGAAAATAAATAAACATTGTGATCGCCCGCCGCAGCTATATATGAACCATCTGATGATATCGCCACTCGCCAAATGTTTTCAGTTAATATATAATTCCATAATGGTGTGGAATTTGATTTAGAAAATAAATAAACATTGTAATCGCCCACCGCAGCTATATATGAGCCATCTGATGATATCGCCACTCCCCAAATGAGTTCAGTTGATACATAATTCCATAATGGTGTGGAATTTGATTTAGAAAATAAATAAACATTGTAATCACCCTTCGCAGCTATATATGAGCCATCAGCCGAAATTGCAACCGAATCCATATCACCATTTGATACATAATTCCATAATGGTGTGGTTTTTGATTCAGAAAATAAATAAACGTTATGACCACCCGCCGCAGCTATATATGAGCCGTCTGACGAGATTGCCACAGAATATACATTATTACCCGTATCATAATACCAAAAAGAATCTCGGTTATAACTAATTAATATTAATATAGGAATGAATATAACAAAAATAATTAGAATAGATGAAATTAAAGCAGATAGCGCAATTTTTTTCAATTTATTATTCATTGAAAACTATTATACCATCCTTTCATATAAATCTTATGCCACTTCTAATTAGTAATTCTATAATCTGAGAAAATCTTAAGTTTATAATTTTACAAATATCGACAATTATAACGCTAAAGGCATTAGGAAGATTTAAATAAGAATTAATTATATATAGCTACAATAATAGTTAACAAATAAAACCATAAAAGACAATAAAATTTATATGTTAACTTATAAAGAATAAAGAATTAAATTCTAAAAAATTGGTTAAAGTGATTTAAATGAAAAATAGAAAAAGGATAATAATGATAGGTATATTAATTGCTTCTATGATGATTTTTATATTCCCTCCTTCAATATATGTGTATCAAGAAGTTGAGTATGTTGATGTTATAATTTTATTCGAACCGGGCATTAATATTGATATTCGTGAATTTGAAATCAAATATTATTACAATTCTATTAATGGGTTTGCAGGGAGAATGCCTTATACTATTTATAAGCAGCTAGAAAATGCATGGTTTATAAGGGCAATCGATTTAATTTCAGAGAGAGCCGTTCTTTCAGTTAACGACCCAGGAGGAGGTGGCGGAAATGATTTTCTCGATTTGGGTATTGACGACATAGATGTAGAAAGGGCTTGGGGTGGTTTTGAAGATACTTACGATGTATTACTTAATAATTCTGCCGGTGAAAATATAAATGTATGTGTTATTGATAGTGGTATTGACTATAACCATCTAGATTTAATAAGCAATTATAAAGGGGGTTATGATTTTGTAGGTCCCCCGGATCAGCATGATGATGATCCATATGATGAAGATGTAGACAGTCATGGCACACACGTTGCTGGAATAATTGGTGCAGAAGATAATGATATTGGAATTATAGGAGTGGCTCCAAAAGTTAATCTTTATGCTGTTCGTGCTATTGCTGGTGTGGCATATCTAGACGACATAGTTGAAGCCATTGATTGGGCAATAGGTACACATGATGATCCTGATCCAGATAATGATATAGATATTATATCTATGAGTTTTGGATTTGATAATGAATGGTATTCCTTAGAAGTAGCTTGTCAAGAAGCATATCAAGCAGGTATCATTCTTGTAGCAGCTTCGGGAAATGCCCCAAATCAATATGATACATGGGTGCGTTATCCTGCAGCATATGATAAATGGGTAATAGCAGTAGGTGCCGTTGATATTGATCACACTAGACCATGGTGGAGCTGTTACGGCGATGAACTAGATGTTGTCGCTCCGGGAGTGAATATTTTTAGTACAACTATTGGAAGTTGGGGATATTTGAGTGGAACTTCAATGGCAGCCCCAATGGCAGCAGGCGTCTGTGCATTGATTCTTTCTGCCAATCCCACTTTAAGTAATGATGATGTGGAGAGTATCTTGAATAGTACCACCACTTATCTTGGTTGGGAGTACGGTCAATATGGTGAAGGTTTAATTAATGCTCAACTTGCAGTAGCTACTGCAATAGGTGATACTTTTAATCCAAGTGTAAGTATCACATCACCCTCTGGAAGAGTTAGTGGCACAGTCACAATTATAGTATCAGCTTCCGATGATTTTGGGATATCTAAAGTTCAATACAAGATTGACAATGGTATTTGGCATAATGATAAAACCGCTCCATATGAATGGCAATGGAATACTTATGGACATTCAGAGGGTGCGCATACAATCACTAGTAGAGCTTGGGATATACACGGCAATTGGGCAGAAGATCAGACAATAGTTTTGGTAGATAATGTCCCAGATGGGGGTGGGGGTGGCGGTGGTGGTTGCCCAATCTTATCAGTATATGACGGGGAAGAATATATTGAAGAAGGTTTGCTTAATATTCACAATCCGGATGGTATCGATGTGGTTGCAAATCATACACTAATCACGACTCCTGGAGTAGTAAATGATCGCTATCTTCTTCGACTTATCGAACATCCCAAAACTATCTCACATATCGATAATGTGCAACTATTGGGTAAATTGCCCAACGGACAAATGGTGCCATTACACTTAACTTCCGCGGTTCACTCTGCTTTGGGTCAAGTACAATGGACATTATTACTCAGCGATGATGAACGAGTGGATATATTGGGTGCTGATCATAATGAAGGGAGTTCTGAGTTCATCGAATTAGAATTCAATGCTCCTGCATATACAAAATTCATCGAATTCATATTCGTTATTGAGGGTTACAATGCTTATGTGAAATAATATGTGTAAGGTAATTATATGTTAATTCTTCTCAAATGAATTATTTTAATTTTTAACAAATTATTTACAGAAAAGAAATTACAATTATCAAAATCAATGGAAAAGGAATTAAGAGAAAGAGGTTATTTATAGGGCTTTAAATAAAGAAGTTGGGGAATTTAATGTGACTACTTATAAATTAATATTATTTTTTATCCTTAAGTGTTAAATTTTGCTTTAATTTTACAATCCAATAAACATTGTAATGACTTTGCTTTTAGAGTTGTAAGATATTCTTTCAATGAATAATTCACTTAAATAATGACCCCAAATACCATATCCGTCATTACTTCTAGCTCTATTTAGTACATATGGAGAAACAGAACCTGGAACCCAAGATTCTTGTTCTTCTTCATCATATATTCCTTCCTTAAATATATATCTTATTCCGGAGCAGAGGATTTACTATATAAGATTACTTGGATTGGGGATAACTAAAAATAAGTCAACCCACTAATTTGGAAATTTTCTACAATCAAAACCAAAAAAAAGTTTTTAAATTATAATCGATACCTATAATTGTACAAAATATTACTTAATCTTAAAGTAATATAGTTTAAATTTTGTATATATAAGGAGTTGATAAAAAATTCTTTTAACATGTCCTTTCTTTGCAGCTTATCCATTTATGTGGATTTTCATGGTATCGGGAGTAGTTGTTTATTTTTTAGTTAGTTTATTAATTGCTAACTATATGCATAGAGATGCCCTTAAGCGAGGAATTAAAAATACTGAATTTTGGTTATTAATAGGTTTTATCCTTAACGTAATCGGCTTACTGCTTTATATATATGTTAGGAAAAATTATAAAGAGAGAACATAAGAATTAGAACCTAGGGAACTGAGTAAATAATAATTAACTAACATAAATTCTTTTCTTTTTTTTTCTGTGAATCTTTATATGCTTTTATGGAATTTTTGCAACAGAAATTGAGTTACATCCTACAAGAACTTCTCTATAAAAATCATTATATATTGAAAATGTAGAAAAACTTGTTAACTTAAATAATTATAAAGATATTTTTTTAAAATCCATAATTAGGAAATCAATTTTTAAAATAAATTTACAAATTATAATCAAAATGTATAATTAAAATACTAAGTATAAATTGATATGAGAATCTAAAGGTGACTTTATATGAGTGAAACTAAAGAAAATGTAAATATCAAACTTGGAGGAATGACATGTGCAAATTGTGCTCTAAAGATTGAAACTAAACTGAATAGTCTTGATGGTGTTAAGACTGCTGTAGTTAATTTTGCAAATGAAGAAGCGACAGTTGAATATGACCCAAATAATATTAATTTCAATGACTTTAAAAAAGTAATTCGGGATCTTGGATATAAGGCATCCTTAGCTAAAATCGATCTCAAAATTCTTGACATGCTTTCTGAAAATGAATTTGAAGGTTTTATTAGCAGAATCAAAGAAATTGAAGGAATTTATGAAATAAGAGGGAATTATAAAGCGTCTAAGATGTTTGTTGAATTCAATGAATTAGTTATTGATGAAAATGGTGTGTATTCCAGAATTAAACAATTAGGATATAACATTGAGAAGTCAGCGGGAGCAATGGACATGGAAATTATCAAACATAAGAAAGAAATGAGATATCGATTACGCATTATGTTAATTTCACTTATGTTTTCTCTAATAATTACACCCATAAGTTGGTTTGTAGTAGATTCATTTGAAAGAAACTTATTCCTATTCTTTTTAGCCGGAGCGAATTATATCATCTCGGGATCATTTTTCTTAATAGGTGCGTATAAATCCCTAAAAAATAAATCAACTAATATGGATGTATTAGTTGCTTTAGGTACTACAACAGCATTTATTTATTCGATTCTAACGACTTTCTTAATCTCTGGGAAAACATTCTATGAAGCAATGAGTATGATTATTTCTTTCTTATTGATAGGAAAATACCTTGAACATAAAACTAAAGGTCAAACTTCTGAAGCTATTAAAAAATTGATTGGATTACAACCTAAATCCGCTACAATTTTAAAAGAGGGAGAGGAGATAGAAATTCCTATCGAAGAAATTGAAGTAGGGGACGTATTAATTGTAAGACCCGGTGAAAAGATCCCTGTTGACGGGAGAGTAATTGAAGGTAAATCTAAAGTTGATGAATCAATGATTACTGGCGAAAGTAAATATGTTAAAAAAGAAATTGATAGTGAAGTGATTGGAGCAACAGTGAATCAAACTGGCTTAATTCATATGGTAGCTGAGAAAATAGGTAAAGATACATTACTATTTCAAATTATTGATTTTGTAAAACAAGCCCAAAGTAGGAAAGCAGCCAAACAGCAATTAGCTGACAAGGTTAGTAATTATTTCGTCCCTTTAGTAATTCTTATTGCTATGAGCGCGTTTTTATTTTGGTATTTCCTTGGACCAGAATTATTTCCTGAACTTCTAGCAACAAGACTCGAAACCTCTTTACTTGTATTTACTTCCGTTGTAGTTATTGCGTGTCCCTGTGCATTAGGGCTTGCAATTCCAACAGCTGTAATGGTTGGTACAGGAAAAGGTGCTGAAAGTGGTCTTTTAATTAAAGGTGGGGATTCCCTAGAATCCATTAATACAATTAACACCATCGTGTTTGATAAGACAGGTACTTTAACTGTTGGTAAACCAAAAGTTTCAGTTATTTTTACTGAAAAGGATTTAAATGGTACTGGCTATGATGAAAATGAACTTTTATTTTACGCTGGAAGTGCAGAAATGGGCTCTGAACATCCGCTTGGAAGGGCTATTATCGAAGAAGCAAATCAACGAGGGTTATCTCTTGAATCTCCAACTGAATTTGATGGTATTCCTGGAAAAGGTATTAAGACTAATATTAATGGAAAGACGATTTTAATCGGAAATGACAAATTAATGATAGACTATAGTTTCTCAATTGAAGGATACAAAGGTAAATTCAGTGAATTTCAGCAGGAAGGTATAACTACTATCTTAATAAGTATCGATAACACTGTTAGGGGAATTATAGGGATTTCAGATAAGATTAAAGACCAAGCTCCTTATGCTTTAGATAAATTAAGAGAAAATGAATTAGATATTTACATGCTAACAGGCGATAACTTGCAAACTGCTTTAAGTATTGGAAGTCAACTAAAATTAGATGAGCAACATATCCTAGCAGAAGTTCTGCCAAATGAAAAAGCTTTAACTATTCAAAAACTCCAAGAATCTGGAGATCATAAAATTGTGGGGATGGTAGGAGATGGAATAAACGATGCTCCAGCATTAGCTCAGGCAGATGTAGGGATTGCTATTGGTTCTGGAACTGACATTGCCATTGAGACAGCAGATATCGTACTTATGAGGGGAGATGTGAGAAATGTAGTATCGGCGATTAATTTATCTAAGAAAACCTATAAAAAGATGTTAACGAATTTATTCTGGGCATTTATATATAATATTATTGGAATTCCGATTGCTGCTGGAGTATTATACGGTCTAACAGGGTTATTCTTACCTCCATATTTAGCAGCAGTTTTTATGGCTACTAGTTCTGTCTCAGTAGTGACAAATGCATTGTTTTTAAAGAGATATGAACCAAAAACACCTCAACAATTAGAAGAAGAACGATTGTTAATTTCTCAGGAGAAAGTAACAGATCCAGTTTGTGGAATGGAAATTGATCCGAGACGCGCTATTGAATATGAATATAAAGGCAAAATCTATCACTTTTGCAGTCCAAACTGTGAAGCTCACTTCAAACGAGAGCCTGAAAGATTTAAAAAATACGATGCAATGGATCCTAAATTAATGCAAATGAAAAGTCCTGATGAAAATAAAAAAGAAGAAATTATTAAAGATAATATTCAAAAAAAAAGGAGGATGAAATAATGGGAAAATTAAGATGTGAGGAATGTGGATTAGAACAAGAGCTTCCAATGCATTGCGGACAGGCAATGCATAAGGAGGGTGATCAATTAGTCTGCTGGATGGGCCCTAGTTGTGGAGCTCAACCAATTCCAGAGCACCATGGAAAACCTATGGATGTTATTGAATAAATATGAAGCCCGGAGTGAGAATATGAAAAAATTAAAACTTACATGCTGTAAATGCGGGAATGTGATGGAGACACTTCCCAGTAGTAGCCAAGATGTTATCATTGATGAAGAAACTGGTGAGATGTTATATTGGAATGGGCAAAAATGTGGTTATAGGACTGTTGATTGCCTTGTTTGTGAAAAATGTCAAGAAAAAGGTTGTTAACATAGATTTTTTTTTTACTAATTTTATAATACATAAAGAATAATCTTTAAAGGAATTTATTCTTAATAGAATTCAAATAATAATGGGCAAAAGAGATATATTATGAGATATTATTCGAATATTTTAAAATTAATCGGCAGAACTCCTTTAGTTCGTATTAATAAGAGTAATCCAAATCCCAATGTGTTAATGTTAGCAAAGTTAGAGAAATATAATCCCGCTGGTTCAGTGAAAGATAGAATTGCTATTACAATGATTGAAGAAGCTGAAAAAAAAGGTGAATTAACACCTGCAAAAATAGTGATAGAGCCCAGCAGTGGGAATACAGGTATTGGTCTCTCCTTAATTTGTGCTGTAAAAGGATATCCTTTAGAAATTGTCATGCCTGAAACGATGTCTGTAGAAAGACGTAAAATAATGACTGCTTACGGGGCAAGAATCACATTAACTCCCGGGGATAAAGGAATGGATGGAGCACAAGATTATGTAAAGGAGAGAGTAGAACAAGATCCTGATAAATACTTTTTTCCTAATCAATTCGCCAATAAAAACAATCCCATAGCTCATTACAGGTATACTGCTGAAGAAATAATTGAAGATACTGATGGAGAAATTGATATTTTTGTTGCCGGATTAGGCACCTCAGGCACATTAATGGGGGTGTCAAGACGATTAAAGGAACACAATTCCAATATAAAAATAATAGCTGTTGAGCCTGAAGCGGAGGAACCTATTCAAGGATTAAAGAGCTTAAAAACATCTTATATACCAGACATATATGATGAATCCCAAATCGATGAAAAGGTGTATGTAAAGGAGGAAGATGCTGAACATGCTTCCCGGATGCTCTCCTTGCAAGAAGGAATTTTTACAGGTATAAGTTCTGGTGCTGCAATGCATGTTGCTATTAATGTAGCGCGTAAAATGGAATCTGGTACATTAGTCGTGTTATTACCTGATGGTGGAGAAAAATATATATCTCACCCTATTTTTGCTCCAGAGAAATGCCTAGAATGCACTAAGAAGTGTAAGATAATGACCTTATGGGATGACAAGTATATAGCATCCATTTCAGATTGGTGGGAAAATAGTAAATAGAATCTCCCTTCATTTTTCTTGATTATTCCGTTTATGAACTTTCAACCACAATTCTAAAAAGATGAAAATTAATAATCCAATAATGCACATTAACGCCCCCGTTAAAAATGCCATTTGATAAGCAAATACTTCGCTCGTACCCTTATTAATTAAAAAATCGATTAGAGGTCCTGCAATAAAAGTACCCGCTGTTCCCCAAGATAGAAAAAAAGTAGTATTATATACTGCAAACAACTTTGCTCGAATTCGTGCGGGGATTAGATTGGATGCGATGGCATAAGATGATGCATATATTAAAACTTCTGCCGCTCCGATTAAGAATCCTCCTACAAAAATTAGTGGTAAATAGATGGTCGTTGCTGTGATTATTAAAGCAATAATTCCTATAGCCGTCCCAAATATCAAGGCTCGAGAATGACCAAATTTTTTACTTAGAAATCCGGCTGTAAACCCAATTATCATAACTGCTACTGAACGTGTATTTGCTATAAAACTTAACATTATGCTATCAACATTAAATCCCGAATCCAAAGAGAGATACTGAGAATAAGGAACAGCTATACTATTTCTCCCGAAATTAATAAAAATTAACGCTACAATGAATATGATAAAAATGAATACACTGTTTTGATTATTTTTATCATTAACTGATGAAATTTCCATTTCTTGTATTTCTAATTCAATCCCTCCTTCAGGTGCTAATAACATTGGAATTGTTGAAATTAACATTACAAATGAAGCAACAAAAAATAGTGGGCCATTTCTAAACCCAAAACCGGAATTATATAATAGCCCTCCTATAAATATTCCAATAATACGCCCCCCACCACCTAAGCTCGTAAGCTGCCCCATAACTTTACTTCTTTTTTCAGATGGATATATATCGCTTATTAAGGTACTCCATCCGATATTTGATGCAGACCAGAAGATCTCTATACAAGTTAATCCTATAATAATTACATATCCTGCAACATATAAGCTATTAAAGGAGAAATGGATAAACCAAATAGTAAAAGTTCCAATACCAGCAAAAATCTCTCCTAAAATAATTAAACGACGACGCTTTTGAAGTTTATCCGAAAGAGGTCCCCACACAAAGTTCTGACATATTACAGAGGCAATCATCGGAATTGTAGCATAGAGAGTTGTTTCAAAAACAGACATTTTTAAGAACTTTCTCATGTAAATCGATAAATATGTGTAGAAAAGGCCTCTCCTGAACATAGCTAGCATTTGAAAAGACGATAACCCTGCGAAAATCCTTATAGGTGTTCTCGTATGTTTTTTAGTAAAAATTTTTCTCATATTAATAATAAGATTACAATTTAAATAATTGAAAGAAAGCTATTTTCTAAAAATTTCTTTTAATAAAGAGTCATATTAGAGTATTCTAAAATTATTTGAGAAAAGTAGAAATTAAGATTTATAGATTTAAAGAGTTTTTGAATTTTTTGAAGCTTATTGTTCTTCAAATACCCTCTTCCACTTATCTAACTGCTTTAATAATTTTTGTGTATTTGGAGCATGAGTTATTTGCTCTGCATATATTGGATAATGTTTATGCAATATGTTTAGTAGATCAAGCCAAGATTTTTGACTTTCTGTTTTATCAGGGATTTCCTTTTTTAATTGAAAAATGATTCTTTTTTCTTTTTTAGTTTTTAGGGCTGTTAAAAAGTTTTTAATTACAAATATTCTAAAACTGGAATATTCCTCAGGTCTAAAGGCTGCTAATGAATAAATCATGTTTTCATCAGCATAAGGGAGAAATTTAATCTTTTTATCTTCAGGCTCATCTGGATTATCAATTAAAGCAAGTTCTATATCTTTATTGCTAAGATCTTCTAAGATTGGGTAGAATTCTCCAGGATTTATTTTTAATTTTCGTTCAATTTGACTTGTAATCTCAGAAATGGGAAAGTGAAATTCTGGTATTTTTTCAGGATTTTCAATACGATAAAGATATTCTTTTCTGATCAATTGCATAATTTGATTCTTTAATTCTTCAGAAAGATCCTCTGCTGTAAAAGAAATTTGTGTTTCTTTTAATTTTTGTTGAAATAATTCTTTATCTCTTTGTTTTTTATTATAATCAGTACTAAGTGAATATATGAAGCTATCTGTGGGTTGATCCCACTCCGCACTCTTAACTAATCTACTAGTTTTACTTTCCCCTTCCTTCGCTCTTTCAAATATCCTTTCACTTAGATATTTCCTTGCTTTTTGTTGAGCAGCTCCTTTTTTTTCAAACCGTTCAGTGACAGAAACAAAATCAATCATTTTTATAGGTTTTTCTAATTCTTTTTTTTCTTCTGTAATCAGAATATCCATATCTTTCTTTGCCAATTGCTCTAGAAGTGCATAGACATTCCCCTTTGACAATTGAGTTGCTTTAATCAATTCTCGCTCAATTATTTCAATAGGAAAAGCTTCACCCCTTCTGATATATTCACTTCTAATAATTTTATAAACCTTATCCATGCTTCTCTCCTCTTCATTAACAGTTTCTTTTTGTAATCTCATAAACATTGAGGTCTCACGAGGTTTAAAATAATAGACTAATAGAGTGCTGCCCAAGAAAAAAATCATAAGTACTGAAATAATGTACTTATCAGCCATTAACACAACACCAACATCAGTTATTATTTGATTAGGTATTTGACTTGCTAGAGAGAAACGCGTTAAAGTTTGAGCGAATACACAAGCTAAACAAAGCAAAATTAAACCATCTTTCTTAAAGAATAGTATACGCCAGCCTAATGTTTTCCCAGTTTTGCGTATAATTCGATATAAAAAATACATAGATATGATAAATTCGAAAACAAAAACATATGAAACTGCTGAACCAGTTGCTCCTATTGATGCTTTAAAAGCACCAACTGTTTGTGGTTGGAGCAACATATAAATGCTAATTTGTAAAATTTGAAAGAAAAAGATAAAGAAAACTATCAGAGAAAAAGTAAAATTATCAAATGTTCCAGCTCTTTTTGTCTCTGCTCGTCTTCTGGTAAATACAAATTCAAAAATAATGAACATTAGTGTCATTACTAAACTTAAATAAATTAAAGGCATAATTACTTGCATTTCAAGATTATAAACATCAACAGCGCTGCTAGGATCAGATAAACTAAAAATATCTAAAGACAACCCTACTAAAAAACTCCTATAAAACAATGAAAGTATAACAAGAACGCCTAAAATAAAGAATGGAATAACAATTGCCAGACCATACCGAGGAATTGAATATTTTTTTATGAATCTCGCTTCGATTTTTGTTGAAAATTTCCTTGAATAAATATAGAACCGACTACTCAACAAAATTAACCAAAGCATTGCTAACGTTAATAAATAAGTCATGAAGTTAATATCAGTTGAAGCAAATAAAAAAAGTGTGTACAATAATGAAATAAGACCACAATACAATATGAATTGCTTAATAGCAGTCTTTTTTTCAAAAATAAAGATTCGCACTTTATCGATACTAAATAAAATGGATAAAACCATAAAAAATGCTACAATTGTATTTGAAAATGCGAAAGGGTTCCCAAACATCAAAAAATGAATCCAATTGCTTTCAGGAATGTTAATTGCAACGACCAGAAGTGCTGAATACAGAATAAAGATTAGATACAGCCCAAAAAATTTGCCAAAAAATTTTTCTGAATATGATTTTGGTACTTGACCATCTATATAAACTTCCTGATGAACTATTTTATCATAAAAACTAGTTTTAACTTTAGATTTTAAAGTACTTACCTTCGCCCTTTGTCTTGAAGAAAATTCTTTAACCTTATTCTTAACCCCTATTTTCCCCTGTTTTGAGGTTTTTGGCAACTTTAATGGTGTGAATTTCTTTGTACTTTTCTTTGTCTCTACTTCTTTTTGCTCATCAGGTTCTTTTAACTTTTTTGAAGAATTAGATTGCTTACCAGACATTTTTAAAATAAAAATGTTGTTATTATTATATGTTGTATATGAGAACTTTTAAAATTTCATAAAAGAAGAAGTTATAATTATTACATTAATTGAACTTAAGTTTATTTGTCAAGTTTTCTTGATGAAAATTTTAAAAATCTTCGAATATAACATTTAAATATAGTTATTTCATTACTTAATTTTGAAAATGGAAAAAATTCAAGTTGAAAGTAGAGAATCACTCATTCGATTAGTTAAAAGAGCGATTGAGTTACTCTGTGAGAGAAATATATCCAAAATTGTAATCTTATCATCCTATAAGATTAACTCTGTAATTCATGAGAATTTTGGTGTTAACATTAAAGTTGATAAAATCGGAAGAGTCTTAAGTAAGATCGCTAAATTAAATGAATTAAAGAGATTAAGTACAAATATACCTAAATATAAATTACAAATTTCAAAAGTTTCGAGTCTACAATTCTTTTAAATTTTTTATTAAGTCAAATTGCGAAAATCTGTAATTATTTTTTGGAGCTTTTCGAGTAGTACCTTTATTTCTGAGTTATATTCTTTAAATGGTTGTAATTCTGTGCTCAACTTTCCAATTTTTTCATCAATATTTGTTTGCAATGGGATTATCGAAGTTTCTATCTTTTTTTCTATATCTTGGGCTAAAGAATTTACCTGATTATCGGTACTAATTATAAATTTCTGGAGATTTTTTATTAAATCTTCGATTTGTAAATTTATTTGCTTAGTTTCTTCAAGTTTTTCTCGTGTTGAGCTCACTAAAGTTTCCAGCTCAGCGTCAATCTTTTTCATGTTATCATTAATGAGAGTATTTAGGTTATTGATAAGATTATCTTTTGCTTCAGAGAAATCTTCTGTGAAACCTTTATTATCCTCAATTCGCTTGTCTACATATTTAGAAACGGTATTTTTAAACTCATTTGCAGTATCATTCAAAGTTTTTTTGAACCAATTATCTACTTTCACAAGGCCCGATGATATTGCCTCTTTCATTTTATTCACGGCTTTACTTATATATTCAGTTCCTTTAGATGTTCCTTGAGTTATATCATCAACCCAATCTCCCATTTGAGTCGTAATCATATCCATAAACATTTCAGAAAATTTTTCTGAACCAAGTTGAAAACTTGAAATTATTGGTTTCATCTGTGGAAATTTTTCTATTTCTTCTTCACTTAGTTTAGTTTCATCAGATATTGGGATTTCTTGTAATTCTCCTGGAACCTGCTCAACAAATTCATTTATTTCCTTAATAAGAATAGGAGTCTTTTTCTGAAAATCCTCCAAAAATTTTTGAACCCATTTAAAATATTCTAATGTGGTTGGTATTTCAATTTCAAAGGGTACTGTATGATATTTTTCTGTCTTAGAAAAATCATCTAGCCTATAAATTTCAAATCCAAGATTCCCCTCTTTGCCCATAAGAGCATGATCGAACACAATAGCAAAACCGTAGAGAAATTTTTCATTTTGGAAATACTGTAAATTCTTTAAATCACTTTCTGATAAATATAATCCCCATGAGGGATGAGAATGATAATACCCAATTAAATCTGATGAATATTTCTTCCCAATCTGGCTAAATAATTCATATACATCTTTATCAAAACCAATTTCTACTTTATCTCCGTGAGTTATTGGTACAGCATTTTCTATTATGATTTTATCCTCAACAGAATCATATTTTCCTACACAGATTCCCATTACTTCTACACTTTTTTCTAAAGCATAACTACCAAAACGTAGAACATGGGTAAGCATATTTCTGAAAGCTTCTTTTTTAATGAATATTATTCCTTTTTCAGATTTATTCTTATCATCCATATCTTTTTGATTTGAGTTATTATTTGATTTTTTTTCGACCATTTCTACTCACTCCTCTCCTTTTTCTAATTTTTTTATCATATTTGACAGATCTTGATTTTCCTTTTTTAATCCAGCGATATTTTTTTGAAGGGTTTTGATCTCAATTTCCTGTGTATCTAATTTATTTTGTAATGGGGTCTTTGAGCTCTCTAATAATATTATTGCAGCTTTTAAATCTGAAAGGAAACTCTTAGTATCTTTATTTAAATTGATAAAATTACCTATAACTTTATTAGTATTTTTTGTGAAATTTCCAGATAAATCTTCGATACTTCCATTTAATTTATTTAATGTCAAGTTTTCTATTGAACTAATATTTTTTGATAAATTTTCTAAAATACTATTTTGCTTGTCCAAACTTTCAGAAGACCTTAATCCTACATTATTAATTTCAGTTAATTTTTGTACATGTTTATCTAATAAATTTAAAATGCTGTTTAGATTATCCTCTAACTTTTCTTCAAACAATATATTAAATTGTTCTTCAAGTTCAGTTTTGATTTTCTCAAAGGACTCTTTGAAGAATTCCTGATCAGAGTCAAATTCTTCGAATCTATCATCAATATACATATCTAATTCATTTAATTTTTCCTTTAATTCAAATTTGAAATCTTTCTGTAAATTGGAGATTCCTTCGGTGAGACCTTCTTTTATGGTAATTATATCCTTTCTCATTTGCAAATTATTCTCAACTGTATTTCTAATCATACCTTCACTCCAAGAATTGAGAAATGTTATGAATGGTGCAATGGATAACTCCAAAAAATTTGATAATCCAGCTTTGAGAGTAGATAAGATCTTTCCAGAGTCTAATTCTGGTTTCTTTGAAAAAATTTGGCTTTCACTTGGAAAAGTAATATCTCCAAACAAATCAGGCATTTCATTAATTTCTAAGATTGGAGATTCTTGCGAGTGAACACAATTAATTAATTCCATTAATTTTATATAATATTCAATACTATCTGGAGGTTCTACAGTGCTTTCTACTTCATAATAACCAGACATTTGACCCTTAGCAGGATTATCTAATCGAAATGTACGAAATCCTAAATCTCCAGGGGTTTCTAAATGAGTATGATCAAATACAATACCAATTGCACTTGGATTTGGGGTCTGCCAGCCAAGCTGATTGCGTATATCTGTTGAGGAAAAGAACATATCCAGCCCTGGGTGTGAATGAAACCATCCACAACTAAACCAATTATTTTCTGCATACGCCGCATCCACCATGGAGAAGGTTACATAATCTTCTGGTTGGAAAGCGACTTCAATTGAGCTCCCATGAGAGATTGGAACAGCATCTTCGATAATAACATCCCTAATCCCTTTCTTATCTGGCTCTCCCTCAAGATGTCCTATTAAAATACCCATAACTTCTCTAAATTGCTTTCTATCTCTTGCTTTATTACCAAACCGAAGGACATGTAGAAGCATTTTATAGTATGCTTCTGGCTTAATAATAACTGTTTTATCAGTCAATTGTAATCACGATTTATAAAAGATTGAGATATACTTTGTTAATGATATATATATAGTTTAATTGGTTTTAAATATTTGAATAAAAGGTTAGAAGCAAAATTTGAATTTCAAAATTTTTTTTTTATGATAATTTTTTATGAAATTCAAATTAATTCAATAGTCGTCTTAATTGAACTACATCGAATAAGATGTGAAATCAAAAATAAAATGTACTTATTAAATCATTAAATTTCTTTATTTTTAACCTAAGTAACTATATATAACTCTTCAAGATTTTTTCAAGAATATCTATTATAATTTTCCAATGCCACTTATGATGTAGTAAATGCCTATTATTATCATTACAATAGCAAAGATGAGCCAAAACAATCTTGATACAAGCTTCTTTTTAGGTTTGGGTTGATCTGGTTCAGATTCAGATTCGGACATTTTTTTTCGCTTTTTATTTCTTTATTACAATATAGAATTTATATTATATTGTATTTAAATGCATTTGCCCTTAAATAACCATTAGGACTAAAATTGAGGCATGTAGAAAAAAATTATAGCTTATTAACCTTCGTGAGGCAATCTCTTACCGCAGAACGGGCAAAATCGGAATCCTAAATCTTTCCCGCAAAAAGGGCAAAATTCACCCTCTACACCTGATTGTGCTTTTACCTCGGCTCCTTCTTTTGGTATTGAAGGTAATTGTCTTGATGTTTTAAGAGTTGAGGCTGAAGTTTGAGCTTCTGCCTTTCTTGCCGCTACTGTCGCTTTAAAAGCTTGTCTTCGCTCTTCTTCAAGTTCTTGCTGAGATTTCATTCCTTCTGTTTTTACCCAACCTTGACCCTTAGCCCTTTTTAATTCACCTTCTGGGACCTTCTCTAATTCCACTTCTTTAGTTTCTGATATAGGAGCTACTATTTTTCTTTGTTCTTTCTTCTGTATCGCTTGCTTAACGAGGGCTTGAGTTGTTTTCATTACTTGATGTGGATTAATATTAGGTATCGCTACAGTACGTAAAACCCAACCGACGATCAAGTTTTGGTTTGGAAAATCACCTTGCACATCCTCATCCTTAAATACATAAGAATCAATTATATTTCTCCCTTTTAACATACGAACAGCCCATTTCTCATTAATCTCTCCTAATTGAAGCCTGTAGGACGTTCCGGGGACTCCAAGTTGACTCGTGAGAGGAGTAAAGCCTTTTTCAGCCAATTTAAATCACTTTTTTTCTCTATATAATATGATTTCAGTAATATTATAATGATAAATTTCGAATATAAATTATTTTTTATTTATGGTAAAAATTCATTGTAAAGTTAAAAATTTTATTAGATAGATCTTCCTGCGGATTTAAGGAAAGGGTGAATTCTTCTAATTTTTTTTGCGATCAAAAACACATAAATAGAAAAATTTGTATTAATTTGCAAAAAAGCTATTTCTATAAAAAATAAAAAAACAAACTGAGTTTTAACAATGACCGTTATTATCACAAAAAAAGTTTATTTAACTGTTGTTGCGGCTGCTGTTAGATATGCTAATACCCGTTTACCTAAAGATGATTGGCTCGAAGTTAGTGGAATTTTTACTGGAAAAAATGAAGGTGATGATGTTATCATAACAGAAGCTTACCCTATCATGCATCAGGAATTGGATAAAGATGCTGTTATTGATCAATATAAATGGAGTGATGAAGATTACGAATGTCTCTATATTATTGATGATCAAGCCTTTTCAAGAGACCCTCCAGAGTTTGTAGTTGGATGGTGGCATTCTCATCCAGGATTCAAGGTTATGATGAGTCACATAGATATTCGTACTACATTATCTTATCAACAAAACAATCCTTTAGCAATTTCGCTTGTATTTAATCCTATAAGATTACTTCGTCAAATTGAAATAGCAGATAAAAAAGGAGATCCTGATAAACAATTAAAAAATGACCCCGGTTTTAAAATATTTAGATTAGATGATATTAATAGGGGTCTTGAAGCGTCTTATCATACAGTTGACTACAAAATTGAAGGATATGAGAGTATGGAACGGTTAGTTACATTGACTCAAAAATTTATTATTGATGTATCTAGCTTCTTCCCAAAAGATAAAGTTCCAAAGACTTATGAAAAATTCATTGATGATCGTATAAACCAATTAAATGCACTAATTCTTGGAACTGAAGAATATTTAACTACTTTAACACATCGGGGTGAAAAAGCAAGAATTCCAGATGTTTTAGAAAATCAAAGTAAAGAAATTCGCAAATTTGTTGCAGAAACTTTTGTCAAAATAGAAAATATTAAGGAATTCATGGAATATTTAGAATATAAAGAAAAGGAAACAATAATCCCTCAAATTGAGAGTATTTTAAATAAATGGGAGGAGACTGTTTCTGGATTAGATAAAAGATTGAAACAATTATCTAAGAAATTTTAATTCTAATAATTTTCATCTTATTTTTAATTTTGATAAATTTTTATGTGATTACGCTTTTCTATGATTAATTAAGCTATTTTATAAATTAAGAAATATCATAGAGTTCTCAAAATACGACTACTATAATGAAAAAAATTAATTTTCCTTTTACAGCGATTCTTAGTCAAGAAAAAATGAAGATGGGGTTAATTTTGAATGTAATTGACCCTCAGATAGGTGGTATACTATTAACTGGCCAACAAGGTACTGGAAAAAGCACTGCTGTAAGGTCTCTCGTGGAATTGATGCCTCAAATAGAAGTTATTATGGGTTGTGAATTCTCATGTGATCCTAATTCGGATATGGACGATTTATGTCAAAATTGTATGGAAAAGCAGGAAAAAAAGCAGTTTAAAACTGAATTCAGGGACATGTGGCTTGTTAATTTACCTTTGGGGGTTACAGAAGACATGGTGTGCGGAAGTTTGTCGATAGACAAGGTGTTAACTGAGGGTATAAGAGCTTTACACCCTGGGCTACTTGCTAAAGCAAATCGAGGTATTCTATATGTGGATGAAATTAATCTTCTTCAAGATCATATTGTTGATGTCCTTTTAGATTCTGCTGCTTCAGGTGTAAATATCATAGAAAGAGAAGGCATTTCTGTATCACATCCTTCAAGGTTTGTATTAGTTGGTTCTATGAATCCAGAAGAGGGTGATTTGAGACCACAAATTGCAGATCGCCTTGGTTTAGAGGTAAGAATAAAAGCTCCTCGAGATCCGGAATTACGTGCTGAAATAACAAAAAGAGTCATAGAATTTGATGATCATCCAAAAGAATTCATTAAGAATTTTGAAGATGAACAGGAAAAATTGAGAAATAAAATCTTAAATGCTCGTAAAATTTTAAAAGAAGTTCAAATTCCAAGTTCCGTTTATGAATTTGTGTCTAAAATCGTAAATGAGTTAGAGATATTTTCTCAAAGAGCCGATATTACTTTTATCAGATGTGCCAGAGCTCATGCTGCATTAAATAACAGAAAAGTTATAAAAGAAGATGATCTAAATGTAGCAATGGATTTAGTTTTTGAACATAGAATTCAATCCCTTCATTATGAGATGACTCCAAAAGAAATTCAATCTAAAATTGCGGAAGTTTATGGGAAAATCAAAGAAGCATATGAAAATCTGAAGGTGCTTCGACCAAATAAGGAAACTGAAGGGCCTTTAAAACATTCAGACGAACCACAAAAAGAGTTTCAACGCCAATCTGTAGATCCTGACAAAGTTGATATTTCCGAGTCAAAAGAACAAAAATTACCGCCACCAAAATATCCAGATAACAAAAAACGGAATCCTAAACCCGCTGGAGGGTGGAAAGTAAAAAACATACCATTTGATGACGATCTTAAATTTTTTGAAGTAAAAAATGGATCAACGCCATTTATTTATAAAATGGAAAAAAAAATGACATCGATTCTTGATAATATTAGAAAAGATCGGAAAATTTCTGACTATGGTGGAAGAGGAATTGGAAGGAGAATTAAAATATCGTCTTCTCAAAAGGGAAGATACATGTCTTACAGAACACCTATTCGTGATAAGCCTAAAAGCATTGCTTTAGACGCTACTATTAGGAATTATCTAAAAAATATAGAATATAATAAAACTGATATTGATTTTCCAATACATTTTAATAAGTATGATTTAATGGATAAAATTTATGAGTATCGTGCTCCACTAGTTTTATTTTTTGTATTAGATAGTTCAGCTTCAATGTATTATGTAATAAGACAAATGACAGATGTAATATTATCTTTGCAGCGAGAGGGGTATAGAAAGAGAGATAAAATAGCCTTAATTGTTTTTCGTGGAAAAGATGCAGTTGTACTACAGAAACCAACTGTAAATTTTAAGATGGCAGTAAATAAGTTGAAGAAAGTAGAAGGAAAGTCCTATACTCCTATGGCAGCAGCATTGAAAAAGGTATCAGAACTTATTAAAGTAGAGAAATTAAAAAATCGACAGGCAGTACCTGTAGTTTTCATTTTATCTGATTGTGGAGCTAATATATCTGTTAAATTTCCTGGTTTAATAGCGCAAGTGGAAACTGATTATACTTTAATAACACATGAATTAAAAGAGTTAACAAAAAAATTATCAAAACAAAATATACATATGGTCGTACTAGAGCCTAAAAAATCTTATGCAACGCATGCTCTTGGAGTACACACATATTCTGCTGAAAAAATTAAAAAGAACTTTAAAAAGTATGGTAATGCTGAAATATTTCGATTTAACAAATATGATCCTAAATCCTTAATCTTAGAATTGAAGAAGCTTCTCTAAATACTAGACTAAAAAAATTTTTAAAATCAATCACTAATCAATTTCTTAAAATTCAATCTTCTATTATTGTTAATTAATATACCGTAAAAAATCCTAAAACACTACCACAATGTGGGCAAGAAAGCATTGTTACCTCATTCACTTTACCATATGCTGAATAATAATCAGACTCTTCTATACAAGAATTTGATGTTTTTCTTTTCTTCTTAAAAGTGTGAATATCAACAGATTCTTTACAAAAACCACAAATCGCTATCTTGATTTCACCTCTCTTATTAATTTACTAATTATTATTTATTTAAAAAAATTAGAAGAAAATTTTTCTTCTTTATAATTAGAAGTGGAAAAGATTCTTTAATATTCCTATATATTCTAAAAATATCTTATATTTTACATTACAATTTTTAAAAAATGGATGGATGCTCAAAATCCGTTTTGGTAGTTGGGTTTAATACTCGGTCATTGTCTTATTCTTTAAAAAAGGCAGGATACATAGTATATACTGTTGATTTTTTTGGAGATTTAGACCTCTATCCAAATGTTGAAGATTG
This sequence comes from uncultured archaeon, assembly GCA_964493385.1. Taxonomy (GTDB): domain Archaea; phylum Asgardarchaeota; class Lokiarchaeia; order Sigyniarchaeales; family SOKP01; genus Loki-b32. The sequence continues at coordinate 638 of CAZBNW010000040.1, read as the reverse complement.
TATTATTATTACAAAAGAATTACACACTAACTATAACTCAATTAAAACAAAATTTAGCAAATTTCTTTTGGAATATACACTGAAGTTACATCGAAAACATCAAGATGTAAAGTTCTTATTAATTGGTAGTGGTTTGGATGATGCTTATGAAGAAAGAAAACTTATTTTAGACGAAATTAGAAATTTTAATACAAAAAGTTTAAATAACAATTTGGAGGTTATAAAAAAGTCAAGAGATATTGAATATCTTTTTGAATTTCTAAAGTCTCAAGGCTATAAAATTCCTATTTATTTTTCTTTTGAAAAATTTAAATTAAAAGAATTTGGGTTGATATATCCTTTTATTTTAAAAAGAAAGAGAAGTGCCGGTGGGATTAATGTTTTTAAAATAGAAGATGAAATGAATTTAAACTCTCAAATAAAGATTTTACAAAGGAATATCTTTAAACCATCAGAATGGCTGATTCAAGAATACATCGAAGGAACTCCTGTTAGCTGTACTGTGATTTCAAATGGTAAAGAATGTGAAGTTATTTCTATTAATCGTCAAATCATTGGTGAATCGTTTCTTAATTCTCCAAAGGAATTTATGTATTGTGGTAATATTGTACCTGCTGGATTATTGAAAGAGGAGGAAA
>CAZBNW010000039.1:0-22517 GCA_964493385.1 uncultured archaeon | reverse complement strand
CAGGGAATCGTGGTTTCTTATGGCTTAAATTAAAAGGATTAGAAGGGGGAAAATTGAAAGACTCTGTGGATGTTGTTTTGGTAGGTGCCTTTTATGGGAGAGGTCGTAGAAAAGGATGGTATGGGACCTATATAGGTGCCGTTTTAGATCCTGAGAATGATAGATTTGTAGCATTTACTCGTGTATCTTCAGGTTGGACCGATGAAATTATGGAAACTTTGACAAAAGATATGAAGCAATATGAAATAGAGAGAATAGCACCAAACGTTATATGTGAAGATACGCCTGATACATGGCTTCAACCAGAAGTTGTAATTGAGATAATAGGTGATGAGATAACAATTAGTGATAAATTTGCTAGCCTAGGATATTCCATGAGATTTCCAGTTTTTCAAAGAATGCGTCCTGAAAAAGGTCCAAAAGATATAACAACTGTAAAAGAAATTAAGGAATTATACGAAACTCAGTAATTAACTGTTCTTAAAAATAAATCTTTAGACCACATTTTTCTAAATTTTTTAGACTTTTTGGAATCATTGATATATTATTTTCCCCTAAATATAATTCTCTTAATGAAGTAAGTGATTCTATTGATTTTGGAATATAATCTAGCTCATTTCTAGATAGATTTAAGTATTGAAGGGCAGTAAGATTACTAATTCTATCTGGAATCTTCTTTAACTTATTATCACTCAAATTCAAAAACTCTAAAGATGAAAGGTGTACAATATTATTTGGAAGATTAACTAATTCATTTCTTTCTAAATCTAAAACTTTAAGTGAAGGAAGAAATCCTAGAGATTCTGGCAATACTTTAATATTATTCCAACTTAAATTGAGCTTTTCTAAAGAATTAAGAGTGCTAAGTGATTCTGGAAGGCAAGTTAATTGATTATCATGTAGATTTAAATCTTTTAAAGAGCCTAAATTTCCTATTGTTTCTGGTAAAGAACTAAGTTGGTTTAGTCTCAAATTTAATGTTTCTAAATGAGATAGATTACCAATTGTATTTGGGAGAGTAGTGAGTTCATTCTTCCATAAAAATAATTCTTTAAGTGAGAATAACATCCCAATTGAAGCAGGTAATTTGTTTAGATTATTTACATTAATATTTAATGTTTCAAGATAACTTAATGATCCTAACCAATCAGGAAGTTGTGTTAATTGATTATATCTTAGAATTAAAGTTTTTAAATTAGATAAATCTTTAATCACTTCAGGTAAGCTTGTTAAACCTTTAAATATAAAATTTAATTCAACAATTTTACATTTTTCAATTTTATATTTTAATCTCCAATAGGTTTTTTCTAAAAATGTTATTGTAAAATAATTTATCAATATGTCTCCTAATTCATTCTTAGTGAACTTTTCCAATTCCTGACTTTCACATAAAATTTCAAATCCTAATTTAAATTCTTTACGACCAATGCTTTTAACTTCTGTAAGTAATGTCGTTCTAGATATTGAATTTTTGAATTCAACTATATTTTTTATGATCTTAATTAGGATTAAATAAATTGTTTTTAAACAAGAAGGTGAATTTTCATGAATCAGAGCCCATTTCATTGGTTCTAAGGATTTATCTTGGAATAAATTATTTAAAACTATTGCTGTTTCACTTCTTACAGCTTCACTAGAATCAGATATTAGCAAGTTTTCTAAAAATTTGAAAGTATTATTATCATCGGCTTTAATACGTTCCAATTCTTTAATACTATCAACTCTAACATTATTACTATCACTATTTTCTATTAAAGATAGTAATAATATTATTGCTGAGGATTTATCCAAATTGTTGTTTGAGTATTCTTCGTAAATTTTTCCAGGAGTTAATTCCATTATTTTTTTTAATTACTTTTTGTTTTTTAAAATTACTGCTTTTAATTAATTCGATTCCTATAATAGAGTTTATTTATAAATTTTTAACCCTTTATTTTCTAAAATTTTAAAATATTCTGGAACTTTTCTAATTATTTTTTAAGCATATTTTTCCAAGCCTAGTTCTATAATTTTGTCTTGAGTTGGATTTCCAGTTATTTTATCCCATCCCCGTTCATTATAATAATCGTTAAGTAATTGATTTGCAATATCAGGAGTTATTGTAGTTTCTCCAAAAAAATCTTGGAATTTAAGGACCTTATCTCCAAATTTCAGTGGGTTAAACCATTCTTGTGGAAATTTGTCATCTTTTCGAGAAAAACCTTCTTTCATATTTAATATTTTGAGCAAATTCCAAGTTCTTTCCGCTGCTATACGTAAATCTTCTGGTTGCATGTTATATCCAGTAATTGCGCTATAGAATTCTGTAGTAGATTCTAAGCCGTAAAAACGATTCATTTGAGCTCTTGCACAAAGACCTAATGAAGTTAAAACAGTATACCAATCCTCTGAATATCTTGTTAATCTTCCTACATTCACAATCATTTCTTCTAATGGAGGGGAAAATATTCGATTTATCGCAGATTTAGGAATACCCATTCGTGAAAAATGAATATTAAACTTTTCTATTGAGCTTCCAGCACCTAAATAAGTTGGAGATCCCCCAGATGCAACATGAGCACCTTTAGGGTTTACAACTTGTTCAAATTCCATTGTACCAAGACGTAACAATCGAGGCTCAAATATAACATCTAATCCCTTAATAGTTAGCATTTTATTTTCAATTTTATCAAATGTTTCTGCAAATTTCTTCCATCCATCTGCTAAAACATTACCAAATCCTTTTCTATATGTGATCATTTCTATTAATTTAATTAAAGTATTGTAATCTGTTTTCCATTCTATTCCTGTATTTTCTTTTGTTAATATACCCTTTTCATATAGAATTGTACTAAATTTCAGTAATTCAGTAATAGTCAATGAATCTAATCCATACCTGTTAACTATATCATATCCTTTAATAGCTTCATCAACATTGATTAAATCTTCAAGAGTAAACATCAAAAACGGATTACATACAGAAGATGTGTAGTTTAATAATCCAGAATAACTTCCTTCTTTGATTTCGAGAATATCTTTATCTCCCATTGGGCAAGAAGGACACGCTATGCGACGTCTTTTCAATTTTTTAAGATAAACACGATCACTGCACTGCCTAGCTTTTTTATTTTGACCTGAAGCTTTTAAAATCATACCTACTGGTAGACTTCTTAATAATCCTAACTCATGCCAAGATTCTCTATGAGGATAGGTTTTAATACGCTCTAAGAGTTTATTAAATATTTCATCAAATTTCTTATGATTGGCAATTGAAACTCCTTTAGTTCCTTTTACCGCAATTGCTTTTAAGTTTTTAGAACCCATGACCGCTCCTAGCCCTCCTCGGCCAAATGTTGATGTCTTATCGATTAATGCTATGGAACTTCGTACCAAATTTTCACCAGCCTGCCCAATTGCAATTACTCCACAGTTACTATGGTTCTTTTGTAAGTAATTTGTTGACTCTACAATATCCTGTCCCCAAATTTCTTTTGCACTTACCAATTCAACATAATCATCTACTATTAATAAAAATATTGGCTTTTCTGCTTTACCTGAGATTATTACATGGTCAAATCCTGCTTGTTTCAACTGAAATCCAAAGCTCATGCTACCACATGAATAGGCAATTGCTCCGGTGGCTGGAAACTTGCTTATACCTACGGTTCGTGAAGACCCTGGAGTTATTGTGCCTACTAAAGGACCTACTCCAATTATGATATAATTTTCAGGAGATAATGGATCAATATGAGGTTTAATCAATTCAGCAGCAAATTTAGTATTTATCCCAAGTCCACCGATAAATTGCTTAATGTCCTCAACATTTTGTTTACTTGCAGTTATTTTATTGTCTGTGAGATTTACATTAAGAATATTACCAGTATAGCCTTTCAAGTTCATCAATTATCCTCCTCCTTAAGCCTTAAGGCACCATATAGACAATGTTGAACACATTGACCGCAATTAATACAAGTGTCTAAAAAAATAATTTTTGGAGCTAACCCATATCTATCCTTAATTTCCAAATTGGCCTTTAAGGGATTAAATATCTTATGATGGGTATATGAGCACCATAATTTACATGAAATACAACCAGTACACTTTTCCTCATCAATCAATATGTTGATTATATTTTCTTTTACCATTATATTTCATATTTTACTAGTTTTAATTAAAATTTTATTATTAGTCCATTTTTTCTTTCCAATTCTTTCAATAATGGGGGTAGTTCTTCAAATTTATTAAAATTCAAATCTAAAATTTTTAATGATGAAAGGGATGCAATTGAATTAGGCAGATTTTCAAGTTTATTCCCCCATAAATTAAATACTTCTAAAGATGATAGAAGTCCAATCCATTCTGGAAGAGTGGCGAAGTTGTTCCAACTAAGATTTAAAATTTTAAGTGATTTAAGGTTTGTCATTGAAGAAGGCAAATCTCTTAATTGATTATTTCTTAAATTTAGTTTTTCTAGAGAATTTAGTTTTCCTAATGAATCAGGAATATTAAGTAATTTATTATCATATAAATCTAATGCTTTTAATGAATGAAAAGAACCAATCCATTCTGGGAGCGTTTCCAATTTATTACCTCCTATTCCAAATTTTTCTAATAACAAAAGTGGTTTAATATTAATAGGGATTGTCGTAAAATTATTCCAACCTAATTCGAGTTCCTCTATTGATTTACTTGGATGAATATTTATGGAAGTTAATTTATTTCCATGTAAATCTAAAGATTTAAGTGAAGAGAGAGAACTTATTGAAGAAGGAAGTTTTGCTAACATATTATTCCTCAAATTTAAGTTTTCAAGTGATTTAATTAACCCTATAGATTCAGGAAGATTTCTCAATCTATTCGATTTTAAGTTTAAAGTCTTGAGTGAAGTGAATTTGCTGAAGTTTGGGAGTTTTATTATTTTATTGTAGCTTAAATCCAAATACTCAATTGAATTATTTAAAACAGCTGGAATTTTCACTAAATGATTAAATCTTAAATCACATTTTTTAATAGTTTTCAGGGAGAATATTAATTCAAGAATGTTTTCTAATTTACTTAAACTTGAACTATACCTTTCAACATTGGATAAATCTAATTCAGTAATCAAGCCAGAATCATTGACTGTAAACTTAATATAACCAAATGTAAGTTTTAAAGAAGAAATAATGTAATAATTTATAAGAATATTCGCAAGTTCGCTATTAGACAGATCTTTAATGTCTTTTTTTTCAAATAATCTATTTAAATTATATACAGATTTCTTTTGGTGGAATATATTTATTTTATCGATCAAAATTGACTTAGACTTATGCGGATTAATTTCTGCTAATGTTGATATTATAGTTATCAAACATTTTAATGAAGTCTCATGCTCAAAAGCCCATGAGATTGGAGCTAAAGCTTTATCTAAATATAGATTCTTTAAAACTTTACATGTTAAATTTCTTACATTCTCATTAGTATCAGAAATTAAAAGATGCTCTAAAAATTTGAAAGTTTTTTGATCAGCAGTCCCAATTTCTTCTAAAATCTTAATACTTTCTATTCGAGTTTCAGGTTTTTCAGCATTGTCAATTAAAGTTAGTAGTAATTCAATTGCAGATGGTTTATCTAAATCTTTATTTTTTAAATCCTCAAATATCGCGTTTGGAGTTAAAGGCATAAATATATACTATATTATTAAATATTGCATTTCTTAAACTCTTTCTATCATCATTCCACCTAATCGAATAGGTCCCCCTGTAACGTTATATATTTTTTCTGCTTTTCTTAATTTGGATTCACTATGGGAATAAATTTTAAAAACCATTTCTCCCTCTTTGATTTTAGCACCTTGTTTTTTAATTATTTCCACTCCAGAAGTCTTCGAGCTAGGACATCCCGCAGTTTTTGCTATTTGATTGATTATTGAGTTATTTACTTCAACTATATAGCCTTCCTTGGAACTAAAGAATTCTTTAATATGGGGGCCTAGCTTAATATCTTCGGGTTTAATTTCAGGATCGCCCCCTTGAGCCTCAATAATTTTTTTCATTTTTTCATAAGCTTTACCTGAATGTAATATATCTTTCGCCATACTTTGACCCATACCTTTTTGAGCTTTTCCACTCATTTCAAGAAGGATACCTGCTAAATCTGTAGACTTTTCAATTAATGAATTCGGCCCAACAGAATAGTCACGTAATAATGTAAGAGCTTCTTTAGCTTCTAAAGCAGGACCTATAGCATGACCTATGGGTTGATGAGCTAATGTGAGAGCACACTCCGCTTCAATTCCTACATTTGCAGCGATTTCTTTAAATAAATAAGCAAATTGTTTTCCCTTTTCAGCTGTCGCAAATTTTGTTCCTTCACCTACAGGTATATCAAGTACAAGTTTTTTAACTCCTAATGAGAGCTTTTTTGTTAGAATAGAAGGAATCATGAGACCAATCGGATCCATATGTAAAGGGCGTTCAATTTCTATTAATATATTATCTGCAGGTGCTGTTTCAAGAGCTCCACCCCATATCATACATGCGTTTTCTTCAGATACAATTTTATTTAACTTTTCTGGAGTAAAAGCAACAGGAGCTAATACTTCCATAGAATCTGCTGTGCCTGAAGGAGATGTTATAGCTCTTGTTGAAGACTTTGGAATTGTTAAACCAGCAGCAGCAACAATGGGTACAATAATAAGAGAAACTTTGTTTCCTGGTACACCACCTGTACTATGTTTATCATAGACATCCATTCCAAAATAGAAGATTTCTCCACTCCTAGTTTCTGATAAAGCTAAAGCTGTCATTTCTTCATTATCCATTCCATTAATTGACACTGCTGTTATGAAAGCAGCCAAATCAATTCTTGATAATGATCCTGACACAGCATCTGAAATAATACTATTAATTTCCTCACTAGATAATTTGTGTCCTTTTATTTTTTTTTGAATAAATCTAAATGAATCGGGAGGATCTGCTGGTTTTACTGAAACAACCATTTCATTTTTTAAATCTTTTTTTTCTCTTAAGAGATTAAGAAATACTCCAATTTCCCCCGCTTTGGCAATAGAACCTAAGTAATCTATTTGTATTATTGCTACCCAGTATTTATCTTCTATAGATCTTGATCTTATATTTTTTATAAAGACACGCTCTCCAGCTTTTTGTCCTAACTCTTCAGCGTCTTTGATATTTAAAACAATATCCTTAGCATTTCCCGTCTCAAAATTGATTTCTTTAACTTTTAATTTCATTTTCAATTATCAATTATTTGATTATAATATTAATTAAAAGAATGATACAAAAAAAATTATTCATAAGTTAAGGATTTGTTTTTTAATCATTAATGTTATTGATCTATGATTTTTTTCAATCTCCTTAATTTTTCGATATCCGGCATCACTTTTAACTATCAAAAAAGCTTAATATAATTAAAAGAAGATGAGAGTTCAAGATTATTGTTCAGAATAAGATATAATGACTGAGGTTTAGGAGTTTTATTCTCATTCTATACAATAGAGTTTTAAACAATTTTTTTTTATTAAATTATATAGTAAATGAAATCAAAGATAATATTATTGAAGCTTTTCATATGAAAGAGTTTTCAATAACATTAGACTCTAATCCATCAACTGGATATTCTTGGGTTCCTTTATTTGATAATAGATTTCTAGAGTTAAGAGATAGATATTTTAAATTGAACTCCAAAAGAATTGGAAGCTCGTCTAAAGAGGTGTTTAAATTTAATCCAATAAAATGCGGTAATACGACTCTTACAATGATCTATAAAAGAGTATGGGAAGAAAATGGAATACGAGAAGTAAATTTCGAAATAACGATACATTGACATTGATGTATTAACGAAATTAATCATTTCTTTAAACATATTTTTTTTTATAGTATATACATATAATAATAATGTAAAGAAATTTACATAGCATATGAAAATCTGAAATGCTAGATACTCAAAGAATTATTAAGAATGCACGCAAATTGTGACTTAATAAAATTAGGTAAATAAAGTCCAATGACATCAATCACAGTGTATGATGGGAATGATACTATAGGGGGTACCAAAATCTATGTTGAAGATCATGGGGAAGGTCTTTTTCTTGATTTCGGAACGAATATCCATAATTACGATAAATTTTTCCAACCTTTTATCCAACCAAGAGCGAATAGAGGCATTCATGACCTATGGCACTTAGATCTCATCCCCCATCTCAACATATATAGGAAAGATTTAGTCCCTATGGACATGGATATAACGTCATTTCCCAGATTAGACATTAAAGCCGTACTATTGTCCCATGTTCATATGGATCATTATGGCAATATCGGATTTTTAGATGAAAATATCCCAGTTGTCGCATCATCCGTCACATTGGCTCTCCTAAAAGGATTACAGGATAGTTATACTCCTAGTGCTGGTTCTGAAGTGGTCTATATAAATAAAAGAAAACCATATCCCCGTGATGGAAGGTTGTTAGTTCGTGGAGATAATTTTGGACGTTCTTTAATAGCTACAGATTTTTGTAATGACACTATAGAAGACTTTCTTTGGCAAGCTTCAAGAAAGAAAGGAGAAATAGAAAAAGGAAGTTTAACCCTACTTAAAGATGTTGATCTACCTTTTTCAATCACACCTTATGAAACTGATCATTCTGTGTATGGTTCTGTTGCATATATTTTAGAAGGAGAGTATTCGATTGCGTATACAGGAGATATAAGGCTCCATGGGGAAAGGGAAGCACAATCTAGACATTTTATTGATAGTGCTAAGGATTCCAAAGTTTTGGTGATAGAGGGAACGAGATTAACAGGTGAGAACATTTTTGATAGTGAGAAGGTCGTATTGGACTATTGCCGCAGAGCAATTGATATCTCAAAAGGCCTTATTATTGCCGACTTCTCACATAGAAATTTAGAACGCCTTGAATTATTCAAAGAAATCGCTTCGAAGACGAATCGGCAATTAGTTATTGCTGCAAAAGACGCGTACTTACTTTACACATTAGAAATAGTTGATAATGTGGATCATTTAGAAGATATTATGGTATATCACCGACCGACGACCAGGGCTCCATATTGGCAATCAGACATACTCCAAGAAAAAAAGCGTTTTAAGTACGTTACAAGTGAAGAAATTAAATATAATCCCAATGGCTATATTGTATGCTTCTCCTTTGGAGATGTCATAAATTTCCTTGATATCACTCCTGTAGAGGGTATTTATATTTATTCTTCTCCTGGAGCGTTTAAGACTGAGCAAGAGTTTGATTTCATCAGGTTAAATAGATGGCTCAAAAGTTATGGGATTAAACCCTACGGTTTTAAGATTAATACAATTAAGGGGAAAGAGCGACCGATATTTACACGCGGATTCCACGCATCTGGGCATGCTTCTGGGCATGAACTGGAATGGATCATTGATAAAATCGATCCTGAAATAATTATTCCTGTTCACACGGAAAATTTAGACTGGTTTAAAGAACGATATGAGGATAAAGCAAAGATTTTAAAGAAGGGAGAGAAGTTTACCGTATAAAAATTCCTCAAAAAAAATTAAGGTTTAGATACCTATGGAAGTTCTACTTGATAAAATCGATTTTTTAAAGAGAAACAAATACAAAGAAAGAATCGATAGGTATCTTTATTAAAAATATATTTCTGATGAATTCAATTATAATTAATTTATAATTTTATTGAAAGAGGGAAATCTTTAACTTCTCCAATTAGGTTTTGGTCTGGATCTTTAAATGTCGCTTTTATCTTAATAGAATAATCTCCCGCTTCTATCGGTTTAAGATTGAGTTCCCATTTAATGTTTTCATTTGACCTAAGTGTATATATTTGTTTTTTTAAAGTACCTCTCATTACTTTAAGATTTTCTGGAAAATCTATTTCTATATTAAGATCTAAAGCTTCACCTTCACTTTTATTTTCAATAAGGATTTCTAAGGGAAAAGTTTGACCAATGAGAGGAGGTCTCAAACTTTTTATAGAAATATCTAATTTTGGAGGAGGAGATATTAGATTTGGATATATTATTTCAGAAATTTCATAGAAAAATTTTAATTTCCCATCTATTTCTGAAGTTAATAAAATGGGTCCAATATATGGTTTTTCCATTTGAAAATGAGGTTTTATTAATAAATCTATTTGACAATTTTGACCCGGGATTATTGTAATAGGTAATTCTGGTTTTTTATGGGAAGTAAAATTATCAGAAATAGTTAATCCAATTTTAGATATTTTTAATTCCTCTACGTTATAATTATAAAAAGTATTTCTTGTAATATCTAAAAGAGGTTTTGTATCAATATCCACTGTTAAATTTATAATGTCATTAGTTGTATATACATTCTTATCCAAATTTAATTTAGTTATTAAAGAAGCAATTGTTTTCGCTAATACCAATGCTTGTTTTGCTAGTTTTATTTCACCCTCATGAAATTTAAAACTTTCAAAATCCTTCTCAATTTTTTTTACATAATTCTCTTTTTTATCTTTTGTAGCAACTGTTAAATCTTTTATTAGCTTAATTAGCGGATTATCCTTAAAGTAAGCATCATCTACATAAGTTTTAATCTTTTTTACTATATTTAATCCTTCTTCTTGTTGTCCTTCTACAAATAAACATAGATAAGATAAACTTGATAACATAATGAAATTATAATTACGATCAGTAGAATTTCGTAAACTAGGAACATATTTTAGTGCTTCCTTGAAGAATTGATAAGCTTCTAAGAAATTATTATTAAAGAGGGATGCATTTCCAGCATTTCTTAAAAACTCTAATCCATGTAAGTATTTATCCTCATTTATAGCACTTTTTGCTGCATTAAAAAAACAATCTTTTGCTAATTCATAGTTACCTAAATTCATGTAATTATTTCCAACAGTATTAAATAATTTTGCAGCTCGTTTATATTGCATTGCTTTATAAAGTTGCTCCGCTTTCTTTAATTGCTTTTCAGTATCTTTTCCCATATTAAATTCACATGAATCAAAAATTAATTATAATTTACAAAATTAATTTTAAAATAAAAAGTTAAAAGAAAGATATAAAATTTTTAAATTAAAATAAAAATAATAAAAATCAATTCCGAAACCTCCGCAAGGTAAGTCCCTTTTCAACTAAAATTTTTTTGAAAAGGTCATTCTATTCGGATTATTTCTTTTTAGGGCCTTTAGATTCCTTCTCCTCTTTCTTAGAAGTGATTGAATCTTTTAAAGGATTGCTGCCTAAGTTTTGGATTGTTTCTGATATGCGAGTAGCTTCTTCTTGAAATTTTTGTCCTTCAGCAGCACTACAATGAAACATTTGGACCCTTTCGGGTGATATTCCTATTGTTTTCAATATTTCCTTTACATACGCAACATTTCTTTCAGCCACTAAATTACCGGTTTCATAATCGCATTCGCCACGGTATCAAGCTCCAATTGCTACTCCATCTGCGCCCTTTCCAATCGTCCGCATAATAAGTGAAGGTGTAACACGCCCTGTGCAGTTGATTCTAATTGGTCTTAGTGTAGCAGGATATTGAGCGCGAATTGTTCCAGCCATATCTCCAGCGCCATAACCTCATTTTTGTGCGGCTCTCTTAAGTGGAAGCCATATTCCAACAGAGGAAGGCGAGGATTTTAATGTTTCCGTTATTTCCAGTCATATTTCCAACCTCTTTATATTTCCTCCAAGATTGCGTCTATTTGTTTTTCATATTGAGGTTCTCTATAATATCTAAGAGTTATGGCTTCAGAAGGACAATTGGCTAAGCAACTACCGCATCCTCGGCAGAGTATTTCATTCACTTGAGCACCATCCTTCATTAGAGTTATAGCATCATATGGGCAATTTAACTCGCATAATCCACATTTTGCACATCGTTCCTTATCAACAGATGCTCGTATCAGTAGAATACGGTATTTATCTTTAACCATAAGTCTAGCTAATGAAGATGCTGCAGCTCGACCTTGAGCAATAGATTCTACAATCGATTTTGGCCCTTGACTGGCACCCGCTAGGGCAATTCCAGGAATTTTTGTATCAATAGGATTTAATCTAGCATGAAATTCTTTAAAAAATCCATCCTGACTAATTTCTAGTTTAAGCATCTTTTGAATTGTTTCAACATCATTAGCCGGAACCATCGATGCAGAGAGTATAACTAAGTCATATTCTAGTTCTTTTAAGCCATTTGAGCCTAATGTATTTTGCATGACTATTTTTAGATTGTGAGTCTCTGGATCTTCCTTTATCCTGCTAATATTTGTCCTTATATATTTAATACCTTCCTTCCTTGAAAGTGTGAAATATTCTTCATAATCCTTCCCAGCAGCTCGCATATCCATGTAGGCAACAGTAATATCTGCTTCTGGAGAATGTTGTTTAATTAATTTACTATTTTTTATAGAAATCATACAACATACACCTGAGCTACAATAAGTATTCATGTTTAAATCTCTTGAACCAACACATTGAATAAACAATATTTTTTTCGGTTCTTTCCCATCCGAAGGTCTTACTAAATGTCCTATTGTTGGTCCGTTCGGAGCTAGCATTCTTTCAAGTTTCAGTTGAGTAATTACATTAGGATATTTATTATAGCCTAAATACCCTAAAGGTGGTGCAAATTCATCCCAACCAGTTGCAACTACAATTGAGCCTACAATTATTTCAACTATTTTGTCTTTTTGATCAAAATCAATCGCGTCTATTTCGCATGCACCTTTGCACAATTCACATTTGATACATCTTTCCATGTCAATTTGGGCTAAAGAGGGAACTGCTTGAGCAAATGAAACATATATTGCTCTCCTTGAATCCATTCCCTCGTTGAATTCATTATATCCAAAAGCGGGGCACACTTCAAAGCATGCTCCACACCCATTACAATCATTTGTCACATATCGTGCTCTTTTTCTTATTTTTGCAGTGAAATTCCCTACAAAACCAGAAACTTCCTCAACTTCACTATATGTATATAAATTAAGTCCTGGAGTTCTAGCCGATTGAAGCATTACTGGACCCAGTATTCATATACTACAATCATCTGTAGGAAATGTTCGATCTAATTTAGCCATTTTGCCACCTATTGTAGGGCTTTTTTCTACAAGATGCACTTCAAAACCTTCTTCAGCTAGATCAATTCCTGCAGATAATCCCGCTACTCCGCCACCAATGATTAAAGCCTTTTTTGTTATGTCAACTTCTTTAATTAAGATTTTTTCTAAAACAGAAGCTCTTGCTACGGCGGATCGAATTATATCTTCAGCAACTTTTTGAGCTCCTACTTTATCTTTTTTATGTACAAAACTAGAATGTTCACGAATATTAGCAAATTCGAGATAAGATGAATCAATACCCATTGCTTCCAAAACACTTTTAAAAACAGGTTCATGGGTTTTAGGAGTACATGATCCTACAACTAATCTATTTGCATTACTCTCAATCATCTTTTCTTTAATAAACTCTGCACCAGGTTCGGTTCAAAGACTAATATAATCTAACGCTTCGACAACATTCGGGAGAGTTTTTGAGAATTCTACTAATGCTTTAGTATCAATTACTTCAGCAATATTTAAGCCTCACTGGCATATAAATACAGCAATCCTTGGTGTTTCTTCGTCATATTGACTTGTCTCTTTTGTTGTTTCTACCATTGCATATTACCTTTCTATTTTAACTTAGTAATTTCCTCCAATTTTGTATTTTAATATAAATGCAAACGGAAATGTTATAATCTAATTAAATAAATTTAAATCAAAAATGTTTCTTATATCTTTTATAATATGATTAGTTAAAAATTATTTTAAATATAAATTGATTTTTTAAAATCTATAACCTTCTTAAATTATATGGTGAGATTTATGATTTTTCAAATGCCGTCAATGGAAACTATTATGCCATTCATTATTGCTCTTGTATTAATTCTTGCAGATATACTTATTTTAAAGTTGGCTTTTATAGTGACTAAGGTTGAAGTAAAAACAAATATGAAATGGGTTGCATATAGTTATTTAATTCAATTCGGTATGATCTTTTTCATTAGCCTCCCTATGCTTCTATTGGGCTTTATGGGAGCTTATAGTAATGGTGGACCACATCCAGCTATAATTGCTCTTACAATAATATTTTCAGCATTTATCGATTTAAATATCATAAATGTTATTCATAAACCTGGTATGAAACGGTCCCTTGTTATAGTATTATTAATATTAGGTCCATTAAGTTTCGCTATGTATCTTATTAATTCAAATCTTGGCTCACTTATATTTTAAAATTTAAAATCTCGCTAAAAACCTATTTCTTTATTAATTTTTTTGCTCATATCAATTATTTCATCTCTAGCAGCTTTCCCAAAATCCTCTGGAGTATAATTTTTATTCCTAGTATATGCAAAAATTATACCTCTTGAAGAATTTACAATTCCGCCAAGACCATTTTCATAGAAACCATTTTTAATATCCTTTGCTTGGGCACCTTGAACCCCATAACCAGGTATAAGTATGAAAGAATTTTTTACAATTTCGCGAATTTTTTTTAATTCCTGAGGAAAAGTTGCCCCAACTACTGCACCCAAATTAGTGAAATCAGAAAATCGTGATAATTTATTGCTCCACTTACTTATTAATTCTGCGATTTGGATATAATTCCTCTTTAAAATTTGTGTTTCAGCTTCATATTGAACAATATCGTTAGATATATCTTCCAATCTTACACTAAATAAATCCTGAAATTCTGTACTGCTTGGATTTGATGTCTTTACAAGTATAAAAACCCCCCTTTCTTTATATTGCAAAAATGGCTTTACACAATCAAATCCTAAGTAAGCATTTATTGTACACGCGTCTGCATTAAAATTTTCAAATAGAGAATGTGCATATGCTTCAGAAGTGCTCCCGATATCGTTTCGTTTTGCATCTAATATCACTAATAAATCATTTTTATGAGCAAATTTTATGGTTTGCTTTAAAGCGTCTAAAGCCTCATATTTTTCATAAAAAGCTATTTGGGGTTTAACAACAGGTATTATATCATAGGTATTTTCAATTAAAATTTTGTTAAATTCAGTAATAATTCTATCTGGATCTTCTAATTCTTCAATTAAATATTGAGGAATTTCTCCTTCATTGTCCATTCTAGGATCTAGTCCCATACAGACAACACTTTTTTTCTCGTGTATTAATTGAATTAAATCCTCAATGAAATTCATAATTAGTATAACTAATTGTGTATTTTAAATAATCTTGGCAATGCACTTAATAATTATTGACAATGAACGATCAAATTTTAGAAATTTTTGGCAATGATATTATATTCTTAAATCTCATAAAATTTACCATCTGAATATAAGTAGGAAGTGGATTCTAAAAAAATTAGCGATTGGAGATTTTTTTAATAATTATTGGGAATGAATCTAAAAATATTTGGGAATTATGTGATTTTTTTAGAAAAATTTAGGAATAGCATATCGTAATCGATATTATAGCAATATTATAAGAATTAAAAAATATGTTCTATGTTTTTAACTCACATATCATTTATCTTAATAACGTATTTAACTTTCTAGTTAATTAATTCCTTAATTTTATTTGGTTGTAATGTAATTGATATTCTTTATGAAAAATACATGATGCAAAATGATTTACCTACAACATAATAAAATTTTCATTTTCACGAGTTTAATTAAATAGTGTAATTCTTACTTTTTAAGCAAGAAAAATTTTTATCTATTGGAAATCGTATTGAAAAATTGTTAAGAATGTAAGGAATAAAAATAAGAAATTCATTTAAATTATAATTAAATATCTTTTAGGTTGCACAATTATACAATAAAGAAAGATTTCAACTATAATCATAATTCTAAGATTTTTCCTGAAGTATCACACTCGGAATTGTCTTAATTTAAAATATTTTCGTCAAATTACAAATGGATTTAATTAAACAAATATTTATTTAAATAATCAATGAGTTATATCACATTTAAATAGCCGAAATATTTAAATATCAAATTTTTTAACTAGATATATAGGTTAAGATTCAAAATTTATGAAGAATCAAGTGAATCAATTGTTTATTTTTAACATAAAAAGATCGAATTGTGTATTTGTCACAAATCGATTTTGTGAATAAATTCTGAAATACTCTTCTTTTATTCTCCTAAAAAAATAGGGGGTGATATTTTGAAAAATATAAATCATAAAATATTAAAAAATAAAAAAAGAATACTGACTGCGTGTATTGGACAATGTGTTCACGTTGCGGGTCCGTATAATTTTATTAATATCGCAAACCAGTTAGGTTATGAATGTAAATTTTTGGGTCCAGCAACCCCAATTTCGAAATTAATAAATGAAATTCAAAATTATAACCCTGATATTGTTGGACTTAGTTATCGTTTGACTCCTTTAACTGTTATACCATTACTTAAGAATTTTTTTAAAAATCTTGAAAAAATAGAAAACAAACCAAGTAAGTTATACTTCGCAGGAACTTCAGAAGTCATCAATGTTGCAAAAGAGTTCAATAAGTTTGATGAATATTTCATAGGAGGGGAATCAAAACATAGAATAATCTCAATTTTAAAAGATGAAAAACAATATCTTAAAAGGAAATTAGAAATTCCAATGGATTTAATCTCCCGTATAAAATGGAAAAAACCATACCCGATAATTAGAGCACATTTTGGATTACCTAATCTCAGAGATACAGTAGAAGGAATAAAAATTATCTCCAATTCAGAAGTCTTAGATGTTATTTCTATAGCACCTGATCAAAATACTCAAGAGAATTACTTCCATCCTGAAGATCAAATTGATAAGTTATCTGGAGCCGGAGGTGTTCCCTTAAGATCTCGAGAAGATTTTATGAAATTACACCATGCTAGATTAACGGGAAACCATCCTTTGCTAAGAATTTATGCAGGAACGCGCGATTTTATTAAATTAGGGAAATTATATAAGGAAACTATTAAGAATGCTTGGGCAGCTATTCCTATTTTCTGGTTTAACCAGATGGATGGGAGAGGTCCTCTAACCTTAAAAGAATCTATAAAACAACACTTAAAAACAATTAAATGGTATGCTAAAAATGATGTGCCTGTAGAGATAAACGATCCTCACCATTGGAGTCTTAGAGATGCACCAGATGTAATCGCTGTTGCGGATATGTATTTATCAGGAATTATAGCAAAGAATTTAGGTGTTAAATATTTTATAGCACAATACATGTTTAATACTCCTCCATCAAGCTCATTTGACATGGATCTCGCTAAAATTTTAGCTAAAGATGAACTTCTTCTAACCTTAGTAGACAATTCATTTTCATTAATTAAACAAGTTAGAACAGGATTGGCAAGTTTTCCAATAGATTTAGATAAGGCTAAAGGACAGTTAGCTGCAGCCACATTAATACAATTAACAATAAAACCTGATATTGTTCATGTTGTTAGTTATTCTGAAGCGAGTCATGCTGCTCGTCCAGATGATATTATTGAAAGTTGTAACATTGTGGATCAAGTAATTAATACTTCATTTGCCAGTAAATTAAATTTTATTGATAAGAAAATTAGGAAAAGGAAAGAAGAATTAATAAGAGAAGCCCAATGGAGTATTAATCTGATTCCTCGCTTGGCGAAAACATATGAAGAACAAAAAAACCCGTGGATAAACCATAAAGTTCTAAATCGGCTCGTAGAATATGGAATTTTTGATGCTCCTCATTTAAAGAATAATCCATTTGCATTAGGGCAAATTAAAACGAAAATTATTAATGGTGCATGTTATTCTTGGGACATTAAACACCAAAAGATAATTGATGAAAGAGAAAGGATTAAAAAAATCATCGAAAAGCATCCTAATATATTAATATCAGAAGATAAATTTCAAAAAGTTTATGGTAAGGTGATGAGTGAATGAGATTTTGCGTGATTGGTGCAGGATCAGGTGGTAGAGCATTTGCTGCCTATATTTCCTCAAAAGGATTTCCTGTCTCACTTTATAACCGTTCTTATTCAAGAATAAGTGCTATTAAACGAAAAGGAGGAATTAAAGCAAAAGGTGCACTGGAAGGATTTTTTCCTCTTGAATTAATTACACAAAACTTAAAATTGGCTATAAAGGACGCAGATATAATAATGGTTGTCACTCCTGCTTCAGCTCATAAGAGTATTGCAAAAAAATTGGCTCCTATAATATCTACCAATCAAATCATAATATTAAATCCAGGGAGAACCTTTGGTTCCGTAGAAGTCAAAGGAATTATTGATAAGATAAACAGGAAGAATTTCATTAGAGTTGGTGAGACTCAAACACTCCTTTTTACTTCAAGAGAATTAGCGGGAAATGAGGTTAATATAATTACAATTAAAGATACAGTTAGTTTTTCAACTTTTCCCGATAAATTCACATTTTTAGTATATGATGTGTTAAAAGAAATATTTCCTCAACTTATTCCGGTTGAAAATTATCTCGAAGTGACTCTAAACAATATAGGAATGTTATTACATCCTGCAATGTCTTTATTAAATGCGGGTATGATGGATTTTGGTAAAAAATTCAAGTTTTATAAAGAGGGAGCTACTCCACGAGTATGTGAAGTACTCGAGAATATTGAATTAGAGCTAAATGAAATTTTTTTAAAGTTAGGATTAAAACAATTAAGATATCATAAATGGGTAAAAAAATCTTATGGTGTTAATGCAGATAAGATTTATGAATCTATTCAAAATGTCGAAGCATACAAAAATGTAAATGCTCCTGATAAATTGATAACAAGATACTTTACAGAAGATGTACCAACGGGGCTTGTACCAGTTGCTTCATTAGCCGAGTTTTTAAATGTATCCACACCTACCATCAACGCGATAATTCATTTATCAAGTATTTTATGCGGTCAAGATTTTAAGAAAAATGGAAGAACTTTACAGAAACTTAAATTGTATGATTATTTTGTAAATTATTTGGAGGATCTAAGATTTTCAAATTGGCAATTAAAGGGATATTATAGCACAGAATATATTCTCTCAAAAACAAGAGATTTTAAAATATGCTCTCATTGTGGCTGCATAAATTCACAAAATAATAAAGTTTGTTGGGTTTGTCGTCTCAATCAATTTAGAAAAATAGAGCCATCAGATTTGATAATAATTAAAAAGAACAAACCAAATACGTTGATGAGGACCTAAATAATAATACATATTTTTGAAAATGGTTTTTCAACAATCAAATAAGAGGTAATTAAATTATTATTCAAGTATATATTTTTTCTTATTTCTTATTTTATCAAATCTAAATGATTGTAAAATTAGTTTTTATTGAATCACACGATCCTTTTTGAATTACAAATTAATTCCTTTTTATGCCTATAAAAACCTATCCAATTTTGCCAGAAATATTGTCAGCATAGTGTATTATCCAAGCTTCAATGCAAGTAGGTTTAACAGGAGAACCCCATTTTTTTAAGTTATGGTGACTAGCAATAATATGCAATATGTTGTCGATTTTTTTCGATCTAATGAATTGAGTCACCAATTTTACACCTTGAATTATATGCTCCTGTTTTAGAAAAATATCAGTTATATCTATATTTCTTTTATAAAAATCATAATAGTTTATTTTTCCAATATCGTGTAATATCGCACCTGCTATTAGTAAATCCAAATCTATCCTATGTCTAAGGTTAAAAAGTATAACAATCGCTATAGCTATCTCAACTGTTTGAACGCTATGTTCTAATAATCTTTGTTTATAATTATGATGATGTATTATTGCTGCTGGAGCTTCAAAAAACTCTAGATGTTTATCTAAGAACCTATTAATAGATTCCCTAAGCTCTTTAATCTGATTGATAAATTTGAATAATTTAGACCTTAATATTATTTTAGCTCTACTTGGTTTAAATTAGATTAGTCTTGATCTTAAATATCTTATACCTTTTTTTCCAATGTGCCAAAGTTTTTTTTAATTGTTCATCTGAAATCTCAATTCCATACGTTTCAAACACATAATCATAAATAATGCTAATTTAGGAAATGTTTTTCGAGCTCCACAATCTAATATTTTCTTTTCTAAAGAGGTTTCATTAGCAAATTTTAGAAAATTGTATAAAAAAACATGCTATCAGGACTGTCTTGGTGAATAAACTCTCCTCCTGTATTACAACTTCAGTCCGTTAAGTATCTATTTGTATACTCCATATTCTTTGGTGAAATCAATCATAGCTTTGAGATTTTCTGGTTTTGCCTCATCTATTACAGCCCCATTAACCATCATGTAACCACCATCTTTGCCAGCATTATCTATGAGGTTCTTGGCGTAATCTTTCACTTTCTGGGGTGTCCCTATGTTCAATAAAGCGATGGGCATATTGCCCCCTATACACGCAATGTCACCTAATATTTCCTTCGCTTTAACAATATCCGTCAGATCGAACACCCATATAGTTTTACCTCTAGGTAAATCCTTAATAGTTTCCAGACGCGAGTTATAACCTCCCTCAGCATAAGAAAATGGCACGCATCCCTCTTCAATTAAGCCCATGAGGAGCTTCCTAAAGGTTGGCCAGTAAAAGGTTCTATACTGCTCATCAGAGAGGAAGCCATCAGCACCTTTATGTAAAGGTATAAAAACTATAGGATTTCCGGTCATCCTTGACGTGGATACCCCCATTTTAATCATTAAAGGCGTTAATGCTTCAAGGGCTTCGAGGAGCTTATCTGGTTGCCGGTATATATCAAGCATTATCCCTTTAGTTCCTCTGAGTGTATCGCCAATGGTGTCGAAAGGTGTCTTTGTATATCCACCGAAAAAGTTTGGAAATCCTGCTTCTCCCGTCTCCTTATTGAATGCTCCGAGTACTCCGCCCCATTTTAAAGCTTCACTTCCTGCTTCCAAAAGGGCTCTAATGGCATCCTGAACATCTGGTAGACCATATGGTAGAATATTTCCTCCTGTGAATGGCAATTCGAGTATGTTGGTGAGAGGAGAAAGCTGCTTAAAGGGTTCTAAAGCTCCAAATATACGTGGTAGATAGACACTCCTAAAGAAACCAGATGGGTCTTGAATCAATGCATCATATTCATCTGCCTTAACATATTCTCCTTCAAGACACTGGTATGAAAGGTTAGGAGAAGTTCCATGGTCAGGCCATGCGTATAATTTGTAATCAAGTATGTCAAAAAGTTTTCCCGGACCAGGTATGAAACATCCAATATGTGCATCTGGCTCAAAGTCCAAAACGAATTTTTTCCATGCCATTTGGAGTTTGTCGTAGTCATACATTGCTTCTCTAGGGGTTATTCCGCTATAAAATGCGGGGAAAAAACCAACCATTAGAACAACCGGTACCCTATCAGGCACTTTCTTCAATTGAATAGCATCTTTTATCCTTGTTATTCTTTCCTTGTACGACTTCTCGACTTCTGGGTTGGCAAACTCTACGCCTTGTGGTGAAAGCCATCTTTTAAACATCTCCTCCTGCTTTTCATCTGGTGATAACTCTTCCCATTTCTTTTCCATTTTTTATTACCTCCTGCAAATTCTCTACTGAGGATTCTTACTTAGCGCCTACCCATTTTTTGGCTATGGTTACTGCTTCGACGGCATCTTTTCCATAAGCGTCTGCACCCACATATTTCCTTATAGTCTCATTCATCGGGCCTCCGCCAATCATTATTTTCACTTTTTCTCTTAATCCCCCTTTTTTGAATTCCTCTATGGTTTCTTTCATAGATTCGAATGCTAGGGTTAGGAATCCACTCAGAGCTACAATTTCGGCATTCACTTCATTGATTTTTTCTACGAATTTTTCTTTTGTCACATCTACGCCAAGGTCGTAAACCTCAAACCCATTTGTGTCCAGCATAAATTTTACGATGTCCTTGCCTATGTCGTGTATATCGCCGAATACTGTTCCCAGAACAATTTTTCCAAGACGCTTGACCTCGGCAGCAGCTTTAAGCTTTGGTTCTAAAATTTCTGTTATCTGTCTTAGAATCTCACCAGACATGATTAAATCTGGTAAGAAGAATTCCTTATTCTCAAATCTCTCCCCCACCTTAGCCATAGCTATCCTGATCTGGTCCAAAATTTTCAGAGGGTCTTCTCCTGCATCAATTTTTTTCTGAACCAGCTCTATAGTTTCCTTCTCATGTAAATTTACAATTAAATCTATCAAATCCTCAGGCATAACAATTCATCTTTTAAAAAAAATTAAAGATATAATTTTAGATTATCCAATCGTTAGTATATCAAATTTTCACTTATATACTTTATTATAAATTTGTTTTGATTAGGATAAGTTATCCTATATTCCAAAAAATTCAATGTTTCAAAAATAATAATTCAAATATTATTTTATTGAAAATATTTACAGTTCAATGTATTTTTATGTTTTTATAGTAAAACATAATACTCCTTGGGGAAATGCGGGTAAATTTCTTGCAGGTGCAAGATAATACTCATAAATACGTTCTCTGAATGCCTTAGATAGTAAATTCGGATAGGTTTATAAGAATTAATGTAAACATATTTATACTTTTTTTCAGTATGTCT
>CAZBNW010000038.1:0-22909 GCA_964493385.1 uncultured archaeon | reverse complement strand
ACAAGGAAAGAAGGTGACTTAAATAAATCTAAAAATATGTTTTAAATGTCATGAACATGTAATCTTAATCTTTTTTTTTAATTCTTTTTCAAAAAATGCTAAAGCTCACACATGCAGTTGTAATAAATATTATTTTCTTCTAAGGAAATTCTATTAATTATTACTATTGAAATCATGTTAATCTGGATATCATTACAATAATCTTAAGTTTAAATACAACCAAACTGTAAATCTCTTTAAATATGTTGTGGGTTGTTACCTATTTGAAAAATGAAGCGAATTAAAGATTCAATTATTAAAAAAGTTATAATATCTATCTATGCACTAATAATAATTCTTTCAATTATATTGTTAATTTTAAATTTGGATGTCTTTTATGTCTCTCATGCTAGTTCAGGGATGATACCTGTAATAATATATGAAACATATTCAAGTCTAGAAACTTCACTATTCTATATCCTCATTGCTTTAGTTGTTATCAATTCATATTTTTTCTTAACAAAGGCATTAAAAAGACTAAAGTTTCTACGTATCTTAATTATATCTTTATCTACAATTATTTCAATAATCTTTTTATTGTTATTATTAGTAAATCCTCATTTTTTAATAATAAATCCTACAGGAAATGCCCCTACTAGAATAATTAATATATTTCCAGGTTTAATAATTATCATCATTCTATTTATTGCATTTTTTCTAAACACTCTGTTTATTATTCAACAGGAAGGATATCTATCTAAATACGCTATAGCACTAACTTTATTTATTGTAGCTTTATTAACTAGTCACGCTATTCATGAATCTGGTCATGCTTTATTTGCAATATTAAGTGGTGGAGAAGTTATTGAATTTTATCCCTTTCCCATCTTCAAAGATGGACAATTAAGAACCGGATATGTCTCATATCAAAATGTTCCTCCATTTTTAGTTCCATTAGTCACATTAGGCGGAGAAATACTACAATGGATTACTATACTAATAATTCTATACATTTTATTAAAAATTAGGACACCAAGAATAATCACAGTATTTTTGACCTTTTTATTGGCAATATCATGGTTAGATTTTCCGCTTTATGTAATAAATAATTCACTTGGTTTACCTCATTGGTTTGTAATAGGATGTGCTCATGGTGATGTTATTCAATTCACTATTCAAACGGGATTCCCTATGTGGGCAATGCTTATTTTCGCATCTTTACTGTTATTAATAGGAATCGTAATTCTTTATTTCAAGGTATTAAAGAATTATTTTTCAATAAAAATTAAGATGGTTGAGAAAAAAACACCTTTAATATCTTAAAACAAAAACCGAATTCTATTTTTTTCTTGTTTGAATTAGATGTATTCTATAATAAACTCCCCAAAAATAAAGTTTTACGCTTTTATTACCCAAATATAAAAATTATTTTACCTTTTTTTTCATAAAGATTTTTTCGAAAGATAATGTAAATTCATCGAGAATTAATATAATCTGGTTATAACGTTTTGATATGGCTAGGGGTTTTATTTTGCTTTGTTGCGGATATTGCCTGGGTAATCAGTACTTTAGTTGTAAGTAGGGGAATTAAAGAATTAAGAAGCGTATATGAATCTATTTTTAAAAATGTAAAAGACAATTCAATTAAAGTTGAAATTATTTTTACCTATTTAGGAATTACTTTATTAACTGGCACTATTATCCTAACAGTTACCCTGATTCCCCTATTGATTCAATATGATTTTGTATTCTCCGGATATTTAATTTTTGCAGGAATTCTTTCATTTAGTGCCGGTACAGGCTTATATTATTTTTGTACTTTAGTATACAAAAAAGCGGAGATTGCTTCACAATTTTCAAGGATAGGCCCATTTTTTGGAATAATTTTAGGGGTATCTATTTTCGGTGAAATTTTTACCATTTTTGATTTCTTTTCTCTAATTTTATTAGGTATTGGCATTACACTATTTCTTTTAATTACATGGACAGGAAAGTTTGGTCTTATTGGTTTTATCCTAGGAATTCTAACATCATTAAGTTGGACTTCAGGCGGTATATTCATGAATTTTGCATTCTTATCTACGCCACCAAATCAATTTAAACCGTTAATTTATACTTATTTTAGCTTAATTTTTGGATTTTTATCATTAATGGCATTTATTTTAATATATTCTTTAAAAAATAGGCAAATAAAGAAAAGAGATGGCTTAAAATTCCATATTTTTAAAATTAAGAAATCTGTCGGCAAATATTTCATATTTCATGGTATTTCAAGCATTTCAATTGGATATACTACGAATTTTTTTGGAATTTTTTATTTAGGTGTGTCTGGTGCTGCATTTATTACAAGTCTTTGGCCAATTCTTTCCTTATTAATAGGATATTTGTTATTTTCATCATCACCAGATTATTTAAGATATAAAAAGCATATAAAGTGGTTATTTCTTGTCGCAGTTATATTATTAGTGGCTTCGATTATTTCTATCTTTTAAAATTTAAATATTTTGAAGAAATCAAATAAAACTATCATTATGAATGGTAGATGTATTAAAAAAAAAATGACTCAGTAACATTATGTTACTGATATGAAATCTTCTTCAGAGACATAGATAACAACATCATCAACAATTAGTGTCCATTTAAATCTTATAATGATGTCACTGGTTGTACTATTTACATATCCATTAAGAATTAAGCCTTCTCCGGAGTAAAGAGTATCGTTAATTAAAGTAAAATTAATACCAGAATAAACGCCATAATTAAATGTAGTATTTTCTAGCGGATAATGAATTGGAGGAACTAATATTGAAAAATCACCACCTCCTTCCCGATATAGGGATAAATTTACTTTAACATTATACCCTGGAGCTGAGACACTTTCATTGAAATTCTCAAGTTCAATTCTAAAGCTGGCAAGATCGTTTGGTAAAGTCATTGAGTTGTCC
Organism: uncultured archaeon; assembly: GCA_964493385.1. Classification (GTDB taxonomy): domain Archaea; phylum Asgardarchaeota; class Lokiarchaeia; order Sigyniarchaeales; family SOKP01; genus Loki-b32. The sequence goes on along the minus strand of CAZBNW010000038.1, from coordinate 19,985 downwards.
ATTTCAAAATCATAGGATATAGGAAATCTCTTTACATCAATTATTATTGTATTTGAAGTTGTATTCCCATGTTCATTTGAAGCTTTTATGAAAAACTCGTAAATTCCAGAAGTTAAGCCAGAAATTGGATAGGTCGTCTGAGAATTGGGTAAATCACTAATTAATAGGCTATTATTTTTATAGATAGAATATCTTTCAGAGAATTGAGATTCTGTCCAATTCAATATGAATGATCCATCTATATCTGGGTCATAAGCGTTAGATGTTAATGTAAATGTTCCTGGTTCAAAGTTTTCCAAATTATTGTACGCATTAAAAGCATCATCACCGTAACCTACCTTTCTAGTAAAAGCTTCTACAAATCCCGCTAATTTTAATTGTTGTAAACCACCAACAGTGCTATATGTAGGTATATAATAATAAACTGAGCCTCCAAGGGGATATAACAGTGTATTCCCATTTCTTGCGCCCGAAATCAAAGATATTTCTTGAGTAGCTTCAGTTTCATATGTATCTCTCGCAGTTTTAGGTCCGATCAGATTTTCAGTCGCGTTTCTAGTATGGTAAAATAATGCCTGTCCAAAATTTTGTCCATGCCTCATAACATACATTCCTGCTAATGTTTTTGCCTCTGTACCTTGATATTCAACTAAATCTAATCCCACATATTCAATTCCATCCCCTAAATTTGTTTCAATATAAAAAAGATCTCCATTTTCTGGTCTTTCATGAAAGTCATCTCCTCTCTTCCATGTTTTTAACTCTTGTACGTGATATTTGTAATTTGCTTTTAATTGTAATTCGAATAAATCTTCTGGATATCTCAACTGATTTTTTAACCATGTTGGAGGATTTGTCCAATTATAGAAGCTCATGTAATATTTCCACATAGAATAAGTAGGATCAACAGCCGATTCAATTAAACTAGGATTTTTATAAAACTCCATCTCACCATTAATTACATCAATTAAACATATCCCTAGAAATCTTAATATTGGAGACCTTGAATATGAACCAATATTTATTGAAGTAAAAATTGAAACCGCGTAATACATTTCTCCGTTTTTGCTATCAAAAACTAAGTAAGGGTCATTATCTACCCTTAATTGCGGCAAGAGTATGGCTTCTACCCGTGCTTTAACGTTTCTATTAATTAAGTATTGGTGCTCTCCTCCCTGAAAAACATAGCCCCATAGCCCTAGACCGGCTGTATACCAAAATGCTTCCAAACCGTTAAGTACCCCATCTGGTTCACCTTCATAAACATAATTATTATTTGGGATTCCACCTCTCCAATTGGTTCCCAGTAAAATACTATTATCATAGGCTCCTAAACCACCACTAGAGCCTTGTTGTTCTAAGAATCTTCCACTTTCAGATTCACCAAAAAATATTGGATAATCCTCGGTGATATTAAATATTGAACTTACATTGACCAAATCTCCTGTGTTTGTATCCATTGCTAAGAATCCCTCAATATGATCATATAATTCAGTGTTGGTACGCACTGGATCTCCTGAAAATTGAGATAATCTAATTGTTTTTGGTGCAACCCAATATTCTGTTCCATTTAGATATACAATATCGGAGTCTGCTAAACCTTCATATGTTGTACCTATTTTTGCTGCTAGACTTTGCACAGCATAATCTTGATCATATTGTCTTATTCGTGAGATCATTTGTGTATCATTTGCCGGTGAAGATGATAAAGTGAAATTTTCAATTGGTCTTTCTTCAAACATATCTAACCCCGCACATTCGCGAGTCCACCTGATTTCTCTTTGAATTTTTTTTGTCCATTCATTATCATAATAGACAGATGTATTACTTAATGTAATTAATGGACCAATACTTATTATCAAGGGTATTATAATTATAACGATTACCGCTCCAGCCATTATCCATATTTTCAGCTGTTTAGGATTTAAAATTATTTTAGATCTTTGATTTTTCGCCATTTTAAGGCGGCCTAAAATAAATATTAAAAAGCCAAATCCAATAAGGATTATACATGCTAATATTAATGACCACATCTGGATTAAATCAATCCCATTTAATGCCAAAGTGGGCAATAAAAGAAAAATCATCACACATATCAAGCCACCTATTAGGAAAGAGTTTGCTATGATATTATAATCATTTCGTTTTAAATAAAAGTTACTTCCAATGTTAAGTATCATTCTAAAAATACAAATTGCAATAATGTAATTAATTAGTGGTAAGTAGAACCTCGTGTAGATGAATATGAATTCAAGATTCATATTATTTTGATTTAAAAGCACATTAAAAGCATCAGGAATGACTGTTAGAGGAGAGATTTGTATTTCTCCTTTTTCAATCAAGTATAAAGCCCAAGAAAATCCACCACCAACATCGAGTACTAAACCAATAGCATAAAATAAAACAAAGCCCACAGTCCACCAAAAAATTAATGCTTTTAACCTTGAAGGCTTGCCAAATCTTAAACGGGTGCCGATTATTGTTAATAGATTTTGATTGGGCGGTATGCTCATTATAACACATCCTATTATCGCACCAATTAAACCAGTTTTATTAAAAAAGAATTTAATTGACCAGAAATTTAGAAAGTAAACGTTATAATAATTAAGTCCATCTGCTTTATTCTCATAGAGTTGAGCATTAAGATTGATAGGTCCAAACCAAGCAGGCCACCACCATAAAAATGTTAAAACTATGAGGATTAGTACTATAACAGGTATACTAATCTTAATATATTTTTTTATTTTCGGTCTAGCTTGAAATATACTAAGTTTAAATGGTTTTTTCTTTGGAGGTTTCCCGGATTCTTCAATTTCTCCTATTGATTCTCCATATTCTAAAATTTCTACTTTTCGTTGTATTTCATACTTTCTATTTGCTTCTTGGCAATCATCACAATAATAATTAAATTTAGTATGTTTTTCACAAGATTTTTTTGCCATAAAATTTCATCATTTTATTTAAAATTAAAAATAGTAATCTCCTGTTGTTTATAAAAAATTCTGATTTAAATAATAAGTTCTATTATAATAGTTCCACCTTTTTAAAGTTAAGAGATTTTCTGGCAAATTCTTTATATTTCATGGTATTTCAAGCATATTGATATGCCGTAGAGTAGATGCTTCTTATGACAAATATATTTTTTTTAATTTCCACATAAAATACATTAAAACTAAATTTTCAATGTAATTACAAAAGCAATTTTTATATGAATATTCCATACAAATATTATGGTTTAAATCTATGATCTCAATAATATTTTTTACCAATCTTAATAATAACTTTATTGATAGACTTTTGAAGGGACAAAATAATAAAAAGAAATCCCCACTTCCTCGTCTAAAGGGCGATAAAACATCTAAAACTGAAACTAACGAAAATTTGAATCGGGGTGAGATCGCAAAAAATCTAAATGGTCGAACTCTCATGGTATATTTTGTCCTTTTAAATAAAAAGTCAATTGGTGTACGTGACCTGCAAAGACATTTAGATCTCTCAAGTCCTAGTGTTGCTAAATATCATCTTGAGAAACTGGTTAATTTACATCTTGTTGAAAACAGAAATGGTATTTATCATCTTGATAGAAAAGCAGATTTACCATTATTAACATCTTGGGTATTAATAGGTAAGCATCTTCTCCCTAGAGTCCTTTTTGCTGCGATTTTTTTCACATTTCTTTTTCTTGGTTATTTGATCTTCATTTATTCATATTGGAATAAAGATAGTATATTTGTTATTTTGTTTGGAGTAGCGATTATGATTTATGCTTGGTTGAATGTGATTTTACAATTGAAACATAAACCAATATAGTATATAACCTTATTTTTATGGATATTTTTTTGTTTGTTCTACAAAATCATACAGTGTTCTAAACTTTAGTATAAAAAGCTTAGGTATAATAATGTGATATAAAGAATGATTTTGAAATAGGAATAACAAGATGAATAGAAGAAAAAAAGCAATTATTTTTTTATCAATAATTTGCATTCAGTTTATTTTATTAGGTTGTAATGTGGGTGGTACTAACTTTTTTATTAATAACGAGCTGGAAGAAAATGACATAGAAATCCCTCAGAAAGATGGCTCATCGTATTCATCTCCTTATTATTTCCCTGTTAATAAATCCACTTCCTTAATGACTGAAGAGTTTTCCGAGGCGGAAACTGATCAGAATCCTAAACTGGCTTATAATTATTATAATAATGATTATGTTCTAACACTTAATCTTGATAAGTATGTTATTATCGTTGGAGAAACACTCACTATTAATTTAGGATTGACTTGTAATTTAACTGCTTCACCAGGAAAAATAATTTCTGTAGAAGTCTATCAAGGATTTTATCGAGATTATTATTATTATTACCCAAATTATTATGAGACTACAACACCAATTTTTACAAAAAACTTAACGATTAATGTCAACGGTCACGCTTCAACACTATTTACTTTGACTTCTACTGAAGGAATTTATACTGTTTACGCCTATACTGAAGATTGTCGAGCTTATAAGGAATTTACCATAGGCGAGGTTGGTATTTTTTATAAAGGTCCAAGATATTATAAGAAAAATCAATTATACACCGCAGCAGTCCATATTGTTAACCTAACTGATTTTTCAGGTATCCCGTTAGCAGATTTTAATTATTCTATTTCATATTATGATTATTCAAGTACGAGTTGGTTCATTTTAACATCAAATGAAGGTCAAACTGATGATTTTGGATATGCTATTTTTAATACAGATATTCCTTTAGATTTAGATAATTATCATGTACTTAGATTAACAATACGCACTACTGATGGAAAAGCAGAATACCATACCTTTTTGTATGAATCTTGGGACTATTATTATTATTGTATGTGGGGAGGACAGCAAAAGACTATTCAAGAGCGATTTCAATATGTGGTAACCACTGATAAGACCATTTACAGTCCAGGTGATACTATTTTTCTAAGAGTTTTAGTTTTAGAGTATTCATTTATGAATGAAACTAAAAAAGCAATGCGAAATACACCAATTTCTTTGACCATCTATAATCCAGATGAATTTGCTGTTTTTTGGTCAACAATTACAACTGATGATTATGGTATCTTAACCTTTAATTTTCCATTAGATGAAGATTGTGAATTAGGATATTACGGATTTGAATTTAGTCAATCAAATAAAAAATATAGGTATAATGTTAAGGTTGAATATTATATTAAACCAGTTTTTAGAGTAGATATTGATACAAACGGAAAGGAATTCTATCCTATTAACGAAAATTTATTTGAAGGCTTCATTGAAGCAACATATTACTTTGGCCAACCAGTAGTGGGAGCAACTGTAGAGCTCACAATCCAAAGTTATTGGGAAGAACTCAAATATACGCTGGAGGGAATTACAAACAGTGAAGGAAGATTTTATTTCTCGATAAACCTACAATTTATCGCCGATTTAGAATACACTTTTAGTGTACAAACAAATGTAATAGATATTTATGGTAGGAGTGCGTCGACTAAAAAAATATATACTCGTATCGAACAATTATTTGCATATGGTTATTTAACAAATTGGGCACCTCACCCTACTGAGACCTTAGAATATTATTTTTATGTATTTCAGTATGTTATGTCCGGGGATAGTTATGATTATGGGTATTGGTATTGGCTGTATAATCCGTTAGCTAATGTCACAGCAAATATTGAAATCTTTGGAATAGAAGGGTATCCAATATATTCTTCATTAATTACTGATAAGAAATTGCTTGCAACTTATTCTAAATCTACAAATAAATTTGGAGCGGGTAAATTGGAATTTAAATTACCTTTAGAAAAAATAAAGCTTTATGATCTTTTTGAAATAAGATTATTAGTTAACCTAAAAGATGGTCGATCTACTGCATCATCTTACTATTTCCGTTATAAGAAATATAGTTTGGATATTAATATTATAGATTCAACTTTAGATTTAGGTCAGACTCTTGAATTTGAAGTAACTTATAAAAATATTCTAACGGATTCTCCCTGTATTGGAGAAGGTAAAATTTATATTTATGATGCAAAACATCAATTAATAGGTCGAGTTAGTGATATAATTTTTGGGAGCAAAACGTATAATTTTTACATTCCAAATTTTTATCCTGAAGGAAAATATTATATATATTCTTATGTTTATTCTCGCTCGAATGAATATTATGGAGGATTTAATTATCACTCTGCGCATGATTCTTTTGTGGTGGGTGGTTTTCAATCAATATCGTTTGTTACTAATTATACGAATACAGGAACTTATTATGACCAAATTGTAGTTCATATTAATGATGTTATTGAGATTAATGGCGTTTCAAATGTATCAACTAATATGCCACTTTATATGGAAGTATACAAACGTGGTCTGATTTTTTCGGTTCCATTAGACGTAAATGATGATAAATTCTCTTATAATCTCTCTGTTATTGCAAATTTTGCACCTGATTTTACGATAATAATTTATACAATTTCCGATTTAGGAGAATTTTATGAATCTGTACTTGCTGTTCACATTGATTTTTCTTATACCCTCAGTCTTTCAACAGATAAAGAAATCTATGAGCCTGGCGATTTAATAACATTGACTATTACACCGTCAGAAAATATAACATCAGTTTTATCACTTTCCTTTATAGATAGTGCTGTACTCGATGTAGAACCAGAAGATGATTCGGAATTAGCCTATTTTACAATGAATGCCTATTCAACTTATATTAGTTCAGGAAGTTCATGGGGTTCTGGATTTATTTTTGATAGCTATTGGTGGTCTGGTTATGGGATCCCTAGAGGTGGTGTTTATTATTTAGAGGATGAAGAACCAGTACCTTTGTTCGAAGATTTTTATGCGTTTACTTTTGGAGAAACAGGACCCTTTAAACGTGATATCCCTTCTTTTGATGATTTACTCTCTAGATTTGACACAGAAATACGAAAAAATATTTCAGAATCAGCTAACTGGATGCCAAAATTGATAATTTCGGAACAAACTAACATTACCTTTAAATTACCCGATAATATAGGTGAATGGACTATTAGAGCTGTAGGAAATAGCATATTTGGAGATTCTAATGATATAGTGTTATGGGGAGATGTTGAAACCGTACAAATTAAATCATTTTTACCGTTTTTCATAGAATTTGACATACCACAACCAGTAGTTCAAGATGACATCTTAAATGTAAAAGGGTATATTTACAATTATATAGGAACTGATGCTTATGCATTAGTTGCTATTAATGCCCCTGAACTTACCATATTAAATAAGGATACACAAAAATTATTTATTCCAAATGGTTTCGTTTCAGAAGTTGAGTTTTCTGTTTATTGTGTCCAGCCTTATTTCCAAAACATTACGCTCTTGGCAGCTACCGAAGTTTCTGGAATACAATATTCAGACGCAAAGCAAATAACTACTTATATAAAACCAAATGGCATTGAAGTCGTAAATAGAACTATAGGATTTTTAAATGCTACTGATGGATCTATACTATTAAACTATACTGTGGATCCACTCGCAATTTATCATAAAGAAACATTAGCATTGTATACTGATCTAATGGATATTTCGATTGAAAGCTGGCAATCATTAATTGGTTATCCTTATGGATGCATAGAACAAACAATATCTAGAACTCTCCCAACAGCTCTGATATTTAACTATTTAAAACAAACGGGGCAACTTACTACGAATCTGGAACAAGAGTTAACTTCAATGATCTTAGAAGGACTTAATCGGATTTATAATTTTCAACATAGTGATGGTGGTTGGGGCTGGTGGAGAGATGATACCTCTAAAATCCTAATGACGTCTATTGTTGTATCTGCATTGATCCAAATTGAAGAAGTTGGTTTCCAAATTAATTCAATTACATTAAAAAGAGGTATTGAATATCTAATTAATCATCAGTATCCTAATGGTCTTTGGGATTTTCAAGAATATTCTTCAAACACTTTAGAAGCTACAGCTTTTATTCTTAAAGCAATAATGAATTTTAATAATAAAACTTCTCAGATGGATACAGCTATTAGCAAAGCTGTTAATGAGTTTAGAAGCTTATGGAATACTGAAGAAATGCAGAGTGCCTATGCAGCTTCTCTTTTTTATATTGCAACAAATGATAATTTTTATGAAAATACCACATTTAATGATATATTAATACAATTTATCAAGGATAATAAAAAAATCGAAGAGAATACAATTTTTTGGGACAGTGATGTAGATAACATTTGGTACTGGCGAAAGTTAGGAAATATTGTCGAAATTACATCTTATGCTATATGGGCTCTTGCACTTGATGATTATGTAAATAATTATGCTTTAATCCGAAAAGCGGTCCGATATTTATTGAATCAACGCAATCGTTGGGGTTGGGGATCTACTGCAGATACTGCAGCAGCGATTACTGCTTTAACAGCAATTAAGGGGATTATTCTTACTGGAGGGTTTATAGACTTCAATGGAACTATTTCTGTTATAATTAATAATCATAAACCTCCTCAATATGTTTTAAATTTCACAGAATCTAACAATAACCTAGATGAAATTCTATTAAATCTGCGTGAATATATAACGGAAAATACTAATACAATCAATATCTCCTTAAATGGGTCTGGTCAAATTTGCTATATTTTTGAAAGTGTACAGATTTTACGATCAAATCCAAAAATAGAGATTCCAGATATGATTGAAGTTTCAAAAAATGAACAATTCTATGTGGGAGTAAGATTCTCTGAAATTAATGATAGAATGCCAATAGTCGATGCTACATCATCATTACTTCATGTTCCTCAAAATTTACGAGATCCTGAAGCAAACTATACGATTTTTACTCCAATCCTTTTTAATGGAAGTGAGATTTTCTTTTCTTTGATTGCTCCAAATATAGAAGGTGATTACGTTCTAGAGGGCGTTTCAGTTTTAGGATATATTCGATTTATTGATACATCAAAAAATTCTTCACGTTATCAACTTTTTCAGCATACAGTTGGACCTATCAATATTAGAGTAGGAATACAGCCATTATCATCATATCCTTTAATTGAAACAATTCATAGTTCGACAGCGGAGAATTCTGAATTGTTAACTCTTACAAAGCAAGTTTCCAAACAAGATTTTTTCATTCCCGGAGATATGATAACTATTACAATAAAAATCTCAAATGATGGAGAGCCACGCCAATTTTACGTTATTGAAGATGAACAACCTACAGGAACAATTTTTTTACCAGATTCTGTTGAAATTTCAGGAGATTATAATAATTCAGAAATCACACATGGATTATTTTTGTCAGGAATTCATTTTTTCTTTCCTATGTTAGCGATTGGAATTACTGAGATTACTTATCAACTTCAAGTTGATAATATTAAAAATTCTTACTCTGGAGAATGTAAACTTTGGGGTATGTATGATGATTTTTGCATCTCTGCTCACTCAGTAGTATTAGAGAATATTCCGCGAAAATATCGTCCTGATAACTCAATTTATCAAGATTTATTATTACCATTTATTTCAAATATTAGTTTCAGCCAAAATTATAAAGAACCTAAAATTCAACTTCAAGTTAATCTACAGGCAACAGATAATAATGGTATTAATAAAATTCGTATAGTTTTTTCACAAAATTCTGGATGGAGGGTTCAAACTCTGTATTCAATGAAAGATCAAGAAGAGTTCTCAATAATTATTACAGACATTAAAAATATTAATTCTATAGTGAAGATGTATGTAGAAGTTTTTGACATCTACGGAAATATTGCAACTACAAATTTAATACCAGTAGAAATATTTGCTTATGAGATTATTCCTTATCTTATCATTGGAATGATTGTAGGTTTTTCAATTGGATTAGCAAGTATTTCTTCGATACTTTATAAAAAGTATGAAAAAAAGAAACGACGTATGCATGATCGTTTAATTAGTAAAACCAAACAAGAAATAGGAAAAGTTTCATTTTTAGATGAATCTGAAGATGAACTAGAAAAGTAAACCTTGAATTAAAAATTGAAGTTAAAATGGATAAGAGTGAAAATATCCTAGAAGGATTAACTTCTAGGATTGTTTTTTTGTATTCAATACTGAAATGGAAAAGAAATCAAAAAAAAATTAAGAAAAATATTGAATAAATTTAAAGCTTCCTACATTTCTTACAAATCGCCCTTGTTTCCATAAAATCCAATTTCATCTCTCTACCACATTGCATACATTTTATCCTTAATTTTCTCTTAACCATATTTACTTCTCCAGATTTGAGTTTCATCGGATTTGACATTTTTTACATATGGGAGCTATATTATCAATTTTTTTTTAAAATAACATAATTTGATTTTTCACAAATGTACATTTTCTTTTTTTACAACTTTTATTTTATTTGGTCTTAAATCTTTTCTCCTTAGTAAAAGTGTAATTTGAAAATCTAAATCTTTTTTGTATATGTTGGCGCTCCTTACTATCTCCTCAACAATATTTTCTTTATCAACTTCCTCTTTAATATAAGTTCCATTAAATATTGGTATTTCTGAACACTTTTCAATCAAATTTTTTAATAGAAACTCAGATAAAACATCAGATCTATGTTTAATTGCAGAGCTAATTATTTTCTCCAATAGACTATAAATTTCTCTTTTACTGAACTGACAAAGCACGCATTTAGAACTTCAGTTTTTGAAAATATTTAAAATAATTAACCCAATAATAAATTTGAAGTTCCTTTCCAATATTTCTTTATCTATACTACTATCTTTATTAGCATATTGTTCTACATATTTCTCAGCATTACTATATAAATTAGAAAAATAATATGCTCTATCAAAATATGCTGGAACTATACAAAAGACTCTAGTAAACCAAAAGGGTTTGATACCAATTGGTGGATCTCTATAAAAAATATAATAAACGATTCTCCCATCTCTCTCTTTATATAAAGTTGATTCCTTAGTGAGCATATTCATATAAGTTGAAGTGGTGGAACGAGCAATATCTTTAAAGTATCGTTTATAATCTTGCTCAATTTCAGTTGTAGTGATTATGTTCTTTCCTTCTAAATAGAATTTTAAAAATATACCTAAGATACGGTTTTCATTAAGTCGCCCGGTTTTTACCTGTAATTCTTCGGATTCATCTTCTCTGAATTGATATAAATACGCTATTTCAGGGGCAAAATCTTGAATTGTTTTATATATTAACTTAAGTTCTAAATCTTTTATTTCCGCCCCTTCAAATTGAGTATTTTTTTTTAATAGTTTTTCTATTTCTATATGCAAGGGATATCGCTCCATTTTTCTGCAATCATCTTTTTTAGGTATAATAACAAGGAATTCTTCTTGTATTATTGTATTTCCTTAATCTTATTTTTTTATTTTTTAAATTTAGACCTCTTTTTTTACTTTTTTTTCCTTAATTTTTTTTTAGGTTTTAATTTAAATATAGATTCTTGCTTCAAACTTCACGTGAAGTTCATGCTTAGTTCTGATGTTTGTGTTAGTAATATTTTTCTATACTAACACTTCTTGCAGATAGCAACATTTCTCAACTTTCGTGATAATTTCTCAATGTTAATCTTCATTATTCTAAATTTTTCTTTTCCATATTTTTAAATGTTTTAGGGTTGGGGGGCGCAATTTCTTAATTTCTATTTTAACTATAACTTTTAAGTCTGGTACCACATTCATGGCAAAATACTGAATCTGAGTCATTATGTGCTCCACATCTTTCACATGAAACCTTGAATTGATTATCACACCTTAAGTCATCTTTTTCAATACTAGATTTCATTTTAACTAATTTTTTAAATTTAGATATGGAACAGATAATTCCTATAGTGGTGGTTACTCCTAAACAGATATAAAAAATCCACATCAAATTAATCGAAAATGGATCACACTTGATAATGTAATTGATAGTACCTATAGTACTAAACTTAATATAGTGTAATCCAGAAGAATGAACATAAAATTTTCCTGAGTCTTTATGATTTCCTCTTGAAACATAATCGTCTTCAAGAAAGTCTCTCATAAGCTGGTTAAAATCTAAGCCCCATTGTGATGAAAGCTCTGAAGCTACTCTTTCATAATATTCCAAAGTACTTTTTTTAATTATTAAAAGATCAACATCACTTGTAGATGTAAAGTCCCACTCAATTACATTAGATACATGCCTTTCTAAAGTAAAACCTCTCTCATTTTCTCCAGAGTCTTTATGAAAAGCAAAATTTGCTACAGTTTCTTGATTAGAAAATACTGCTATAAATCCAATTATAATTGTTGTTAATATTGGAAATAGTAATGCTTTTTTCTTAATTTTCTCTTTTAACACCTAAATTATTATTCTTGATATATTATTTTAGTTTAATACCACAATCGTGGCAAAATCTTGAATACATGTCCACTTCAGAACCACAATGTGAACACTGCCAAAAATCTGGAGTTATATATTTTCTCAAGTTTTCAGATCTTCTATTTAATAGTGCTTTTTTATCTTTAGCTTGAATATGAAATGTAGCTTTTGATTTTCTTGAAATTTTCTTTATATCGGAATTAAAAATTGAGATTTGATCACCTGAAAACGCTAATAATTTACCTATATTGCATTCTGCGATTTTAATCTGGGTTACACTGGATAATCTTAATTGTTTTGTTATTTTTACATTTTCGATTGAAATTGTGGAACAGTTTCCCAACCCTAAATATTTTATATTAGCATCTGAGATGGTAATATTTTCACATTGTTTTAAGTAAAGAGCTTTTAAGGATACGCCCTTAATTTTAATATAGGAATTAGAATTGGAGATATTTAATTGAAAATATTCATTAAGCCAATAATTTCTACTAGTAATCAGATAAGGATTATCTATAGTCCCAGTTCCAGTAATCTGTAATTCCAATGCAAAATATGAATTTGTGAAAACACTAGAACCCCAGTTAGAGGCACAAGAAGCTTTAATTTGCAATGTTGTATTTATATTTAGAAATATATATTTATCGTTTTTTATATCTAGATATATCCAAAAATATATAAAAAAACAAGATATAAAAATGTTATGAATAAAAATTAGAAGAAGTATATAGAAAGAAAGTAAAATTTAGTTCTGATATCCCATTCTTCTTGCATTGATTTGTCCTACTTTTCTATCGGTGGTGCATTTATATTAGTTGTTGAAGTTATTTGAAGAGAATTAAGAACAAGAGATATATTAAAAAACCAGAAAGCGATATATTTTATATTACGGTTTCAGGTAAGAACCGACTCGAAGAAGTATTAAGTGAATTTCAGGATGAGTTTCTTTTAAATTGATAATGAATAAAAATGCAACAAATAAGCGTATGGTCTTTCTTAACAGTCAGAGTATATTTTAATTAAAGTAAAAATCTTTCTTTTCCAATTTCCGGAAATCCTAGAAGATTACTCTTTTAGGATTCCTTCCATAATCTCAGGGCGAGAGTTATTTTCACCTATAACATTAGTAAAAAAAATTAGTTTAAAAACTTTTTTTTTTAGTTATTCTCATCCTTAAATAAATAATCCCAAATAAAGATATAACCATTGTAAAAGCTTGACATCAAAGAGTTTGTACGAGAAATGAATTTTATAGAATTTATTTTGTCCTCATGCTTCAATCTATTAATAAGTCTCCCTGTCGAGAGTTCCCATATTTCAATCGATTTTCTGCTGATGTCTGTGGTTGCTAGGTATTTATCATCTGGAGAAAAATCAATCTCTAACCCGGCGACGCCACCTTCGAATTTTTCGGACTTAATTCTATGGATAAGATTACCTGACATGTCCCAGATTTCACTATGTCTCGTATATAAACCGCTAACGCTTCCTGCAATATATTTATCATTGTGAGATATAGCTATCCCATTAAAGAGGACCCCATCGAATTTTTCAGAAAATAAAGTTTTGACCAAATCTCCAGAATATAAATCTCTAATTTCGATTTTATTACCACAAATGATGATAAATTTACAATCATTCGAGATTACAAATTTTGTAATGGGGAACGGATATCTAATAGACCAAATCTTCTTTGCAGTTTTTATATCTCTAACGGTGAGGAAATAACCACTACTTACAACATATCTATCATCTGGAGTTACTTTCACGTGAAAATTCTGTTCCTTTTTATATTGGTTTGAGTCAATTTTCCATATCATTTGATTTCTCTTTATGTGCCATAAAAACATCATTGGAAAAGCAGCAAAAACAAGGTAATTATTATTATGTGAAAATGAAGCACATCATCAATAATATTAAAATAATTTAAAGAAAAAATAACGAAGTGAAGATTTAAATAATAAATTTTTGATTATTTTATTATTATATAGGATTTTCTATAGGAGTACCTATAAAAAGCCCTGATACATTGAAATAAGGTATAAGGATTTAATTTTCAGTTAGATAAAAAATGCAAATAGAAATGATTAATAGATTCTATAGTTAAAAGAAAATTTGGAAGCTTTTAAAAAATTAGAGGTGCTAGAAATTAACAAGCATTTAATCCACAAAATATGTATTTTTGGAGATCAAAATGTTGGAAAGACATCACTCATCCAGAAATACGCTCCTGAAGCGTTCAATATAAAAAGAAAGCCTCCATCCTGTATAACTATTGTGGTTAAAGATTTAATAATAAACTCTACTAAAGTTACACTTCAAATTTGGATTCTTGGAAGTGCTATTGATTTTAAATTAATTATGCCTATTTTTGGAAAAGGATCATCAGGTGGAATTTTTATGTACGATATTACGAAACATTCCAGTCTATTGAATGTAAAAGATTGGTTAAATGCATTTAAACAAGGTTTATCCAATGATAAAAAAAAAATCCCGATATTAATGGTTGGAGGAAAGTTGGATCTCCAAGAAATAAGAATAATCTCTCAAAAAAAGGCAAAAAAAATAGTAAAAAAGTTCAAATTCATTAAATATTTCGAATGTTCTGCTAAAACAGGAGAAAATGTTGATAAGATTTTTGAATTTTTGACGAGAGCTATAATGAAATCTGAAGGTAATTTTTAATTGTTGGAATTAAATTAATTATAAAAGTTTGCTTCAGAGGTACAAGATAAATTATATGAAAGATTCGATTAATAAGCATACAGTAACTTCAAATAAATAAAAGAAACAATAGTAATAATTGTCATGAAATAGTTTCATTATTATCGCTTTATAAAATCCGATGGTTTTTATGGATGAAAAATTTGAAAATCAAATCGCACAAATGATAGATAATGCGGAAAAAATGGCCAGAGATTACGAGTTAGCCATTAAAAAAAGTAAATATGAGATAAAGTGTCCTTATCCAAAAATAATTAAAATTTATGAAGGTATAAGACAAATGCTCATTGATTATGGTTGGAATGAGCAAGCCATGATTTACAATGAACAAATTAAATTTTACCATGAGAAGTTAGAGAAAGATAAAAAATTACGCGAAATTGAAGCTCAAAAAGTGCAAAGACAGAAAGAATTTGAAGAATTGCATAAAATTAATGAAATTGATACAATTAAAGCAGTAATCCTCTCTCTCAATAAAGAGGAGGAGATTTTAAATTTTGAAGAGAAAAAGAAAGAAAAACTTGAAGAGTCTAAAGAAATTTTTAATATGATTAGTAATGCTGAAAGAATAGCAAAAAAATACGAACAAGAAATAAAAAGGGTTAGCATCCTTCATCTTGATTGTCCGTACGAAAAAATAATAGAAATTTATAAAGAAGTTAAAAAGAGATTTGAAAATATTGGTTGGAAAGAAGAGTCGAGTAAATTGATAGATTCAATCAGATATTATAAGGAAAAACTCGAAAAAGATAAAAAATTTAGAGAAATTGAAGAGAAAAAATTGACTAAAGAATTATAAAAACTGAATGTTAATGGCGCATATAGTATATTAAAAAGAACATTCCCTAAGGTAATTCGCACTTTTTTATGATTGGCAATTACTCACTTCCTTTTTTTATCTTTTTTCAGATATTTATTTGAATGGCGATTTCTTCTTCTGCGAAAATTATTTTTTATGCTATGTTTTTCACTCCATTTGATTAAATCTTTTTCCTGAGATCTCATTTTTGACATTTTAAAATTTCCTGAAATATATAAAAATTTAGAAATAGTATTAGATGAATATGAACAGGATCAAACTATTATCTATAATGAGAGGTTTTGGGATAAATTTATTGATAAAGCAATAAATAGAGTCGAAGATCAATTATGGGATTTTACACAAACTTTAGAGATGTGGAAAGCTACCGATTTTAAAATAAAACAAAAAAAAGAAAATTGAATTCTGTGAGGATATAGCTGGATTTGCCAATGCACAAGGTGGTGTTATAATACTTGGTATTACAGATAAAATACCACGTAAGAAAATAGGTCTAAAAAAATTGAAGAAAAAATAAAATTTATTTTAAAAACTATGAATAGATTATCTACCATTAATAGCTCTGTTGTATCTTAAGAGAAATTCCTGTAAAAGATGAGAATGAAAACGAATGTCGTTGTTTAGTTATAACAATACCACAAACCATGGAGGTGATTAATGTTAAAGGTCTGGATGAAAGGTTTTCCTATTCACTCAGAGTTGGACCAGGAATTGAAAAAGTTAATCGTGAAAAAATTAAGGAATCAAAAAGAAATGAAATTAGAAATAATTTCAAATTTATTCACAAATTACATGAATTTTCTAAGTCATAGTCTTGTTGAAAATTATAAATGTTATTATTTCATTTTTATTAGCATCCGAATTTGAGTTTTATGCATGACTTTTAAAAATTGTAGAAACCCCTGAAGTGTCATTACCATAAATTCGGAGAAAACACCTTCAGTTTGAATTTGGTACGTAATAACCTTTTTTACAGCCTTTGAGAAAGGGATATTAATGAAATTATTATCAAGGTTATAAAGAAGTAATTTACCCTTATTAATAAGAATTTGAATGATCTCATTAAAATAGTCTATCCATTCAAGAAATTTGTCTTGCTCTCCTCTAGCAGCGCAAGTCGCTTTACACTCAAAGATAAAGAGGTATTCATCTATTTTAAATGCAAGGCAACATTGTTGTTGTGGCAATAATATTATCAAAATTTAATTAAAAACTTAAAAATTAAAAAGGAAAATTATAAATGCTAAAACTCATATCCACATTTCTTACAAACATGTTTCTTAGCGTACATGGGAATATTTCCTATATAACTCAAGACCTTTGATTTATCATCTATAATTTTTATTTTTTTACCGACAACACCACATCTTGGGCAGTTTATACGTTCTTCACTCCTAATATCACCGACCTCTATTTCTGGAGGTCTTAACTTGTCTAATTCTGCTTCGATTATTTCTATACGAGCAGTTTGATCTACTATAAATTTATCTTTCTCTGCGATGATTTCATTAATTTCTTGAATTTCAGCTTCTTTTTGTGAGATTAAGTTGTTTAACTCTTCAACTTTATTATTTAATTCTTCGATTTGGGATATTTTTTTAGATTTTTCTTCTTCTGATACAGATACTTTACTCTTTAAATCATCAACTTCAGTCTTTAATTTATTAATTTCCTCGTCTTTGGCAGAGATTGTACTATTAGCTTCGTTTAAACTTTCTTTAAGTTCGCTAAGTTTAGCATTAGCATCATTTAAATTAGAAAGTAACTTTTCTAAATTTTCTTCATTCATTATTACCATCTCTTTATTTTTTTAGCTATTTTAACATATGTCTTCTTTTTCTTTTATTACCTCTTCCAATTTTTATTCAATAATGCCTAACAATTCATTAAACTCAGTTTTTAAAAGAATTTTTTCAAATTCTTTAATATTTTTAAAATGCTTCTTATAATCAATTTCTATAAAATTTAGCTCTAACAAGGTTAACTCACCACTTTTAATTTTTGAATTTTTATAAAATTGTCCTATTATTTTATCTTTTTTAAACATATAAATTTATTGATAAGCATTAAGTACTTAATTCTTTCGTGTTTTCATTTTCTTTTTATCTGGCATTGATTTTCCTTTATTAAGTTCCACTGATTCATTTTGTACCAATTTCTCTACTTTATCTTTTATTTCGTCTCTGTTTTTTTCATAATACTTATATAGATTATCATCTTTCTTTGGCTCTGTAATAAGATTTCTCTTGATTTTTTTAGGTTTCTCATTTATGCCTTCATTAGGTTCTTTAATCTCATTCCTTCTTATTTCCCAAAGCATCCATTCAATCCCGTACTATGGCCATTTGTTGATCCCTATAACATTGTTGGGATATTTGTCCTTACCTTTGCAATAGAGGGAGACATAGGTTTAGGATTCCTACGTGCGAGGATTCTAACAAATGCGATCATGGGACTACTAATGATTGCCATCATAGTGAAAAGCAGGAGAAATCTGTGGGAGCAGATTTTGGTAGGAAAAATACATTTGAAATCCAGAATTTGATCAGCTTGCGGGAAAATTAAATGCAGATTTAAATATTAAAGACTTTTTAACAAAGATATAATAGAACTGTTGTAAAAATGATCTAATTTTGCGCGATTCAATAAACATATTTCCAATTAATGAGACGAGAAGGAGTATTTTCATGAGCAGAGATTTTTTTCTACTGAGTATTCTTCTAGATTCTTCAATAAGTTAATATAAAAAAAGCCACCTGACAAATATTAATATATTATATACTAACTTATTATAAAAAAATAAAAATCTTAAAGAAAACATTATAATTCAGAAGCAAAATGCTTTAATTTACTAATATCATCAGGAAGATGATCAATTCCAGCAAATTCTTTTATAACAATTGAAGTTATTTTAGATTGTAATTCTGGTTTAAGATTAGGGTAAGTCATTTGATATTTCCCTTCAATACTTTCGCAATCATCTTCAATTATTATATCGGGTTTAGCTTCTTCAATTGGTAAATTCCAATTTTTCTCTTCCCGATAAAATATAACTCCTTCAGGGAAATTATATTTTTTTAGAACAATTTCGTCTTTTTTTACATTTTCGAGAGTTAAATGAGAACTAAGATATAAAATCTCAGCTCCTTGATTTTGCCATGAAGTTAATTTCTTAACAACATTACCAATTGGAATATATGAAGCAAGATCAGATATAGATTCATCAACATCTTCAATAATTTGCTGTACTATTTGCCTTCTTGAAAGACCTAAAGCATTCATATGCATAATGCAGGTTCCATGGAGGAATAATAGAATCCTCATTCGTTAGTTACTCTCTGACAATTTTTTTGTCATCAGTCTCTTATATCATAATTAAGATTTAATTAATTAGGCATAATTAAATGCATTTAATTTTTTACTTTTTTATCACTTATTTCCTCACATTTTTTTACAATATTTCCTTCTCTTTATTCATCCTGTTTATTGGACGTTGTTAATGTGATTTAAAGAAATTTTAAAACTCAATTTACATTAAAAATTAATATTTTTTATATATTAGTAATTTTAGCACTTAATTTTAAATATTAAAATATTTGAAATAATAAAATATGAAAACACAGTATTTATTTTTGATTTTAAATTTACTATTTTTTCTAATCCCAATCATAATACTATTAACTGGGATTCTTAATTTTGTACAAATGGGATTTACAATTCCTTCTTTCCTTAATTTAATTTTAGGAATAATAATTGGAATATTATGTATTGGAATAAGTTATTTTCCTCTATGCATTTTCTCATTTCAAAGATGAAAATAGAGATACCTTGGCTCTAAAAGGATCAATTACTTTTCAAAAAAATAATCCCATTCCTACTGTTTGGCTCTATTGTTGAAGAACTTTTTTTAGAGGTTTTTTAATTCCTTTAATATTGCCTTTTGGAATTTTTTTGTCAGTAATAGGTTCATCACTTTTACACTATTTTGCTCATTTCTTAAACCATAATTTTCAATTGATTGAAAAAACACTAGATAAAATGTTAATTCCAAGATTTATAACTTATTTTATTCAATTATTCTTTAAAATTTAGTTTATT
>CAZBNW010000037.1:0-23233 GCA_964493385.1 uncultured archaeon | reverse complement strand
AAATTTCCAGTTTCAAAGCAAAATTATTCAAAATCCGGAAATTTACTCATTTGAAAAAAAAATTCCTAAATATCCTATACTATTTCTTACATGTATGGACCCAAGATTAGATGTCCATCGAATATTCCAACTTAATCCTGGAGATGTATTTATTTTAAGAAATGCTGGAAATATATATACTCTTGACATGATGAGGTCTATTATAATTGCTATTTTCAAACATAAAATTAAATTTATTATTATATTAGGACATTTAGATTGTGGGATGGCGGAGATAAATCTAAAAGAGTTAAGAGAGAAACTTCCGAATGAATTTCTCAAAGGTTTATCGTTAAATTATTCAGAACTTCTTTTAGAATTAAAAAATTTCTTTAAACCTTTTGATAATGAAATACGTAATATTATACAGCAGATAAATAATTTACAGAAAATTAAAGCTTTCTTTCCTGACATAGAAATCACAGGAATGTTATATGATACTCAAACTAGTTGGATTTTTAATTCTGAGGATTTTAGAGACTTATTAATCGATGAAAATCATTTTAAGATTTATAAAGGATTATTATATGAAAAAAATCAACAAATATCTAATTTTCTCAAAGTAAATAATAATAAAGAAGCATCGATTGAATTAGTTGATAAAAGTAGTGTTACTGACTTAAATCTTAAAGAAGATATTGATTCTCTAGAAGTAGAAGAGACAAATATTACAACTGTTAAAGATGATGAACTTCAGAAATCTGACTACAATGAAAATGCTAGTTTTCAGATAACAATGCCAAAAATTCAAGTTCCAAAAATTTATATTCCTAAAATAAAAATTCATCTACCAAATAGCGTTAAAAATAAGGATGATTAAAAAAACTCTCTCATTTTGAAAAACAATGTAAAAATAATAAATAAGAATAACTAAATTAGAATTTTTATTTCTTGCTCTTATCATTATATTTTGTTAGATTAGCCAAAAGTCGCCTTAGATAGCTTTCAAATTCATCTATTTCTTTTTCAGAAAAACTATTATAAAATATTTTAATCATTTCATTAGACACCTGAAGATATTTGTCCTGCAGAGCTTTATTCTTCTTTGTTAATTTTATACGTATAGTTCGCTTATCCTCTTGAGAACGTATACGCATAATATGCCCCGCTTCCTCAAGTTTTTCCAACATGTGAGATAATGTAGCTTTACTTAATGAAGTTCTTTTCTTAAGTTCGTGGAAGGTTAGATTATCTTGACGCCAAAGTGGAAACATTACTCTACCTTGAGCGGGGTTAATTTCATGAATTTTATATTCTTTTAACAATTTAGCAAAAATACGGCTTGACAATTGACGAATCTTTGTTATTAAAAATCCTCCCTCCCTCAACTCTTCCATTATTTTTCTCCTGGTTTAAATTCAACTTGATTTAATTTATAATAAAATCTTGCATTTTTAGGATATAATCTAAGCAAAGTATAATCAGGATCATCAAGACCTTTTACATAATATCTTGTCCACCAATCTAGCCAAATTTTTCGTTTTATTTTAATATCGTTAACAATTTCCACTTCTCCTCCAAACATAACTCCTTTAAAGTTATCCGGATCGCAATAATATACACTGATTTTTGGATTTTCCTTTATTTGGGTAACTTTAGAAGAGGATGTATTAGTTCCTATATAAATAACAAATGGATTTTCTTGTTTTTGAAAAAATTCAGAAAATTCTGGAAATTGCTCCTTATTTCTTAAGTTAAACATTGCTCTCGTAATCGGAAATCCTTCAAAGTCAATAGTTGTTAGATAAGCTGCTTTAGACGTTTCAATTAACTCCAAACTTAATTTTTTTACTTCCTCTATTTCCATTATTCATACCTCTTTACCTTGTTTGAATCTTAAATCATAAATTTTTTCTAATTTCATCTAATCTTTCTTTAGCTGAAGGAGTTTTATCAAAAGTGTTCTTTAAATTATCACAAAAATAATCATCGCAGTAAGCGCAATTTTCAAATCCCTTCTCACGGCAGCAACTCCTTATTGGACATTCAGTGCACCAAATAAAAACTCGATCGTCCTTATTACAGCCATTACAATAAATCTCCTCGGGTTTAAATGACATTGATTCACTTGACCATTCTTTAGCGACTTTTTTAATTTCGTTATAATCATCTTTTTGAGTAGCTAAATATGCAGGGCATTCTGAACAATCAATTCCGCAATAGGCTATTACTTTTTCCATATTTTAATACCTCTATTAAATCATTTTTATTTTAATTATAGTTTTAATTAAAAAAATCTTTTAGTTTTTAGGTTTATAACTTGTTCCTACTTCATATGCTTCCGCTAAATAATCCCCAATTTTCCAATATGGACCATTTGGCATTAAACACATAAAAGAATCAAATTTTTTAACATCTGGTTCTTTATCTCTTACATATATCTCATCAGTATAGATCTCAACAATTTCTCCAATAAAAAGATCAGTTTTCTTGAATTGTATGGTATTGATTAACTTACACTCGATATTCTCACTGCATTCTTTAATCATCGGGGCTGTTTTAAGATCTCCGTAAAAGATTTCAAACTCTTTAGATTTATCAACATTTGAACCAGAATGCAGACCACAATAATCTGTTACAACAACCATATCTGTTGTAGGTATATTAACACTAAAGGACCTGTTTTGCTTTACACCTTGATTTGTATAATGTTTTTTTGACATCACTATGCCAATTAAAGGTGGATTATCATGTATCATGTTAAACCATATAATTGTATTGAAATTCGGTTTGCCATTAACATGGGCTCCTAATAAACACACTGGTAGGGGCAATAACGGTAAGTTCCATCCTGTTTTAACTTTATTTATCTTTTTCACCTTTATTATTTAATTTAAAATTTTTTGCATCTATAATATTTTTTTCTTTAATTTTTTTTTTTATTTGGGAAATCGGATGTTTTCCATTTCCGAAATAATCAATTCCAAAATAAAAAGGCATTGTATCCATACTTCAATCTCTTATTTCTAATAATTCGAGATCGAACGTTCGATTTGGAACGTTCGACATAGAACAAATAGATTTTTTCATATTTAAATCTTTTGTATAGAATCTCCATTTATCTTTATCTTATAATCGATAATTATTCTATTTTAAATTAATAGCAAATCTATAAAACCTACCCAAACATATAAAAAAAAAAGTAGTAATTTTAAATATTTTTATACACGCTTTTTGCGTCTCAAATAAATTATCACAGAGAATATCCCTGTTGTTCCCAATACGACTAAACCTACCGTAAGTAAATCTGGTAATGGAATAGCAGGGGGGATCACAATTTCTTCAGTAGTAGAAAATATCCACGTTGAAGATTGAGTTGTACTTAACCCATCATCAACTTTAACGTACCATGTACAGATCATATTACTTGAGACTCCTAACCAATTTACCGATGCTGTACCTGTTCCCCCTAAAACAGTATCTACATCTATTAGACTATCATCAGAAGCATTATAAAATGACACGGTCAAATCATCCCCATCGTTATCGGATACGTCCACACTTAATGTAGGATTCTCTCCGACATTAACAGTACCATTACTAGGAGATGGGTTCGTTGGTTCATCAGGGGCATGATTTGTAGTAAATGACCAAGTATCAGATTGAATTACAACTAATCCATCATAAGCTTTTACATACCATGAATAGCTCGTACCACTTGAGAGTCCCGACCAGGTTACTGAAGCTGTACCAGTTCCCCCTAAAATAAAATCTGTTCCTATTACATCATCTGAAGCATTATTATGAAATGACACATTCAAGTGATCCCCTTCTAAATCATTTACACCCACACTTAATATAGGGTTATAGCTAATACCAGTAGCTCCATTTTCAGGAGTTGGATTGGAGAGTGATAAACCCTTTTGTATATAAATGACCTTAACATAGGGTGGAAGACTAGTTGCATTTGCAGTATAAGGAGTTGAGGAGCCAAAAGGAAGTACGTCATGATTATGAGTAGCAGAATTTGGGCTTGTGTATCCACCTACAGATCCCCAATTAAATGTAACTCCCCACCCAGAACCTATTACAGGAACATATCCCCCAGGAACATACATGGAGTGTCGATGAGTCATTGGATCACTTAAAACAGTGTGAGTATGTAAGGGAACATCAGTATAGATATGACTATGATTGTCAGATCCACCAACAATTCCAGGTTGTTCTCCATTTGCTACACCTCTTAGAAATCTATTAAGCAAGTTAGGTGTATTATTTGTTCCATTGCATTGATTCCAACCTGGAGGTATGTTCGCTATTGAATCTCCCCACATACTAATAACTCCTAACGGTAATGCATTGGATACTACTGTATTCATTATGAACGCAACCTTGAAGTAGGGGGGTAAGTTGTCTGTATCCTGAGTTGTACAATTCTCTACTCCAACTTCGCTTATATCATGTGTGTGAGGTACATCTGCATAAAGGGTATAACCAGAAACAGCAGCATAAACATTAGTACCAACGATCCAATTTGCAAAGCCAGCACTCGTCTGAGCAACTAAATGGTTATGAGAGGCACCTCCAATAGCGATAGTATGGGTATGTGTAGGAATTTCCGTATATGTGTGATTATGGGTTAGATTTCCACCTAAAGTTCCAGGATCTTCCCCTGGAGGGGTTCCCCGAATGAATTTCTCTCGAAGATCCGGTGTTCCGTTCGATCCATTACAGAGTTCCCAACCTGCGGGAATACTATCTATGTTACCTGCCCACATTACAATCAACCCTATAGGAATAATAGGATCATTTGTTTCCTTCTCGATAAATGCCATCTCGTAATAGGGTGGGATGAAGTTTTCTTCTTCAGACATATAGAGACCCGTTCCACCTGCAGGTACCACGCTATGTGAATGCAATGCAGAATCAGCACCAGAGTAAACTGCACTTATGGTTAAACCTGGATAAGCTCCCTCTGCAGTACCTAAAGCAGTTGATCCCCTACTATGAACATGGGAGTGTCGAGTGTTTGTCGTACTAGTTTCACCATGATCGTGGTAAGGAACCGTATTGTAACTATGATTATGTGATATACTACCACCTGTGGCTCCAGGTGATTCCATACTATCAGTACTATAAACAAAACGATTAGTTATGTTTATTGTGCCACTGGTACCATCACACAGTTTCCACCCAGCTGGGATTGTATTTAAGGGTCCAGACCACAATGCAATTAGACCAGCTGGATCATATACTGCACTACTTCTTAGATTATTGCTTATGTCTTTACGTATAAATCTTGGATTCATCTGGAAGGTAAGGGTAAAGATTAGGGTACAAAGTATTAAGACGCTTAGAAATTTTTTATAATTTTCTTGATTTTTAAAAATTGGAAAAACACCTTTCATTTTTATTAGATTTGCGTAAAAGTTTTATGATCCAATGCTTATAAAGTTTACAAAAATGTTCAATGAATAATAAGAGTTGCAACTTAAAATTCTCGAAAATAAATTCCAGATTATTAAATTTCCCGTTTTTCTTCAGCATTTCCGATTGTAACTTTAAGAAAAAGATTAGAGCAAGCAATTAGAAATATTGTTTTGAATTTGGCAAGGTAGAATCACAAATCTGTAAATTATTATTCCAAAATTATTTAAACATTCTTAAATTTATAGAATATCATTAAATTACAAATCTCTTTAGTGAAAAACTATGATTGAATACATCTTTTTAGTTATATTCTTCATTATTGCTATTATAGACGGATTTGGAGAACATAAAAGTAACAGAAAAATCATTTATATTGCCAAGCCACTTTTAATGCCGTTATTGATTTTATTTTATATTTTTGGCGTACTTAAAGCAACAGCAGATATAATTCGCGTAGACTGGTTAATTGTTGTAGCATTAATAGGTGGTTGTGCTGGAGATATCTTATTGATGCTCAAGGATCAAGATAAATGGTTCTTATATGGAATGGGTGCTTTTTTAATTAACCAGATCTTTTATATTATATCATTCTTCTTATCCATCACTGACTATACAACATTCAATTTATGGGGATTGTTTTTACTAGGACCAGCAATCTTAATACTGATTTTTATGTTACCAAGATTCATTAATAAAACTGGAGACATGAAAATCCCTGTACTGGTATATATGGCGGCCATATTATTAATGCATTTGGCCGCTTTAATGAGATTAGCGACAGTTCAAGGATTACCATCTATTTTGATTTATATCGGTTCTATTTCCTATATATTTTCTGATGCTACAATAGGATTAAATAAATGGGGTGGAGAAGTTACCAACGCAAGATTAATCATCATGACTACTTATGTGATGGCTCAATTCTTTATTGTTCTAGGTGCGTTATTTATCGCTTAATTATAAATGTAAAAATAAAAAAATCTTCTCTCTTTTTTTTTTAATTTAAATTTATATTGTAAATAAATTTTTAATTTAGCATTAATTACTTAGTTTGTTAGAATACGCCTCCGTTGCTTAGGTGGTAGAGCGTTGCCTTGGTAAGGCAATTCATAAGGAACCTATCCTTTTGAGCTTATAGGTCGCGGGTTCAAATCCCGCCGGGGGCTTCATGGAAATAACAGCGCCGGTGTGGCTTAGCTGGTTATAGCGCCAGACATACACTCATCTGAATAATAGGGTCAGACTGAATGTGCTGGACTCATAATCTGGAGGTCGAGGGCTCGAATCCCTCCACCGGCACTTTTTTTTAAAATTCTAAATAATTGAAAAATGAAACTTAAACACTAAATTGTAAAACCTTAAATTTGTAGTTTTTTAACTAAAAATTAATTTTCTTTAATAATTGTTCCTCCCGCTTCTCGTTTTCTCTTTTGTTCAAATGATGTTTGGAATCCTGGGTTATAATTCATATATTTTGGTATAGGATACCTCAAACCCGCTTTATGAGTTGCTTCTAATCCATCTACTACAGTACCTAATTTACTTTTAGGAATTGAGAACATCACTTCTGAATCTTCTGCACCACCCCAAACTCGATCACCATTTCCCAAAATAACTAACTGAGGTTCATCTATTTGTATTGTTTTGATAATTCCTTCATGGCAAGAAGCTCCTCGCCCTGCAGATGTGAAATCAAGAACTCCACCCTTATGGTAAAGATATCCGTGAATTAATCTCATTGCCTGTGCAGGATTACAATAAATTTGAACAACATCAGGTTCAATTTTAGTTCTTGTCAATGGTGAAATAATAAGACCTAAATATTTTTCTTTTAACAAATACAGTTTGTCGTGCCATTTTTTTGCGGTTTCTATATCTTTTGCATAAAGCCCAATGCTGAACTGGTTAGCAAAATTTTTTGCTTCTTCTGTCATTGGGTCCCAACCATATATCCCCCTCGCTAATTTACATACACAATCCTCTTCTGTTATAGCCATAGTCCATCCATAGCTACGAACCATTTTAAAAGTTTGGCATATAAAAGTTTGAACCTTTAAATCAGATTTGGGCCTTTTATAATTACTAAAGATTTCAGATTCCTTTTTTATAAGTCTAATGGCAATTGGAAATGTTGATGGTCTTAGAAGTTCCTCAAACTTTTTACCATAATCTTGGTATTTTTTTAGATTTTCACTCATTTTTCTAAATTGTGAATTTATTTTTTTAATTTTTAACTTTATAATGGTTTGAATAATGAAATATTTTTTCAGTTAAAAATTGGTTTGAACCTAAAAGGTTTTTTATATCTAAATCTTAAATTAAATTGTTATGAATCTATTTAATTCTGATAAGATCACTTCTGAAGAGATGGCAATTTTAGATAATAACTCAGAATGGTTAGGTATTCCAAAAAGCCATTTAATGGAATGTGCGGGTTATTCTTTTGCAGCTGAAATTATGAATCGTGGTTATTTAAAAACAAGTTCTAAAGCAGCCATTTTTTGTGGAACTGGTAACAATGGAGGTGATGGATTTGTTGTGGCTAGACATTTATCTTCTTATAGAGTTAAATCTCTAGTTATTCTTGTAGGTACACCTGATAAGATCAGAACAAGCGAAGCTCAAGTAAATTGGAATATAATTTTTAATAATCTTGATTATTCAATATCTACAGTTATCATAAAAGACTCTTCAGAATTAAGCAAAATAAGTAATATTATTAGAAAAGATAAAGGTTACCCTATAATTGTTGATGGATTGCTAGGAACAGGAATAGAAGGTAAAATTCGGGAACCCATAGCATCAGCCATTGATTTAATAAATAGTCTTAAAGAATCTGATCATGAAAGGATATCAGTTGTCTCTATTGATGTCCCTTCAGGATTAGATCCAAATACTGGAAAAGTCTCAGATAAAGCAGTTAAAGCAGATCTAGTAATTACATTCCATAGAATGAAAAAAGGAATGCCAGGCAGCAATGAATATATGAAAGAAATATTAGAAAAATCCATCGGTATTCCTCCAGAAGCTAATATTTTTGTTGGTAAAGGTAATATAATACCTACTTTAAAAAAAAGAAGAAAAGATGCTCATAAGGGGGAATTTGGAAAAATTTTGATAATTGGTGGTTCTAAGAATTATTCTGGAGCTCCAGCTTATGCATCCTTAACTGGAATTAACTTTGGAATAGATTTAGTAATAACATATGTACCAGAAATAATAGGGAATGTTCTCAGAAGTTTTTCTCCAAACATGATTGTAAGAACTAATAAAGGAAGCTGGTTGAATACAGACGCTTTAGATGATCTAACTGAATTAATAAAATGGGCAGATTCTATATTAATTGGACCTGGATTGGGATTAGAAAAAGTAACCGAAAACTTATTAGTAGAATTGCTCAAAAAATTAAAACAATATAAGAAACAATTTGTTCTTGATGCAGATGCTTTAAAATTAGTAAAGGATCATCTTGAATTAATTAAAGGGATGCCTATCATTTTAACACCTCATGAGGGAGAATTAAAGATAATGATGGATGTGGATTTACCCCCATATTATGATATAAATGGACGTAGTAAACTGATATCTAATTTAGCAAAAAAGTGGGGTATAACTTTGCTTATTAAAGGGCCTTATGATTATATATCAAATGGAAAATCGATAAAGATTAATAAAACTGGTTGTCCTGAAATGAGTATTGGGGGGACGGGTGATGTTTTAGCTGGTTTATGCGCTTGTTTCATAGCCACAAAAAATGAACTTTTCCAATCCGCATGTTCTGCAGCTTTTCTTAATGGAATAGTAGGTGAATTCTGTAAGAACCATATTGGAGAACGCTTTACAGCATTGGACATGGTTAATAATATTAATAGCACGATCAAAAGTGTTTTTAATTTTTAAGACTTTACAAAACGATAATTATCTATTAAGAGATGTCAGAACGTGAATAAATAAATAGATAAAGATTTATTAATTTCTAATATTATTATATTATTAACTTAGTTATTGTGAAAACTTAAGTTGAGGTTTCAGAATTTAGACTATATTAAATTTCAACAAAAAAATAAAGGAGATTGATTAAAATACCACAATTGTTTCTTATTAACCCAGATGGGACTACTACTGAAATTACTACTGAAGGTCCAATTAAAGATGTATTAAAAACAGATGAGTGTTATGTCCTTGTTGCAGATGAATCCAGAAAGGTGTATCTTTGGAAAGGTCTTAAGAGTAGTGTTAGATCAAAATTCATTGGAGCTAAAAGATCTCAGGAAATTCGAGGTCAAGTTGGAATGCATTATGCTGTTGTTCCACTTGATGAAGCTGAGGAAGAATCCGAATTTATTAAGTTGATTGGAGGTCAAACAGCAGCAGGGATAGCAAAGGAAATAAAAGCAGAAGATATTACTCAACCATCAGGGTATCCATTACGAGAAAAGAATGTGTTTGGAACTCCTAAACCCGCTGAAGGTATGAATATCGCAGGAAGCAGGGACCGCGCAGCTCAAAATGTAGGTCCTTTATATCGGGGGGAAGGATCTATGGCAGAATTAATGCAAGATCAGACTCAAATAGATTTTCAAGAAGTAATGCAGAAATTAGAAGAAATCCAAATGCCACCCGGTTTTGAAAGAGAACTTATTATTATTGGAAATCATGCTTATTCTATTGTAGAGAAAGTACAACAATTTTTGGGAAAAAAACAAGTGACTAAGGAAATTTCAAAGGTTGGCGCGATTCCGGAGGGAATTTTTTTCGCTGAAGACTATTCGCCGCGGATTTTATCAGAAAATGGGAAAATTATCGCTATCGAATTTCTTAAACGCTCTAACGCTAAAACCAAACCAGTAGAAGCTAAAAGCAAAAGAGAAATGTTAAAGGAACAAATTAAAGAGCAACTAGAAGGAAATTAGAAAAGAAGTTCCCAACACTTTATTCTTACTATTTTAGCACTTTTAGATCAAAAATAAAAAATTTCATATTCATTAAGTTGTTGTAATCCTAATTGAATAATTAGTTTAATGAAAAAAATCTACGCCTCAACAAACCTAATGTTTATCATTAGAAATATAAATTTTTAAGGTAAAATTTTTTAATTAATATTAATTGAATAAAAATTTTAATTCCAGCTAAAATTGTCTGATTTAACACCTGAGGAAGCACGTTCTCTAAGCTCATTTCTTTCTAGTATTACGGAATACTCAGAACTTGAAGCATTAGCTTTAGTTACTCGAGAAGGTTTAAGACTTGCATTTAGTTGTGTTCCAGGCTATTCTATTGATCCGGACTTGTTTTCAAGTCTGAGTGCGGTAGTTGTCCAATCAGGAAGTGATGCGGTTGCTGCTCTAGGATACTCAAATATGCTTGAGGTTGTATTACGTGGGGATAATGGATTTATAATACTTAGTGCTGCTGGAAGATTCTTTTTAATGGGAGCTTCAAGGCAAACCGCTGATTTAGGAAAAGTTGTTAAAATTTTCCGTTACTATTCGAACGAGATTATGAAGCGTTACCCGTTAACAAGTTAAAATTAGAATTAAATCTTATAAGGATAATATTTTTAATTAAATTTAAAAATTAAGATCAAGAATCTAATTATAAGTTAATAGTTAAAATGAATAAGATATCTGAATGAAATAAAATGCCAGAGATTAAACTTTTTGTTGATGCAAATGATGAAATTCGCGATAAAGTTATTATTTGTCAATCAAATGCAAATAAGTTAGGACTTAAAAAAGGAGATTCAGCAGAAGTATTAAATATTGATAATAATCTGAAAAAAACAGTTGTAATTGAAATTTCTGATACAGTTCTAGATTTTGCTGGGCAATTTTCTAAAAATATACTTGATGATTTACAATTTTCAGGAGTCGAATTAACAGTTCGTCCCGCTAGTGGAGTAGCAAAGCTTACACCCACACTAAAAGTTCCGAAAGTTCCCACACCACAACCTGCTCCAATCCCTTCAACACCAACAGAACCTTCTTTATCACCATTACCTACTCCGCCTCCAACACCTCAACCTGCACCGATACCTCAACCTTCCTTAACACCACCTCCTACAACAGCACCTCAACCCACACCGGCACCTCAGCCTTCAATATCACCTTTACCATCTCGACCGCCTCCTCCTATGGAAGTACCACAACCTAGCCTAGGGCAACCAATAGTTGAACCAGCTGCACCTGTTGAACCATTTCCGAATAGAATCGATATTAATATGTTACGAGGCCAAAAAAATGGAGTAGTTCTTACTCCTATGTTAGATAATAATATAGAAGGTGGGCGGGTGCAACTGAGTCCTAATATTCTTCAACAACTAGGTCTAGGTCAAGGAATGTTAATAGCGTGGGAAGACCCGTTGACAAGATCCATGGGTTCAGCAAGAATCGATCA
Organism: uncultured archaeon; assembly: GCA_964493385.1. GTDB lineage: Archaea > Asgardarchaeota > Lokiarchaeia > Sigyniarchaeales > SOKP01 > Loki-b32. The sequence goes on along the minus strand of CAZBNW010000037.1, from coordinate 11,428 downwards.
AGCAAATATTAGTATGAATGAAATAAAAATGAGCATGGATACTTATGAAGATACAAATATTCAAGCAGAACAAATTGTTATATATTCCACTGAACCACCTATACAAAAGGCTTCAGAATTAATGCTGGAAGTTCAATCGCAGCCTAATCTAATGGGATATGCATTGGTTAGCCCGAGAACTCAACATACACTCTCACTTCAAATGGATGATATTCTTGCATTTGAAGATGAACTTACTGGGGCAATGGGGGCAGGAAAAGTAGAAGTCTTAGAATCTGTTCCAGATAATGCTATTGTTATTGATAGTGAAATTCTCGAAGCATCAGGTATAGGAAGTTTTGAGGTAAAAGTCTTGAAAAACCAAAGAACAATAATACCACTTCAAAGTATTTCACTAGGAGTATCACCTATCTCAGGTGAAAACATGTGGGAAATAATTAGTACCGCTCGAGAAAATGTAGATTCTATGAAAGGGTGGATTTCAAATTATATTATCTTTAAAGGTATAAAATTAAGATGGTCTGCTGTAAATATAGCATGTTCGATTATTGATACTGTTCCTGATTTGATGGGAGATATTTTTGCTAGAGTTTCGCCGAATACAACCTTATCTTTAAGTCCAGTAGGCTTAATTCCATTTAACGCTATTCTCATTATTGACATTAGCCGATCGATGATGGCCAGGGATGTTTTTGTAACAAATATTGCACCTGCTATTGAGGGTATAAAAGCTGCTATGGAATCTCGAGAAATTCAAGAATTTCTAAAACATTTCAAAGATGGAATTAACATACCTCGTAGGATATCGGCAGCATTCGCAGCTGTTCTCTTTTTAAGCGAAAAAGTAGGAAGAGGTTTTGGGGAAAAAGTATCTGTAATTAGGTTTGCTGATGAAGCCCAGATATTACCTTTTGGTGGCGGCTTCTATATGGATTCTGCGAGTGGTAAAAAAGGTGTACTTGAAGAAGCGGCTCGGTTGATTGTAGATCGAATAGGAAATGCTTACGGACAGGCTACTAATATGGGTGCTCCGATGATACAAGCTCATAATGTGTTAAATGAATTTCAAAAGATAAGTCCAGACCAACCTACAATGGTGGTTATATTGACTGATGGTGTGCCTACTGATGGAGATGCTTTCTTCAATGAAATTAAGAAGTTAGCGGACAATCCAAACGTTGTGGTTTATATTGTAGGTTTAGGCAATCCTGATGATGCATTGATGGCTCGTGCAGCAGCTTTATGTGGTGGGGAATATTTTAAACCTGAGGATGCTGGAGAATTATTAATTTGGTATTCTAAGCGAGCACGAGACCTCACTGTTAAATTAAAGGCACACAAAGAAATGTAATTTAGCGAGTGATACCATATTTTTTTATTTACTTTTTAGTATATTTTCGCGATTCTGGAAAAACTCAAAATTGGTATATATTTCTTAAATCTTTGTTTATTTTTCGTTTGAATTATAGTTTTTTAGTTCATTAGGATTACAATAAAGTTATTAATAATAATTTTGATAATAAATATGTAAAAAATATATCCATGCATTATAGTTAGAAATTTATAGCAGTAAAACGATAATTAAAAATATGAAAGATGTAAAAATTATTACAATCGATAATCGAGGACGAATAGTATTACCTTTAGTAACTAGAAAGAATCTTGGTCTCACAACGAATTCCCAGTTAATGTTAGTTAGCGATTCAGAAACAAAGGAGATAAGAATAACTCCTATTGGATTAAGAGATGAAGGCAATCTTATTAAGTTAAAAGTCATAATGAAGGATATCCCGGGAGCATTAGCAAAATTAGTAGATATTTTCGCAGAAGAAGGTCTTAGCTTGGTGTATAGTGAAGCAGTAATTGTTGAAAAGGATAAAACAGCAGTATGGACTGCAATATCAGAAAGTCCAAAGGGTATAGATAAGCTAAAAGATATTTTAATAGAAAAGGGAGAAGCACTAAAAGTTGATTTTTTCCCATTAGATTAACACATAAATATTAATTTTTAAAGATATGAATTAAATTTAAGGTGTATTCAGTGGCAAAAAAGAAAAAGAAAACTCAAAAGAAGAAAAAAACCCAAGATGTTGAGAAAGAAGTTGAGGTTATCCCAGAATATTCGTTAGATACAGCATTACATTCAGCAAAAACAACGGAAACCACATTACAAACTTTATTAAAAGGGGTATCCGAAGGACAAGGATTTGTTCTTCCAAAAAAAGAAGGAGAAGTAAAAGTTACGCCTCAATTAACACATGAATCTAAAAGCAAAATAGCGGAAGCATATGTCTTGGAAGATGTTCCATTGGTTCAAAGAACCCGAGAAAAGAAAAAGCCTAGACCTTCATTAATTCCAGAGGTTATAGAAAAAACAAAAACTTCAATCGCTCCAGATAGAAAGGAAAAGCCAGAAATAACAACACAACCATCTTCAACTAAAGAAGAGCCTTCATTTATTAAAAAAGATAGTATTTATCTAAAATTAACAGAGTTTTTTGAAGGTTTACTTTCGAGTTATAATGAGAATTATGATCGTTGGGAGATGTCAATTTCTAATATCTTAGGTATCTTACGAAAAATGCGAAAAATTACTAAGAAAAATACTGACGATTTAACTAGCAATATATCTGCGATATTTGATAAAATTCAGGCTAATTTAGAACAATTTAAAGTTAAACGAAATGAAATCGAAAAAGTTGCAGAGGTTGATATCGAAAGTATGTCTGAGGAATTTAGAAGAGTCTTAGGCTTGCTTGAATTGCAAGTTAAAGAATATCGACTAAAGAGAGTCACAGATGAATTTATTCATGAATTAAAATATTAATCAGAGCTTATTTATTTTTAAAGATGGATAACTTAAAGATATACTTTTAATGAAATAACTATGTCATCTGAAAATAAAAATCAATTACGCCCATTAATAATTGACATAGGGAATAATAATTTTCGATTAGGATGGGCGGGCGATGATTTTCCTGATATTATTGCTCCTAGTGTTTATGTAGATAATACTGATTATATATTTACATCAGATGTAATTGATGGTCTTGAGGATATCTATATTACTGAAAAGAATGCTGAGAGCCACTTATTTGGACATGAGGCTTTGAAGTATTCTAATATACTTAAAATTCATGAATTCAAAAAAGAAAGTAATTATCAAATTTTTATGAAATTCTTTTTTCATCATTATAAACAATTAAATATTGCAGAGGAATATCAGTTCAAACACCCTATTATTATTATATCTCCTTTTTTTATATCTGAATTAGAAAAAACTAAGTTGCAAGATATTTTTTTTAATGTATTTGATTTTCCGTCTTTATTATTTTTATCTGAAAATCAAGGAATATTAGCCACATTACGAAAAAATAGCGGTGTTGTCATAAATATGGGTGAAGTTAATACAAATATCACCACATTTTTACATGGATTCTCAAATGTAATGGCAAGGGATACATATCCTATTGCTGGGAAGGAATTGACAAGATACCTCTTGAACTTGATTTTAACTAGGAAAGTCTCTGGAAAAACAGTTTATCTTGATAAGATTATAGCAAAAGAAATTAAAGATAAATTGTCATTATGCATTTTAGATCCAGATGGAGAGGTAAAAAGAATTAAAGACGGTTTTACTAAATATAATAGGACTATTGATTTGCCAGATGGAACGTCTTTAGAAATTAATTCAGAAAGATTTTTACTTGCTGAACCACTCTTTAATCCTTCCTTAATTCATATTGATTATATGGGATTACCTGAGGCTATCTCAAAAGTTATTAAATTCTGGGATCGTGAAAACTGGGAAGCTTTATTGCCAAATATTATCATTGTAGGGGGTAGCAGTCTAATACCTGGATTAGATAAAAGGTTGAAATTCGAAATCTCAAAATATTTTTCAGAGAGATTAAAAGATAAGATCAGTGTCATCGCTGTTTCTGGAAGAGAAAATATTGGGTGGATAGGGGCATCTGTTTTATTCGCACAGGGAAAAATAAAACAAGGATGGATTCAGAATCCCAACCATGAAGTTTCTGAACAAGATCAAGAAATGGAAGAATTAAATCAAACTAAAAATAAAGAACAATAAGGTGCGAATTCTTATGTCCGTTAGCATTGATTTAAAACAACAATTTTTAACAAATTTCCAAAATAAAATTATTACTGCTCGAAAATTGCTATATGCTACAAACCATAAGTGGGCATCTAAATTGCTTGACAATTTAAGTTTCGAAATCGAGAAGAATGATTGGTTAGATGCTCAGAAGAAGCACCAGTTAATAATGATTATTTCTAATTCTTGGTGGATGTATTTAAATTCACTGGTAAAACATAAAGAAGGAAAAGAAGAAATTAATTTAATCCGATATATTGATGCGTACAAGAGATTTTTTTCGTTTTTATCAAAATTAGATGATTTCTATTTATTTAATAATTTCTGCACAAATCTACTTCAAACATTCGTTAAAAAGGAAGACCTATCGCAAAGGGGCATAACCAAATTTATTAATTCCTTTTCAGCAAAGTTACATGAGAGAGAGGATTTCCAGAAACTATTTGAATTACAAATATTACAAATCTTTTTAAGAAAGTCGGTTGCACCATCAGAATATTTCAATTTAAGTATGGAGAGATTGGGAAAAACCACATTCAATTTAGAACCGAGCAAACGAGCTTTATTTCTCTATATCTTATTAGAAAGTGTTTGCTTAAAATATAAATTGATGGAAGATTCTGCTGAATTTGTAAGAGTAATAAATAAAATACTAGTAAATCGACTTCCAGGTTATTTAAAAAACGAGTTTAGTAATATAAGTAGAATTTCAATAAATGAAAGAAGTTTTAGTACTATTTTAGTTGATCTTGAAGAACTTATTTATTATTTAAATGATATTGGTGAATATTCTTGGATTATTATTTTTATTCGTAGTATTTTTTCAAAAATTCAAGAATACCAATCCTACGGTGAGGCTGTTACTTACATAAGAAAATTCATTGATTTTTCAATAAATAGAAATCGTTTTGAAATGGCATTCGATATTTATGATTTCTTGGAGGACTTGTTTATATATCAAACAGATTTATCTTATGATAATATTTTAATTGAATTATGGGTGGAAGCTTGTAAAAAATTTGTAGATATGAAGGAAAAGAAATATCTACTCCAATCCTTAGAAAAATTAAATAACCACTTAAAGCTACCCCACACAAATGCTCAAACTTTTCATTATTTTTATACATGTAATATACTTTGGCAATTTAAATCAATGTTCTTTTCTTTAGAACAACGAGATTTTTGGAGAATGATGTTTTATCGTGCTCTTTTTGAAGAAAAAAATTATAATCTCGCAGAAAAAATAATACCTTATTTAGATAAGGATTTTAACAGAATACTTACAGATCTCGTAGCATTATATAGCGAGATTGAACCGTTAAAAAAAGAAATTTATGTTTTTGATGATCAGGATGATACTCCACAATCATTTCACAAAGATTTTGCTATAAAAAAGCTAATTTTAAGAGTCAATTCTAAGGGGAAAATTTCCTACAGAATGATTTCTGTTAATGATGAACTAATAGAGGGAACTGTTACTAATGAATTTTGGAATGATGCTCAAATAATTGAAATTTATAATGAACTTTTCTATGAATCTGAAGATCGTAAGTTCAATTTCAGTTTAAGAGAATTTGGTGAATTATTATATATTTTCCTCCCGAAATTAATAAGAGATTTCTTTAAGGCATTTAAAATCGATAGTTTAGATTTAATACCCCAGATATATTTTGTATTAGACAATATAACCATTCCTTTTGATCTTATATATGATAATAATTTTTTCTTATTAAAATATTCAAGTGGATACAAAATAGGTGGGATACCACTTAGAGGTGTTGCTTTTGAGAATAAATATTTTGATGATTCTTCAGTTGATTCACCTAAGAAGAGATATAATGTTTTAGTGATCGATTTAATTAATTCTAAAAGTCCATTAAAATGGAACGAAAAAACGAGACAGAAAGAATTAATTTTTTCTTTTCAAGCTGGTGCGGATGAGTTAAATTATATAATAAATTTCTTTAATGATAGAGCTGAAATTGATCAGATCGCTACATTAATAGGAGCTAATTCAACACGAGAAAAGATATTATCGAATTTATCTACTGTTTCGTATCATATTATTGTATTCGTAGGAAATATTTTTTACTCTAAATGGAGCCCAAAAAATAGTTTTTTCATTACAAATGATAATCACATTATAACATTTAATGAAATTAATAAGATTTTAAGTCAGAATATTTCAAAAAATCAACCATTTATATTTTTTAATTCCCAAATTTATGATATCGAAGGAAAAAAGTTGAGGAACATGCTGGGGGCGTTTGGAGAAATCGTTGCTCAATTTGACTATAATAAAATTACTGGTATTATGTCAAAAAATTATCCAATTTTTAATAATGAAACGAAACAAATTATTTCAAGTTTTTTTATAAATTTTTTTAGTAACAATAGTCAAGGAGTTTCACTTCTGAAGGCTCGCCAACAATGTATCGCTAGTAAGATGGAAAAACTTCTAGAGCAACAAGTCAAAGATTCACCTGCAGAAACAGGCACAACGAGAATAGATTTACGTAGTAGTCTTGCAATTTCTAGCTATCTGCTTTTCGGAAAACCATGGAAAAAAATTAGCTCTTGAATTAAGTTTATTCTTTAGTAAATAGCAATAAATAAAAAATATTAAAATAAATTTAATTTAAATTATTCATTAAAAATACGAAAAAAGAGTTGATTTATTTTGTCAGATCGCATGCTAGAGTTGAGGATTGAGAATAAGAAATTACGAGCACAGATAGCTGACTTAGAAAATAAAATTTTATCATTAGTAGGAATGTTTTCAATTGAATCGTCTGGTGGAGCAGAAAACAAAAATGTGCTTAATGATCTTTTGATGAATCTAATTAATTCTACTGAAGATCAAATAAATATCGTAACTCCTAGGATAGATAGCTTTTATGCGAAGGAACTTAAAAGACTAGTTGAGCGAGGGATTCCAGTTCTTCTGATTACTAATGATAGAGGTGATATTCCTAAAAAAGATATACCAATTTATGATGATTTGAAAATTACTCAGGGAATTAGTATAATAAACAATCCTAATGTAAAATTTTTATTAATGTTTAATACTGAACAAGCAATTTATTCGGGGGGATCTTTGGATAAAGAGGAATTATCCAAATCAATATTAATTGTTACAAAAATTCAGGAAAAATCAAAGTTAAGAACGATAGCAGAAATTTTTTCGTTAATGCTTCCTACCTTTATGAGAAAATAAGATTATCCTTTTTTATTTCATTTTCAATTCTTATCAATATTCTAATTTTTAAAATAAATTATAAAAATAGATTATTTTTTCTGGAATTTAAATTCAGGAATTACTTGAATATGGCTTGCTGATCTTAAGATGTTAAGACCAATATTTCGAATTTCTTTCAATTCATCTAAAATTAAATTTCTAATTTCAGTTTCTTTAATATTTTTATTACCAAAAATATAAGTTTTTATTTTTCGTGAACATTTTTTAGAAAGAGCTGAGATTTTCAATTGTTCTTGAGTATTTCTAAATTTCGGAAGGTTAAAGTATAATGGTCTTTTATGATGATGTCTTGTATCACTAATAATTTTCACACTTTTTGCTAGTTCAGGAATATTTAACATTCCACATAAATAATGAGATTCATCTTCATTTTTAGTACCATAATAGTACAATGTTGAATCAACATAAATTCTTCCCTCAGGATCATTAATTACTGCCGCAATTAATCTTTTTGCGTTTGGAAAAACAACTTTATAAGGTAATCTTTGAACTTTTTTAACAATATTATTAGTACATAACTTATTTCTATAATTAATTCCAATTTCAAATAAATCTTTGTTAACTTCTTTTTGATAGATTCCTTTTATGAAATTCCAATGCTTTCTACTGAATGGACCTAATGTAGAGACTGAATAGGCATAATTTTCATTTAAAGGTAAGAAAATATTATAAGGTTTGAGATAAAATGGATAAAGTTGACGGGAGAGCGTTGCTTGAAAAATACAACTTGTTTCAACACGTGCATGTTTATAATGAGTTTTTTTCCAAATACCTTTAGCTTGTGGTGATATCCAAGGATTAATTACAGAAATTTTACCTGTTTGAGTAGTTTCTATAACATCACAATAAAGTAAAACCTTAGGTATTAGATCAGCTCCTTGAATAAATTCATTATAGTAATCTGATAAATAGCATGGAAGTAATTCTTTTTTTTTTTCTGCTTTTATCAGTTTTTTGACCAAATATTTCTCATTCTTTTTTTCTTGGAAATAAACATATGGTTCTAAATAGTATTGGTCAATTTTATCCATTGTATTAGCATCCAAAAAATGGCACGATATTGGATATTTCTTATAAACATCCTCTATTCCTATAGACTCGTCAATATAATTAGCAAATATACAGCAACAATCAATATTAAATACTAAATCGTTAAATTCAAAAAATTCAATGTTTTCAAATGGCTCAAACCTTCTTGCCTTTTGGTTTTGAGACGAAACTAATAAAGAACGAGGCATAACAAATGCTATTTTACCTTTACCATCCTTTTTAAGATAAAGATCGGGAACTTTATACAAAAAAATAACTGCTTCTTCAATATTTGTTATGTTTTGAGCCCCTGGTTTTATATTAAACTTATTAGTCACCTTCTTCATGGTTTCTTTTAGTTTAGGATCTGCATCTTTATAAGTTAACCATGGTGGATTCGTGATAATTAAATCCATTTTTTTTTTCATTAAAAGTAAACGTATTCCAAGCAAATTATTTAATATATAAAGCCAAATATGATCTTTGTCTTGTTTTTTTAAATCGAACAATTTATTGAAAAATTTATAGATAGAACTGATAAAGGGTTGATCTAAATCTGAATAATATTTTTTTAGATTATTTTTATTTGAAATAGCAGCAATCCAAGTATCTCCAAATTTTTCAAAATCTTCCCATACATTATAAAGTGATTTTACTAAATCTTGAAAAGTTTCAATATTAGAAGGAGATAATATCTCACCAGGTATTCTAAGTTCTAATTCACCGTCTAATAAATCAACACAAAAAGCATAATAACTTCCCAGTTCAATATCAGCTACTTCAGAAAATTCTAATGGATCTATAGAATTGCACAAATAAACATTAATAGAAATGTTTTCAATCCATTCTTTTCTATTTTTAAAATATAATATACAATTTGCTTTAGATGTTAATACTGCAATAGGATTGATATCAAATCCAAATATATTATTAACTGCATCGAACCATTCATTAGGAGGTTTATTTTTTTGTTCTAAATTAAAATGGGAATCTATTTTTTTATATGTTTCAATGATAAAAGTTCCTGAACCGCAAGAAGAATCAAGAACTCTATCTCCTAATTTATATTGTTTTTCAACCATTTTTTTACATAAAGATTCTGGTGTATAATATTCTCCTAATCTATGTCTTACTCCAGCAATAATCATCTCTTGATAAATTGTTCTAAAGATGTCAGTAGCTTTTAAAGTGATTGGTTTTAAAATCTCGAAATAATCATCACATAATCCTTTAACGTTTATTATCCATCTAAAAAAATCATAATGAAATAAGGATATACCCAACAACTCGAAATGATTTTCTAAATCTTTAAAATACTCACGTGAATATTGCTCTGGATTAATAAATTCTTTATATAGAATCAACTTTAAAAGCATACTGAGATAGGAATGCCTTAAAAACAATTCTTTACCTACTTGTTCATCGTGATAAGCAAGTCTAAAATGTTTTTTCCATTGTTGAAAGCAAATTGTTTTTTCTCCACTATGGTCATCAAAATGCATTTCTAAACGAGAATATGATAAGACGTATAATGGAGAATTTATCCCAAATAAAATAGCAAATTGCTCCGAATCTAAGGATTTGGGTTCTAATAAACATTCAATAAGTGATTTTATAGATTTTTCATTAATTTCTCGTTTATTTCTTAAAATAAAATCCATATCATAAAACCAGATAAAAGACTCAGAAATCACGATTAATAAAGAAGGATATTTACTTCTAGTTTCGAAATACTCCTGTACATACTGTTTTCCTTTTATATTCACCCAGTTGTTTAAATTTTTATTCGAAATTTTATATTTAAAATCAATAATAACATCTCCAATCAAACAATCTGGTTTTCCATTTAAAATTCTATGCTGTGCTTGATAAGTTAATCCTATTTTATCAAAAAGACTATCAAACCAATGCTCAATTTCATATTCGTTTGAAGCCCTTTTCACAGGATTTAAGTCGATTTCTAGGTTTTTTATTAAGAACATAATAATTATGTTTTTTTCTTAGATTTGTTTTAAGATTCTCAGAAGAATTTACAAAATTCTAGTTCTCTTATAATTTTTTAAATCTTTGTCTAAACGAATTATAAATTTAATGTGGTATATAAATGATACATAGTAAGTCAATGAACGATAATTTGACCGATGATTTTAGGGTCAAAAAAAAAAAGTTAAAAAAGATTGAAATTGCACTTGAAAAAATTGGAAGAAGTTTAGGTAATGAAGAGTATGATTCTATATCAATAATTGAAGATAAATTAGATATAAAATTGAAATTCGGAAAAATTGAAGAATTGAGAGGAAGATATATTTGGATTTGGGTAATTATCCCTTATGAAAAAGAAATTTTGTCGTTTTTAGAAAAAAAACTATTCAAATTTAACCTTCCCTTAAATAAATTTCTTAAAATAATTAATTTTAATAAACAAAAATTTGTAAAATATCCTGAGAGAATAGAGATTTGTAGAGTGCAAAAAGAAATTGAAGAAATATTAAAAGAGGAACATGGGATAACTAATAGTTACATTAATTCTTATAAATGGGAACAAATTCAAAATAGTAAAACATGGATAAAGGCACAAATTCAGATTGCGCGAGAAATAATTGCTGATAAATTACTTAAAAAATATAAATTGTAGAAATATCATTCTTATTGTCATTAATATTATTTATTAATAACCGAGAGGATATGTATTTTTATACCATCAAATCAAGAAAGTTCATATAAAAACAAATTTTATCAGGGTGCCAATCTATATCCAAGAACCCTCATATTTTTTGAAATAATAGAAAAAAAACAAGATGTTCTTATAATTTCTTCAGATTCATATATTTTTTCTAATACACGAAAACAATGGAAGTATGTTTTTTATAATAAAGAAATTGAAAGTGAGTTTCGGTTTAAAACATTTTTAAATAAAGATTTAACACCTTTCTTTATAAAAAGCAAAAAGAATGTGTTCCTTCCAGTTAATGAAGATTTTAATTATGATATTCAATTTCTAAAGAATTATCCTAAAGCTTCAG
>CAZBNW010000036.1:0-23300 GCA_964493385.1 uncultured archaeon | reverse complement strand
CGAAATCGTCCAATCCCTGAAGTTATCAAAGAATTGCGCTCACATGAAATAAAAGACAGGGCTAGCATTGTTTTCATCGTTGATGATAACTTCGTAGTCAATCCTGAATATGTGATGGCATTATGCGATGCAATTATCCATAGTGGCATTAAAATGCTCTTCAAGACCCAAGTCCGCGTCGACTCAGTCGTTAACCATCCTAAAGTCTTCAAAAAAATGGCAGATGCGGGATTTCTCTATTTGTTCTTAGGATTCGAAAGTTTTTCAGATCGAACATTAAAAAAACTTAACAAACAAATTAAATTTGAGGAAATCAAGTCTTCAATCAAGATACTTCATGATCTTGGATATATAATACAAGCTAATATCATACTAGGTGCTGATCTCGATGATACTAAAAAAGATCTCGCATCCACAATTAAGATTGCAAAAACACTGGATATTGACATGATGTCTTTTACACTATTAACATGTTTTCCAGGCACGCAGTTAATGGAGAATGTCCTGAGGAATAATTTATTACTCTCTAAAGATTGGCGCGATTTCAACTGGATAACACCTACCATCAAATATCCAAACTTATCTTCTGATGATTTGAAGTATTACTTAACTAAGGCTCACAAGGAGATTCCTTTCTTTGATAATCCGATTAAACGTTTTGTAAAATCAATACAAGCAAGGGGCTGGAAATTCTACCTCTTAAGATTGGTCCAAATGAGCCAGATCAAGATAATACTACATGTACTAAAGAAATTGCCTTCTCTTATTAGGATATATAAGTAAAAGGGAGTTATAAAATTGAAAACAATTATTTAATTAGTTCCATAAAAGCTTCAATTCGAGTGGAGATTTGCCCGAGATTTTCACCAAAATCATGAAAATTCATTCTAAGTACGGGGATTCCTAATTCTTCTCGGATTCGATCTCTAAAAAGTCTGAAAGATGGTCCAAGGAAGCGACAACCCCAGACCTCATTAAAAAGAATCCCATCAATGTCAATTAATCTTGCCTGTTTAACCCAGAATTCAATTGAATCTTCAATCCCTCTTTTAAAATTCGTCTTTCCTAATAAGTAATATGCGTACTTCAAAATAAAATCTCCAGTTAAGTCGATTAATTGATGGCGTAGTTCATTTGGGAAAATATCAAGAAGGAGAAGCGTGCCTCCTTGGTTATCAATGATTTGGGCTAACACGGGATCAAAACCTGGACTACCAACAAACATTATCCTAGGTATATTCTCTTGTTTATAATTTCGTATTATTCCGTTTCTTATATTAGCCTCAATCTCTGTGATCAATAATCGAAGTTTTTCATGAAAAAAGTTGAGATCACTTAAATAATCTACATATGCACCATGAATTAGTACGCTTGCTGGCCAATGGAGAGGAACATACCCTTTTTTGTAGTATCTATTTAGAATTAATGCACAAATTTTTTTAATGTCATTTACTAGCTTCATTTTTTCTTTTACTTTTTTAAAATCAATGGATTCGTTTGTTATTTCTTCTAATATTTGAAAAAAGTCTTCTAATTCTCTAATAACTAGCTCGAGTGCATGTGGAGTATTTTGATCACCATACGGCTTCTGAAAATAGAATAGTGGTTTTCTTCTCCCGATTCGTTCATACAGTTTGGCAAAATAGAGACAATTATTCGCGTCAAATCCTCCCATAACTAAGTCGAAATATCGCCGATATTTTAAGTAAGCCCCATAACAGATACGCATTTGTATGCAGGAGTCGGGATTGTAGTTGGCGTTCTCTGAGACCTGGTTCAAACCTGAAAATGGCTTAACAAATCTCGTGAGATTCATTAATTTTCTTGATGAAGTGAATTTAGACCTATAACTTTGGATTTTATTCCATAATTTTGCAGCGGATACTAATTGTTGCAGTTTATTTGCTATATTAATCCCCTTAACCATACTTGACGGAAATTCTGTGAACCTAGGCAACCAAAATGGTATGATCTGCTCCGAACTAAAGCACAATTCCATAGGAGGCATAAAACCTGCAATGACCTTTTTCCCTTTTTTTCTACTGGATTTGACTATATTGAATCCATTAATATATTGCACTCCTATATCTACGATTGATTGCATTGTAAAATCTTGAATTGGATTAACCGACATTTTTAACTTCACTCTCCTATAATTTCTAAAAAGGCTTCAATTCGCGTTTTTATTTGTCCAATGAAACTCTGAGAGTAATCACGTTCGAGATTTAGAACTGGAATTCCTTCCTTCTTCATTTCCTCCCTAAAAATGTCTGTTGTATTAGAATAAGAATCACAGAACTTGAGATAATTATTGATAATGCCCTTTATTTTTCTTTTTTTACAGATTTTAGCAATCTCTTTAAATCTATAAGATTCAGGGATCATTCTCCCTGATAGATTTTGTCTTAAATATCGCTCTGCTAAAGCATATAAAGGATCAGAAGAATTAAGTTGTACTAATGATGAATAAAATTCAAATCCCGTAGAGATATCATCACCAGTAATGATACAATCACAGTTTTCTATAATCGAAATTAATTCATCCTCAAACAGTACACCATTCCCACTTAAAAATATACGAATTCCTTTTTTTTCGGGTAAGACACCAGTTCTTATTGAATCAAGGAATTTATTAATTTCATCTAAATTCAAATAAGGACCATTTAAGTAGAGATGATGAATTAAATTTTGGATTTCATATAACGAAATTATAGGGCGATCAATATATCTAAACTTATCCATTTCTTGATAGAGAGTTTTAAGTGTGTTATACAAGTTAATCGATTCAATTAATCTTTCTTTTGAAATAGTTATATTATTTTTTTTCTCCAAAAATCTTTTAAGTTGAAGTAATTCTTCTAAGAAATAGTTAAAAGGATTGGATTTATTGCAATAGGGAATTATAAGCCTATATTGTTCCTTTCCAAAATAATTTTCAAGGTACATACCCGTATTTTGAACACCGGCACAAAAAGTACCCGCTATTACAAAGTCTATCAATTCATAAATTTGGTGTGAAATCCCTTCTCTTCCTTCAAATATACCTAGATTTACACGCTGAAACCCGCACGTTGTCTCAGAGAGATAAATATGGCCCGTATTCATTTGTTCTTCTGTCCCCCCTAAACAGAAGTGAAGTGGAATAGAATTTGAAGCAAATATTAATTCGTCAGGCACAATAGTGTGAGGAATGATCCCTATAATTTTTTTTCCTTCTTCTTTATAATTTATTAAATAATCGTATGTTTTGTATAAATCGGGTTTTAATGACATCTTACGACATACCTGTATTGTAAAAAACAATTTCTAATGAATTGACATTAATAATTATCATTTCCATATTATAAATATGTTTTTCTTATTAACGGAAATAAAAAGGTTGGCTTAATGTGTAAAAGAGATCAGAAAAATGAACTTTACGGTTCTAAGGAAAATTTTTTAATAATATAATCTTCAAAAAGTTCTAATAACTCAGTATCTCTCGAAAGATGAGTTGATTTTATTTGACTTGCTGGACCTCCTTCAAGAATCTTTTGGCTTTCTAAAGAATGAAAGGTATTTTTTTTCAAAAGCCATAATTCTGGAGGAGAAAGTGTCCCTTTATTAAAACGGTTATACTGATAACCAACATTTAATTCTTCTAAAGCTTGATCGAGGAAAATTAAATATTGGGAAAAAGAATATGGTTCCCTTTTGGAAACAAATTCAACTAAGAATATATAATGTGGTTTTGGTTTATATGTTCCAATAGCACAGAAATCTACGATATTACACTGGTTTTGCTTATTTGCATTTTTAAAAGCTGATAAAACCTGGAAAGGGGTCAACTTCTCACCTGTGAGATCTATTACATTCTTCCGGAATGAAAATATAATAGCGAGAGGATCTTCTGAAACAACTTTGATAATATCACCGATTTCATAGGCATATAATCCGTTATGGGAAGTTATGATCAAGGAATATTCTTCACCTTTTTTGATTTGATTAATTAATAAACGCTCTGATGTATCTTTTAACGGGATAAATTCAAAAAAGATGGAATCATAGAGGGGGGTAAGATGCGGAAGCTTGGTCGTTTGAATCGCCAGCATTCCTTCAGTTGCTGCATACATTTCTCGATAGTTAAATTTTCGGTTAAACAACCTTCTTAAACGTGTTTCATAAAATTTTGGAGATACTCCCGAAAGAATCGCAAATTGGAGATTCGGAAAAAATTTATCTAAAGTTTGAGAATTAGAGTATTTTACAATATATTCCAACAAATTGACTACAACAGAAGTTGATCCAACTACCATCGTTATATTTTTAGATTCTAACTCTCTAGTCATGATCTGGAATTTTTTTTCAAGACTTTTGATATGCATTAAATGAAGTGGCGTATAATACTTGTTATATAAGAGATACCGCCAATATTGAATACCAAATGGTAGCATTAAAAGTCCGGTAATATACCCTACAGGAATCCCAGAAATGTATCGAAGGAGAGGTGGAGCAGGCAGGTATAACCATTTTCCCCCAATAATTTTAGAGTTTTCTCTAATATTCTCCGAAATATAATAGCAAGCAGTTCTAAGCACGCCAAGATTATAACTTTTAATAGTATCATACGGTACAGGAAAGAGCTTGGGCTTGCCCATGGTTCCTGTCGTTTGAGCAAAAAACAAAAGATGGGATTTAAACAAGGCATCACGTTTTCCTGAAAAAAAAGCATCAATATATGGTTTAAAATATTCATATGAATGTGGTTGGCAACGAGTCTGGAACTGTCTAATATTTCGAATTTCACTAAATTTGTGCTTCTTTCCGAAGAGAGTTGATTTATGTCGCTTAAGGATTTCTCCTAATATTTGTTGTTGGGATCTTAAAGGATCTTTTAAGGAATATCTACTATAGGATCTAAAAACACGAGCCCCCCCACCTCCTATTAATTCAAGGAATCTCAAACATAATCCCCTTCTTCATTCACTAGCCTGAAATTTTTTTTCAGTAATTTTTTATCCTTCTCAATTCGAGAATGATAGGTTTTAGGGTCGATTTCTTTAATTATTTCTGCAGGAACTCCTCCAACCATAGTATAGGGAGGAACATCTTTATTAACTAGAGAACCAGAAGCGACGACAGCACCTTCACCGATAGTTACTCCTGGAGTTATAGTTACATTCGATGCAATTCGAGCATATTTGCAAATTCTTATAGGTCCATATAAAAATGTGCGAAATTCTCCTCGATCGCGGAATGTATGGGTAATTAAATTACAAGAAACGCCTATTGCGGTATGATCCTCAAATGTAATTAAATTTGGAAGTAAAATATCAAGACTTGAATTTTGTGAAATCACGCAATCTCGCCCAATCTTTAGTCCTATAAGTCTAAGGATCATGTTTTTAAATCGAGGCCAGATATTAAAATGTATTACGATTCTAGAAACTAGATTTGTTATTGGACTCCATATAAATCGGGAAATAGATTGAGAATCCCCTTCTTTACGAAGGATTTCATCAATAAAAAGATAAATGATCGCACTCCAAATAGTATTCAAATAAGATGCATCGGTATTAATATGAATCATTTTTATTTTATTATCTGTTTCAATTTGGTAGCGGAGTTTAGAATATTCATGTCGTTCTTTTACAATATCTATCCAAAAGGATGTAATATCACTTAAAATGCTCAGGAAAAAAAAAAATATCAATATTAAAGGAATAGTCAAAGTAAGTAGAATTATTTTCCACTGTATTGGCCAAAGAGGATTGCTGATAAGTCCAAAAATCCCCCAAATTATAAATAATTCAAATTGTATAAACCAACCAATGACACACATTAAACTTATTATTGTACCCCCAACACGCCTTTTTTTTATTGCACTATAGCTTATGACATAAATTATAACTAAAATAAACGTAATAGTTAGATTCCAGAAGAAGAAGGTTGATAAATTGTTGTAGAAAACAGAAGTGAATACTTCTTGAACAAAAAGAAATAAATTGTGGATGCCATCCCACCAACTCCCAATAGCTTCATGGAATAGGTTATCAATTATTATAAGGAAAAATAAAATAGCAACGAATAACGCCACAAAATTAACAAGAATTCTATTTTTCTTTTTCATTAATTTACCTTATCTATTAATTGAATTCGTTTATTCTACATTAATAGTATTAATCAATTAATATTTAATATTCATTGTGATCTCTGACAGCTTTAAAATTGAATTAGAAATTTCAAAAAACTTTTTCATAATATAGTTTTAACTTAATACCAAACTTTTTTATAATATCTTCTAAGGATAAGGTTAAATCATAAACCCCTATCATTTTTCCCTCATCATTACTCAAATAAACGTTTTTTTGTTTTAATTTTAATTGTTTTAAGAGTGAAAAATAGAGTTCCTTAAATTCTTTTTTAAGATTTTTCTCTGTAAGGGGGACTCCAATATCTTCTCCACTTTGTATAATTTTAAAATAAAAAAAATGTTTTTCTTGTTTCTCAGAATAATTCATTTCTATTTAGAATAATGTATTACTTCATGAAAAAGCTTTATTTTATTTCTAAGGACCGAGATATTCAAAATATGTTTTTTCTATAAAAAAGGAGCGATTGGGTTCTCTATACATATCGGACTTAAAAATAGTAGGGAAAATCTATAAATAATAAGCCATCACAATCATATAATGCTAAAAAAAAGAGGTGAAAAATTTGCCAAAAAGAATGTTAAGAGTCAATATGACTAACCTTGAGGTTAAATTCGAAGAATTACCGCAAGAATTTGCTGAATTAGGTGGACGTGGTATGACATCGACCATCGTAGCTAAAGAAGTCCCCCCAACATGTCATCCACTAGGACCTCATAATAAATTAGTATTTGCCCCAGGGATTGTCACAGGCACTGCAGCCCCCACCTCCGGCCGTATTTCTGTCGGTGGAAAATCGCCACTGACGGGAGGAATAAAGGAAGCGAATGCCGGAACAACTTTTGCACAAATGCTCGGAAGAATGCGTATTGGAGCTATAATTGTAGAAGGAAAGCATGAAGGAGATGATTACTATCTCTTGAAAATAACAAATGAAGGAACTCAATTCATGAATGCAAATAAATGGTCTGGTAAAGGATTATATGGTGTTTATAAGGACCTCCGTAAAGAATTTGGAGATAAGGCTGGTATTTGTAGCGTAGGAATAGCTGCAGAAATGCTTGGAGCGATGTCTGGAGTGTGTTTTAATGATCCCGAAGGATTACCTAGTAGATATGCTGGACGAGGAGGACTTGGCGCTGTTATGGCATCTAAAGGTTTGAAATTCATTGTTGTGGATGAAACTGGTGCACCTGGTGTAGAGATTGTAAATGAAGAAATCTTCAAACAAGGCACCAAAAAACTTAGAGATGCACTTTCAGAACATGATGTAACTAAAGTAGAGGGTGCACTCAATTCTTATGGTACGAGTGTTTTGGTCAATATTATAAATGAAGCTGGTGGATTACCTCAAAGAAACTTTTCTACAGGTCAAGATGAAAGATCAGAAAAGGTATCTGGTGAGGCTAAAGCTGAGGAAATCAAGAAACGTGGGGGCGAGCGTCCTCACTTCTGCAGTCCTGGATGTATAATTCAATGTTCTGAAATTTGGTGTAAGCCTGGTGGAAAAGATCCCGTTGGTGTATTAGAATATGAAAGTGTTTGGGCTCTAGGTCCTAATTGCGGTATATATGATTTAGATGATATTGGGGAATTGAATCGAGCTTGTAATGATTTAGGAGTAGACACAATTGAAGCTGGTGATACAATTGCAGTAGCAATGGAAGGGGGATTGATAAAATTTGGAGACGGAAAGGGAGCTATCAAATTATTGGATGAAATTGGTAAAAGAACACCAACAGGGAAGATATTAGCAAATGGAACGGAAATTACCGGGAAAGTATTAGGAGTAACAAGGATTCCAACTGTAAAAGGTCAAGGATTGCCAGCTTATGATCCACGAGCTATAAAAGGTATTGGGGTGACTTATGCAACCACACCTATGGGGGCAGATCATACCGCAGGGTATGCGATTGCTCCAGAGATATTAGGGGTTGGAGGAGAATTAGATCCTTTGAGTCCTGAAAAAGCAGAAGTCTCTCGTAATTTACAAGTAGCTACTGCATTCTTAGATTATTCGGGATATTGCCTATTCGTAGCCTTTGCAATTCTCGATATTGCTTCAGGATTAGAAGGTATTGTAGAATCACTTAATGGAGTTATGGGAACAACATATACAACAGACGATGTTGGAAGAATTGGAAGAGAAATAATCGATAAAGAATTAGAATTCAACAAAAAGGCAGGGTTCACTCCTGTACATGATAGACTTCCAGAGTTCTTTATGGAAGAGAAGCTTCCACCACATAATACGGTTTTTGATGTACCAGATGATGATTTGGACAGTGTTTTTTAAATCATTAATGCTTATTGATGTAAAATGCCAATACAAGTGAAATTATTCGGAGATTTAAGGAAAAAAGTAGAACCACAAATTTCAGGGACAATGCCATTAAGGTTAAAACTTAATGATTTAGACATTAATCGGGTATTCGATATTCTTAGAAAGTTTGACATTGAAGAAAATGAAGTTAGCCATATATTTGTAAATGGAAGATATGCAGGATTTAGGAAAAAAGTGAATGGTGGAGATATTATAGCATTATTCCCTAGAAATATGGGATTATTATACAAATGGTATTTTAATCGAGAAGAAGATGAATAATAATACAATTTCAGTGACAGTCAAATTTTTTGCTACACTGAGGGAATATGGTCCAGATAAGGAAGTCTTAACAATTGTCAAAAACAGCAAGATTAAACTATTATTTGACAAATATAACATCCCTAAGAATGAGAGAAGAGCTATAATATTAGTTAATGGGCGCCCACATAAAGATCAAAATACTATTCTTGAAGACGGAGATATTATATCAATTTTTCCACCAATAGGAGGGGGTTAATCGCTTTAATAACTAACTTTCTTTTTTTTTCTTTTTTTGTAAAATATAAGATTTATCTTGTTTTATTCTTCTTTTAATTTCTATAGGTTATATATAGAGTATATTTTTAAGTAGATTCTAAGTCTAATTAATAAACATTCAAATAAAGTCTAATTTTTAATATTTGTACGTGTTTTTATTACGAAAAATTAGGTTTAATTTATGAAATATTAAATGAAACTTAAAATAATGTTTATGATATTATCAAATAAATTAGATATTTTTGTGAATTTTGTTGAAATATAGGGGTTTAGAGGGAATCCTAAATCATGACATCTGTAGAAAAGAAACTTAAAGAATCAGAAGAAAGGTTTAAAGCACTATTTAAAGGAGGTCCTGTTCCTGCATATGCTTGGCAAAAAGTTGGAGATTCTTTTAAATTGATTGATTATAATAATGCTGCCAATATTATTACACAAGGAAATGTGCAAAGATTTTTAGGATTTAAAGCTTCTGAGATGTATAGAGAGCGATTGGATATTTTGGAAGATTTTAATAATTGTTTTGATAAAAAAACTACTGTTATTCGAGAAATAAAATATTTTTTTTCAAGTCTAAAAGAGGAAAAAGATCTATTAGTGAAATATGTTTTTTTACCCGCAGATTTAGTCTTAGTTCATACAGAAGATATTACTGACAGAAAAACTGCTGAAAAAAAATTGAAAGAATCTGAAGAAATATATCGCTCTCTAACCGAAGGATTATCCCAAACAGGTATTGGAATTGATATCGTTGATTCCAATTATAAAATAATTTATCAAAATCAATTTTTAAAAGAGCAATTTGGTGAACATCAAAATAAAAAGTGTTTTGAGTTTTACTTAGGGAAACAAAAATACTGCGAAGATTGTCCTATGATGAAAGCCATTCAAAACAAAAAAGTTGAAAAGGCAATTATTACTGCTCCCAATAATCGTTCTTATGAAATAATATCTGCTCCCTTACATAATCCAAAAGGAACAATAGAACGGGCAGCAGAAGTTGTAATAGATATAACAGAAAGAAAAATAATAGAAAAAAAGATTATCGATTTAGCGAAATTTCCTTCAGAAAATCCAAATCCCGTAATGAGAGTAAATATAGATAAGGTTATTTATATTAATAAAGCTGGTCAAAATTTATTCAATTTAATCAAAGGCGATCCAATTCCAAAAGTGTTCCAAGAAATAATAATTGAAATATTTAATGAAAATACTATAAAAAATATAGAAGTTGAAATTGAAGATAAAATTTATTCATTTAGTATTACACCGATACAAGAAGAAGGGTACACCAATATTTATGGACGAGATGTCACGGAAAGAAAGAAATCGGAGGTTGCTCTTAAAATAGAAAAAGAGTTTACTGAAGATATACTGAATTCTTCACTTGATACTATCTTCGTTTTTGAACCAGAAACGGGTAAAGCAATTAGATGGAATAAAGCTTTTAAAGAAGTTACTGGTTATTCAGATGAAGAGATATCTTCAATGAGAGCTCCTGATTCATATTATAGTGAAGAAGATTTAAGAAAAGGAGCAGAAGCATCTAAAAAAGTAATTCAAAAAGGAAAAGCTACTATAGAAATGTCGCTTATTACTAAGGAAGGTCATTCAATTCCTTTCGAATATAGTGGAACAACAATAAAAGGTTCAGAAGGAGAGCTATTAATCGTTTCTTTAGGAAGGGATATCACTGAACGAAAAGCTGCTGAGCAAAAATTAAAAGAATCAGAAATGAAATATAGGGAAGCTTTTAATCGTGCAAACTTTTACAAAGATCTCTTTACTCACGATATGAATAACATTCTTCAAATAATAAATTCTTCAGCAGAACTTATTGATTTTCAACTTGGGGATTCTGAACAGTCTAAATATATAGGGAATATGGCAAATATAATAAAGAATCAAGTGGAAAGAGGTTCAAAATTTATTTCTAATGTGAGAACTCTTTCTGAACTTGAAGAAGAAGAGGTAACGACAAATCAAATTGAAATTAGTACATTTTTAAAAAGTTCTATAGATTTTGTTAAAAGAGCATATAGTGAAAGGCAAATAAGTATACTCGCAGGAAAAATTGATGAAATATATTTTACTAATGGTAATGAACTTCTCCACGAAGTATTTGATAATATTTTGATTAATTCAATAAAATATAATAAGAATGCAAATATAGAAATTCTCATCAAGATCTCTAAGCAAACCATAGATGAAAAAGATTTTATTAAAATTGAATTCATTGATAATGGTATTGGAGTTGCTGATGATAGAAAAGAGGTTATATTTCAAGAACAGAATCGAGAACTTAAAGGATCTAAAGGTATGGGATTAGGACTTTCATTAGTTAGTAAAATACTTAACATTTTCAATGGTAAAATTTGGGTTGAGGATAGAGTTAAAGGTGATTACACTAAAGGTAGTAATTTTGTAATATTACTGCCAGAATTAAATCAACTAGATTGATAAAAAACGTTTTTAATATAAAATCAAACCATTTTTAATGGTTTATTTTTGAGTTTATTTATTTCTTTCCAGCCAATCTTCTTTTAACAAGCGATATATCTTAGCATCGAGATATTTTCCATCAACATAGAACTCATGCTTTTGGATTCCTTCGAGTAAAAATCCCATTTTCTCAGCAACAGTCCAAGAGCCAATATTTTCAACACAAACTCTACCAATTAGTTTATTTAGGTTCAACTCATTGAATGCATATTCAACAAGTAATTCTGTTGCTTCGGTAGCAATATTTTGCCTCCAATAATCTGGTTCTCCAATTTTAATGAACGTATATGCCCATCTATTAACCCAATCTATACCACCTAATCCTATTCTGCCAATCGGTTTATTATTTATTTTATCCCATATTTCAAAAGCTATTAATCTGCGCACTCCCTTCTCATGGGGTTCAAACCATTTTTTAAGATCTTCAACTATACTAGGTACAATTTCTCGAGCATATTTACGAACTTTTGGATTATTCTCCCATTTTACATACAAGTTGATATTCTCTAAATTTTGAGGTAGAAAACAAATATTTTTTCCTTCGATGAAGACAGGAACTTCTTCCTCCATAAAATTAATCAATCCTCAATTTTTTTTGATTATTAATACATTAAATTATTTTATTTTTCAGAATTTAATCATTCGTCTTTAAAAATAACATAGTTAAGAAGATCCACGTATTTCCCATCAATATAGGCTTCTTTTTTAAGTGTTATCTCATGTTTAAAGCCAATTTTTTCAGCTACTCGTAAAGCAGCTTTATTTAGGAAAAAAGTTCGAGCAGTTATTTTATGTAAATTAAGTTCACTGAAGCCATAATTAACAACTAATTTTCCTGCTTCAGTTGCAATTTTTTGCCCCCAATAATCAGTGTCTCCAATAAGATAAAAAATATGTGCATTACGAGTAAACCAATCTATTCTAATGAATCCCACAAAACCTATTGGTTTCTTGTTTTTCCTGTGTAAAATTTCAAAGAAAATATCCTTCTTTACTTCTTCTTTTTTTGGTTCAAATAATTTTTTCACTTCCTCAACAGTTTGGGGCATGTTGTACCTCATGTATTTACGGATTTGTGGATCATTCATCCATTTGGTATATAGGTTAATATGATCAGCGTTTGGAGGGCAAAGATTGATTTTTTCTCCTTCTATAAATGAAATAGTTATGTATTCTTTGTTTCCACTCATTTTAATTAAATGAATTATTTTATTTTATAAGTAACAGTAAAAATGAGCCATTCAATATTAATTCTAATATAGGTTGAGAAATTTTATTATTATAGTGGCTTTAATAATTAATGTCATTAGAAAAGAACTAGATTATTAACTTAAAATCTAAAATTAAAATAAAAAAAAGATACTTTTTAAATATTGAATTTCTTTACAATTTATCTAAAATCAGCATTCTGAGATTATTAATTTGAAGGAATATGATGTTTTTATCGCAGGTGGCGGAATTGCCGGATCTGTTGCAGCTAAATTCGCAGCTAAAAATGGATTGAAAACAATATTCATTGAAAAATACAAAACTCCAAGAATGAAATCTTGTTCAGGAATTCAATTTCCATATTTAGAAAAAATAATTGGAGAAAAAATTCCTTCTGAAAAACTCTGCACTAATAAACTGACTAAAGTCTCAATAATTAGACCAGATGGAAAAAAATTCAACGCTCCATTTAAAATGTTAAATTTCACGCGTGATATTTTTGATAATTGGCTAAATCAAGTAGCAATTAAATATGGTGCGGAGTTCAGAGATGAATGCATACTTATTGATTGGGAAATAAATCCAAACAATATTATTGTCACAATCTCAGATAAAGATAAAAATACAGAAAAAATTAAAACTAAATATCTAATTGATGCCTCAGGATTAATGCCAATTATCAGAATGAAAATAAGACCTAAAGATTTCGAAAAAAGATCAACTGGTGCTACTGTTAATTATTATTTTGATGGCGAGGGTGATTTAGATCCTAACCGTTTATACCAATATTGGAATTTAGAATATAATAACATGATGTTTGCGTGGATCTATAAAAAGAATGATCTTTGGGTTATTGGTACTGGATATGATAAAAATATTTCTAAGGTGGGACAAAACTTTTTTGAGTTTGTAAAAAGAGAATACAATCTTAAGGGCGAAGTTGTTAAAAAAGAAGGTTTTTCAAGTACAATGAATATGGGAGAGAGCAGAGTCCATCTTGGAGAAGGATGTATATTATTTGTAGGCGATGCGGCAGGATTAGTTGATATGTATCGAGGTGTGGGAATGGATGCTGCAGCTTTAAGCGGTAGATTAGTTTCAAAAGCAATACTCAAAGTAGAGAAAAAAGGAAGAAAGAGAGAGCTTGTTTATGAAATTTATACACATTTAATGCGAAAAATCGTAAAACAAACAAATAATAATGTTGGAAAAGGGATATATAATTTAAATAATAATGAGGAACTCTTAACATATATGGTAAAATTTATATTTAAAACTGGAATAAAGATGATTATTCAAAAATTTCTTAATAAGTTTAGGAGAGCAGAGAAAATAACCTTATTGCCTCCCTAATTATATTCGAAAATTATATAACAACATTAAACTCCAAATTTTAATTTTAAAATAATTAAAAAGGAAAAAAAAGAAAAAAAATTGAATTTAAATAATAACTAATTTTATTTAGTTTTTCTATACTATTTTCATAGCCAAGTTCATATCTTCGAGAGTTAATTTCTTCCTACCAGCGTGACGTGTCATCTCAAGAGCTTTATTTGTCATACCTTTCGCTAATTTTTCTAAATAATCAATTAAAGCATCTACTGCATCTCTAGCTACCATTTCAGCGCCATTATCTTTCATTAACTTTCGAACAGGTGACCAGGCAAATACTTTCTTAGCCATTTTTTATATTCCTCCACTTTTTAATTTTTCTGGTTAATTTCCTCAATTTTAGAGGCTTAAAAACCTATAAATTTTGTATTTAGTGTTTAATTTTTACAAAACACTTATTTAAGTTATAATACTTATTGCGAATATATAAAGATTACGGTAGATTTTCGATATAATATGTTTGGGTTAATAATTTCATCCAATCGACAAAATTGCGATGTGTTAGAAGAACATTGATAGATATGGTTCTGAGCTTTTAGATCTAAGATTTTTTTTGATTTTAGAATTGATAACTTGAATAAATTAAGACATTGAAAATTTCAACCAATTTTATATTGACTAATAAAATTGAATTTTAAATTAAAGGCTCTTACGCATAACATAATAATCTTTAAATTCTTTATAGGTAAAAAATCCCTCTGACTTATAAAGCAAGAAAGGTCCACGATAACTATGAGCATCAGATAATTCTTTTCCTCTTCTCGGGTAAGCTTCAATTAAATCATACCCTTTATCTTTCGGAAGGGAACAAGCATACTTTAGGAGTTTTCGGGCGACACCTTGTTTCCTATATGGAGGCGCGATTATAAAGCAAATTATCGATGCTATATTTTTATCTGAATCTGAAGTCTCTTCTTTGTAAGGAATTCTAGCATAATTTTCCTTTAAGTTAACATTACACCATCCAACAGGTTTATCATCTAAGAACGCAATAAGACCATTCATCTTCCCAGCAATAATTAAATTTTTTGAGGCGTTTCTGTTCTCTTCTTTTGTTCTTTTGAAAAATTGTTTATTTGTTCCTGGAAAATGATAGAAATGGCAGTAACAGGTAGCCCAATCAGGATTATCAGAGAAAGCAATATTATCGAAATAGTATACAAAATCATCAAGAAGATCTGGCGATAAGGGTTTTATAATTATATCCATTTTGTAACCTCTTGTCGATTTTATAAACTAATACTTATCATCAATAGCAGAAAGTATAACTTTCAATTGATCGAATATATCTGGGCGATAATCAGTTCCAATTCTAAAAAATAAGAGATCTACTAATTTTTTATCAAGATATTCATCAACATTTAATTGTTCAATAATATCTGACCAATTAATGCTCTCAGAGGCTCTAACTCCAATTAAAATTACTCCATTTTCTTTTGCTTTTTCTACAATTTTAATAATTATCTCTTTCCAGGTAGGATTAATTTGTTCTAAATTTCGGGCATCGAAAATGCAAAATATTCCATCAGAACTGGAAATATCATCAATAGCGGAATATTGATGTTGTTTTATTATCAATCCATTTGTAAATTGGTAAACTTGTTCATCATCATAATCTCTTATCAATGATTTTCCTCCTAATTTTGATATACTAGTCATGATTTGTAATCCAGGACTCCAATGTACGCTTTCAGTTATAAAAGATAAAGTGAAAACTATTTTTTTTTTCAGTATAGAACTAATTATATCTAATAAAACTTCACTGCGTCTTTCATCTTCAATTTCTTTGCTCCGCATAACATAATGATATGAAATTAAGTTAAAAGCATCCTCAACATTACTTCCTGTTAATGCAGAAGTCTCTATATATGACATTTTGATTTTTTCACTTTGGGATAAATTATTTGCTAATCTTGCTCCTTCTTGATAAAAGACTTTTCTATCTTCAGTTAAATCTGTTTTATTTCCTACTATTACAATTGGAATATCTTCATCTGGCGTAAAGAGTTTCAATTCCTCATACCAATTTAAAATATTATCAAATGATTCACGATTAGTTAAATCAAAAACAATAAAGGCGGCTTGAGCGCCTGAATAATAGACTTTTCGAAATCTTTTAAAAAATTTTTGTGCTCCCAAGTCGTATAATGTTACTCCAATCTCATTTCCAAAAAATTCAAATGTGTGAGATAAAACATTCAACCCAATAGTAGCTCGATAATCTTCAGTATATTTTTTTTCGACAAATCTTCTTATTATCGATGTTTTACCTACTTCATGATCACCTATAATAACAAATTTAAAACGATATTCACCACGAGTGCCCGTATCCATCTGATATAATTGATTTTTTAATCTTTGTACATTTCCTGCTTCATATTCAAAGTTAGGAACCGAAATTTGAATTATGTCATCTTCTTCAGCAGTAAGAATTTGGGCTGTTTTTTCTGCAAGAAAAAGACCGTAAGGCGAAAGTTTTTCAATCGAAGCCATACTTTCTAAAACCAAGCTCAGAATTCTTTCCTCATCAACAGAGATGAATAATAGACGATGATCCTCAGTATCAAAATTAGCTGTGCCAAATTTTTGAAAAGCAAATTCACTACGCATCCGTTCTAATACAGGATTTATTATTGACGTTAAAACAGAGACTAATTCCATGTCTACGCTCTCACGACGCTCTCCCGCTATTATGAGACCTTCAGAATCAGAAATTATTACAGCTTCTACTTCTGTATTTATCTCTAAGAATTTTTCAAATAATTCTCTAAAGAGCTTATTTTTTTGTAATGGCAAGAAATTCTCTACCTACAAAAATTATTTTGAATTGATCTTATTATTATTAATATAATAGAGATTATTGTACTTTTTATTATTATTGATCATTAATGGTAAATGATATTCTTTTTATTGTCTAATTTCAAGATGCTCATTAAGAAACATTTTTAAAGAAATTTAATAGTGTTTAACATTACTTTTAGTTGATCATATATTTCTAATCGATATTCGAGCCCTAGTTTGAAGAATAATAAAGATACCATCTTCTGTTCTAATAATTCGTTGACATTGAATTCTTCCATGATTGCGGACCAATCGCTCTTATCTGACACCCTAATACCTATTAAAACTACCTTATTCACCTCAATATCATTTATGATTTTCACAACGACATCCTTCCACATTGGATCAACATGTTCCTTGTCTCGAGCATCAAAAATGCAAAATACTCCATCAGAATCAGTAACTTCAAAATTATGGTAAAGGTAATTTTTTAGAGTTACCCCATTTGAAAATTTATATAATTTTTCTTCTCTATCATCCTTAATTTTCTCACACTCATTTAAATCATTGATTTCTGAAAGGATTTGCAACCCAGGGCTCCAAAATTCATTTTCAGAAATTATTGTTAACGTTAATAATGAACCCAAATTTTCGCCTATTACATTCCTTTCCTTCAAGATAGAGTTGAGTTCTTCCACCAAGTCTTGTTTAACTCTCTCCTCTTCTTCCTCTTTGCTTTTTGATATATAACGATATGCAATCAATGTAAACGCATCTTCAACATTTTCACCAGTTAAAGCGCTGGTTTCAATATATGATATCTTTATATTCGGTTTAACCGATAATTCAGTCACTAATTTCACGCCATCTTCATATTCTACAACTCTTTGGTCTTGAAGATCGGTCTTATTTCCAATAAGAATAATAGGGATCTCTCTTCCTCCAATAAAGTCTTCTAATTCTTTATACCATTCTTTAACGCTTTCAAAAGATTTTATATTTGTGAGTTCAAAAACTATAAAGGCAGCTTGTGTACCTAGATAATAGGTTTGGCGAAAACGCTTAAAATACTGCTGAGCGCCTACATCCCATAAACTATAAATAATGTTATTCCCAAAAAATTCTATAGAATGGGACAAAATATTTAATCCTATAGTAGCTCGATAATCATGAGAAAATTTATTTTCTACAAAACGCCTGACAAGACTGGTTTTTCCCACTTCATGATTCCCGATAATCACAAATTTAAAACGATATAACCCGCCTTGGTCTAATCTCATTTGATAAATCTGATTTTTCACTCTTTCAGAATAAGCAGTTTCATCTGTTTCATATTCGAAATTAGGAATTGTTAACTGTATACTGTCACCTTCTTCCGCGTTAAGAACTTGGACAGATTTTTCGGCAAGAAGATAGGCATATGGAGATGCTTTATCTACAGACGCTAAATTATTTAATACAACACTAAGAGTTCTGTTTTCATCTAAAGAAATAAACAAGAGTCTATAGAATTCTGTATCGAAACTTGCAGTACCAAATTTTTTGAACATAAATTCATCACGAATCCTTTCGACAATAGGATGTATAATAGAAGTTAAAACTGAAACAATTTCCATATCCACATCGCTTCTTTTTTCACCAGCGATAACTAAACCTTGTTGATCACTTACGATCACTGCTTCTACATCTTTATTGATTTCTAAGAATTGGTTGAATAATTCGGTAAAGAGTCTTTTTCTATTTATTGGCATGAGTTTTTCTACCCTTATCGAATTTTATTAGCATTAAAAGTGTTCTTATCCTTATAATAAAATTAGTATTTTTAACATTTATTAAATCGACGTATTGAAAAACATATTCTTAAATTAGTTTAATCTCATTTATTTATTATATTACACTATGAGTTTTGGAAACTTTCAATTAAACCAAAATAGAACATAATGCCCTCTTGTATAGTTTGCCATTTGAATATAGATGAAAGCACTGATTCAATTTATAAATGTGAAAATGGACATCCTGTTCATAAATATTGTCTAGCTGAATGGTTAATGCATTCACATAATTGTCCATTATGTAGTGACCCATATCCTCAAAGTTTAATTGATCAATTTAAAGACTATAAAGAAAAAAAAGAACAGGAGAAAAATACAGCCCTAGAAAAGGAATTACAAAAAGAATCATTGAAAAAAATGGAGGAAGTCGCAGAAAAAATAGTATTTCTTAAATTAATTGAATCTATTGAAAATTTGATTGATGAAGAGAAATACAATGAAGCTATTGATAAACTCTTAGATGAATACAACGAGAGCACTATAGATGACAAAAATTTAAATGTTCTTTTTTTACTTGGAAAAGCAAATTATCTGAAAGGGCGATATGATTTAGCGATTAACTTTTTATTTAAATTGGTTAAAATAAGATATGATTATCAGGATGGGTTTTTAATTTTAGGCAAAGCGTATGAAAAACTAGGGCTAAAGGACAAAGCCCAATGGGCCTATGACCGAATCAAAGAAAGTAAATAAATTTATTGTTTCTGAACCTATAATTATTATGAAACCCCTTTGTTTAACAATAGCGGGAGCAGATCCTACTTCAGGGGCTGGAATTCAAGCAGATATTAGAACTTTTGATAGATGTGGAGTTCACCCTTTTTCTGTAATTACTGCGATTACATATCAAACTGTTACCGAATTTCTTGGATATAAATCTCTGTCATATGAATTAGTTAAGCAATTAGATTCAATATTGACAGTATATCCAATAAAATATGTAAAAATTGGTATGATTCCAGATGTTAAAACAGTAGATATAATTGTTGATTACATAAAAAGATATAATTTGAAAGTTGTCCTCGATCCTATATCAATATCCAGTGCTGGAGGAAGGCTTTCTAGTGAAGGATTAGAATTAGAGATTGAAAGAACTTTATTTCCACACGTAAAAATTATTACGCCCAATATATCTGAAGCTGCTTTTTATTCAAATAGAGATATCAGCAATATAACAAATGAAAATGTTGATGGACTCAAAGAAGCAGCTGAAATTTTACTTAATAAATTGTATATAAATGGCAATTCACAAGACATTGAAAAAGCAGTAATTATTAAAAGTGCGGGAAGTAATCGTGATGAAATTTTCGACTTAGTACTTATGAATAAAAAAAAAGAAGAACAGATAAAGAAAGAATTTCTGATATTTAAGAAAAAAAAAATTACATTTAAAAGAAATGTTCATGGGACGGGTTGTGTATTTTCCTCTGCTATAACTGCTTTTTTAGCTAAGGAATATTCTATAGAGGAGGCTATTGTTAAAGCAGAAGATTTTTTTGATCTTAAATTTCAATCTTTTATCGAGTTACCGGATAAAGGTAAAATAATTGATTTAACTATTTCCGATGAGCGTTTGAAAGTTATAAATCAAATAAAAGAAGTTTATAATGTTGTATCACAATCTAGAGATTTCAGTAAATTAATTCCTGAAGTCAGAATGAACATATCTGGTTCACTTCCTAATGCATCACGAAAGGAAGATATTGCAGGAATAGAGGGAAGAATTACAATTGTTAATGGTTTTCCAAAAGCTTCGGGAGAAATTAAATTTGGTGTATCTGATCATACTGCTAGATTAATTCTTTCGGTGAAAAAATATGATAATTCCATTAATTTTGTAATAAATTTAAAATATAATCCAAATTGGATATCCTTAATTCAAAAAAATACAGATTTAGAATTAAAGGAAATTTTTAGAGAAGATCAACCAGAAGAAATTAAAAAGAAAGAATTTTCTACTATGTATTGGTTAATAAAAGAAAGCATAGAGAAAAGTGGTAAAATTCCCGATATAATTTGGGATAGAGGAGCTACTGGCAAGGAACCAATGATAAGATTATTTGGAAAAAATTCTAAGGATATGATAACAAAACTCAATAAAATTATTGAATTAATCAATAATGAATAGAATTCTTATTTTTTTGATTTCTTCTTGCTTTCTAAAGCATCTTTTAAAAGCTTGATGGCACAAAATTCGCCACACATACTACACACTTCATTATCAATAGAATTTCCATTTCTATAATGAACTTCTCTTGCTAAATCAGGATCGATGGAATATTTAATCATTCCTTCCCAATCCAAATTTTTACGCGCAATATCCATTTTATAATCCCAATTAGAAGCTCTTTTACCGTATTTAGCTACATTGACAGCATGAGCAGCGATTTTAGAAGCAATTACACCTCTTTTGACTTCTTCCTTTGTAGGAAGTCCTAAATGTTCTGAGGGAGTTACATAACACAAATAATCAGCTCCCGCTAATCCAGCAATAGTTCCTCCAATTGCACTTACAAGATCGTCATATCCCGGTGCAATATCTGTTACCAGCGGACCCAAGACGTAGAAAGGAGCCTCATCACACAATGATTTTTGTAACTTAACGTTACGCTCTATTTCATTTGCAGGAATATGCCCAGGACCCTCAACCATAACTTGCACGTCTGCTTTCCATGCTCGCTTTACTAATTTAGAAATTTCAAGTAATTCCTGTATTTGAGCATAATCTGTAGAATCAAAGATACAACCAGGTCTAAATCCATCACCTAATGACAGAGTAAAGTCATATTCTTGAGCCATTTCAAGTAAATAATCATATCTATGATTAAACGGATTTTCCATTTCATTTTCTAAAATCCAAGAAGCTAAAAATGTTCCACCTCTTGAAACGACCCCCATTGTACGTGGATGTTTAACCAAATAATCTACAATTTCTTTTGTAACTCCAACATGGATGGTAAAAAAGTCAACACCTTCTTTTGCTTGCTCTTCTACAACGTTGAACATATCATCTTCATCCATATGGATAATGGCTCCTTTGGTTTCTATAGCTCTCAAAGCAGATTGATAGATAGGAACAGTACCTATAGGAACTTTGAGTTCACTAAGGATTTGCTTTCTGATTGTTTGAACATTCGATTCAGTTATACCAGTACTTAAATCCATTACAGTATCTGCGCCATATTTAACTGCGATTTTAGCTTTTTTTAACTCCTCGTCAATATTACATACTGTTTTTGAAGAACCAATATTTGCATTAATCTTTACGAGTAATCCTTTACCAATACCAATAGGAGGATCTAATTCTCTTTTATTTGATTTAGGAATGATAATTCTTCCTTTTTTAATGCCTCGGCTTATGAAATCAACATCAACTTGCTCATTTTTAGCAATTATTTCCATTTCTTTGGTTATGTTTCCATTCCTAACAGTTTTCATCAATGTTGACAAATCTTAGGCCTTTCTACTAATATTTCTTTCTTAAATCATTAAAACATACTCTATGACAAAATAATAATGATAGAATTATATTCTTTTGTCTTATTATTTAAAATTTCTAAGAAAAATAAAACTTAACAATTTTTCTGCTTAAATCAAAATTACATTTAGGATAAAAAAAAAATAGTTATATTTATTGGATCAAGATTATTAGGGCATACTTTTTCCTATCGCAGTCATGGCTTCTTCTACAGTTGACCAAACCTCAATTGAATATTCAAACCCTTCAACACTCTGGAACATCACCATTTGAGTACCAACACGAGTTAGAGCGTCTTCCAGTTTTCCTTCCTTAACCTTGGTAACAGCAAGGGATTTTAGACCTTCGCAACCTGTATTTACCGCAGCAGGTATAATCAATTCTCCTAAAGATTCATCTTCAGGAAATTTTTTTAACATTTCAAGATAAACTTTAACAACTTCTTCTACCTTATGGCTAGGATACCAAGTATATACAAAAATATATGGCATAATTTTTACCTCTTTTAGTTTTAATTGAAATAATTAGATTTCGATGTAATTGAAAACTAGTTTTCTTATTATAAATAATTTTGCATCATTGTGTAATTAATATTCTAGTGAATTTAGAAACAGAATAATAAGAAACTATAAATGATGATTTTTATATATAATTTCTTTAATCATATCCAATCTTTAATTGCTTTAGAAGTTCAATTAAAGATTCAGTTAATTTATAAGTTTTAAGTTGATTAAAAGGAACAAATCTGGCATCCAGAGCATCATCTGCTGCCTTAGGTGATTGATTTCGATCTCCTTCTATTTCTTCTACAAAATAATTAATTAAAACATAATGATATTCAATTTTTCCAGAATTATCATACATAATTTTATTTATAATGCCAGCTAATTTTGAGACCCTAACTTTAAATCCTGTTTCTTCAAAAGCTTCTCTCTCTGCTGCTACTTCCATTTTTTCTCCAAGGTCTAAATGCCCTCCAGGAATACTCCAGTAGCCAGCATCTGGATTATATTTTCTTTTTACTATTAATAAATGATTATCTCGAACTAATAGAACACCCACACCTACATGTGGACGCACTGGGTATTTTCTTGTATCAAAAGCACTTAGTT
>CAZBNW010000035.1:0-23416 GCA_964493385.1 uncultured archaeon | reverse complement strand
TCCTATCTAATTATAAATATGATGCTCACGAATTTTTTAAACTCATGATTGATGAACTAAATAAATTACCTTTAAGTAAATTCGCCCGGAGTAATTTAATTAATTTCATTGCAGATTCCGATTTCAGATCTCTTGATGGTAGAGATAATGATATTCAAATATCTGCCCTTTTATCAAAGATTTGTGTATTTTCAGAATACATGTGAAGAGATTGGAACATGTCAAAAGAAAGAATTGAGATCCCATGGGTTGAGAAGTACCGTCCAAAGAGCATTAAAGAAATGGCCTTACCCTCAGCAAGGTTGAGTGGGCAGAGAGTAAAACTGGCTGAAGAATTAATGAGTTTTGTTGAAGATTTTTTCGAAGAGCGAAAAAGAGTTAATAGAGAAAACAAAAAGATTCGAGAATTTAATAGAACCGCAATCGAAAAAGAACAAAAAGAAGAAATAAAAGTTGCTCCTGAAAAAGCTGCTGTTTTATTAGAAGGTCCGCCTGGGATTGGAAAAACATCCATCGTGTATTCACTTGCTAATGATTTAAATATGGAAGTAATAGAAACAAATGCGTCTGATACACGAACAAGAGCTACATTAGAAAGAAGATTGAAAGAAACTGTTAAATCTCGTGGAATTATGGATTTTATTACCGAATCTAAAGAGAAATTAATTCTTATTGATGAAATCGATGGAATTTATGGTGTTCAAGATAGAGGAGCCATCCCTACCGTAATAGATTTAATTGAGAATACACAGTTTCCCATTATAATGTGTTCTAATGAATATAAAACAAACTTACAACCAATCTATAATAAAATTCGAAGATATGAGGTTCATCCTTTACCCAAGAAAGAAGTAATAAAGATTGCACAATACATTCTAAAAAAGGAAAGTATTATGAATCTTAAATCAGAGGATTTAGAATTAATTATTGATAAAAACAACGGTGATTTAAGAGGAGTAATTAATGATATTCAAGGAATTAGCCAGGGTAAAATAGAAGGGGATGTTAAGGAGTTAATTCTTAGTCTACATCGTGATACTCTAGAAGAAATATTTTCTTTAATAAGAGAACTCTTTCGGGTTTCTTCTTTAAGAGAAGCTCGAAATCTAACTGATAGATCTGACGTTGATTACAACTTTTTATATAAGTGGATAAATGAAAATCTACTCACGTTCATAAAATCTAATAGAGAACTTGCCAGTGCTTTTGAGAACCTTTCATTAGCAGATGGAATTTTTGGTAGAATTCGTACTACTCAATATTGGGGATTACTGCCTTACTTTTTTGACCTTTTTTCTGGAGGTGTTGCTTTATCCAGAAAAGAAACCCCTGTTTCAAAGGGATTTCAACGTGTTGTATTCCCACGATACACTTCCGGAACTTATTTTTCTTTAACGAATGTTGAAAAAGAATTTGTCGAAAAAATTAAAAGAAAATATGAAATCTCACAGATTGATTTCATTCAAGAATTCCTTCCTTTTTTAAAGATTTTATGTGGAGCTTCAAGAAAACAACTCAAAAATGTAAGCGATTGGCTAGATTTAGATGCAAAAGAAAAAAAATTATTGAAATAAATTATATTCTTTTAAAATTTTCATTAATCTACTCAGATTTAGGTAGATAATAAGTATTATTTTTATATAAAATTTAAATGAGATCTTAACTTAAATTATATTAAGCTTTAATTTTTTGTCTACCCAATAGTGAGTAGTATAATGGTAAATGAGTTAGAACCAATATCTGAAGAAAAAGAAAAAAAAACCATAATGGCTCCAAAAACGCGTCTTACGATACAAGTTGTAGGTGCTGCAATTTTTGGAGCATTATCCGCAATTGCCTTTCCAATTCTTAAGCCATTTATAGATGCAACCCGCGTTCCTCAAGGCTTAGCTTTATTTGACCCTATTTCAATCATTTGGATCGTATGTTTTTTAATTTTTGGTCCATTGGCAGGTATCTTATGTTGTTTTACTGGATTTGCTACACTTATTCCATTTGATACTTCTATTCCTGTGATTGGCCCATTAATGAAATTATGTGCTACACTTCCTTTAGTAATTGTTCCTACTTTATCCTTTAGATTATATAAAAGAGAAAAAGATTCATTAAATAGTCCAAAATTGAAGAAACCTAAAAATTATTTAATTTCGGCGATTATAGGAATTATTGTTAGGATTATTGTAATGGTATTACTAAATATTGCTGTATACGTAGCATTTTTTGGCTGGGGAGGATTAGAAGCATGGTTAGTCTTAATTGTATGGGTAAATGCATTAACCAGTATTTGGGATTTATTTATCCCTTATGGATTAATATATGGCACTAAGCTTGATAAAAAATTCGAAATTTGGTAATTATTGTCTCTTCATCAATTGATTTCATATATACCCTCTTTGTATTTTTAATATATTAATTTTAGAAAAAATTAAAGTAAATATTATTTTTCTGAACATCTATATATAATTATCTTAATATTTTAATCAGGAGAGGATTCACATTTTAACTACTAATTTTGAATATATATTATATAATTTTGAGGATGGAATAGGAACAATTACTTTAAATAGACCAGATAAACTTAATGCATTACAATTTCCATTATTAATGGAGATAGTGAGAGTTTTAGAGTCTATAAGGAAAAATAAATTGATTCGTGTAATTGTTATTCAAGGAGCTGGTAGTAATTTCTGTTCTGGTGATGATATGAGAAATATGGGGCCAGAAGGAGTTAAATTCGCACCCTTAGAAGACGGTTCTAGAATGCCCCATCATAAAGTAGTACGATTAATTCGAGAAATACAAAAACCAGTTATAGCCTTATTACATGGCTACTGCTTAGGAGCTGGATTTGATATTGCACTTTCTTGTGATTTTAGATTAGCCGCGGATAATTTGAAAATTGGTGATCATCGTACTACAAGAGCTCATTGTGTTTTAAGTGGGACAAGTTGGTTTCTTCCGAGAATTATAGGTTTTGCGCGAGCTACAGATATAATTTTAACTGGGCGACATCTTGACGCAAAGGAAGCCTTAGAGATTGGTTTAGTAAATCAAGTATACCCGCTTGAAGAATTCAGGCAAAAATCATTAGAATTTATAGAAAAGATAGCAAAAATGCCAACGAAATGTCTTGGATATAATAAAGCAATGTTGAACTTTTCACAATTTAATGAATTATTCCCCTCATTACAAAATGAATTTAGATTATATTGTAAAAATATAAGAACTTATGATTTTGGGGAAGGAATGAAATCATTTATGAAAAAGAGAGAGCCAAAATTCAAGGGGCGTTGAAACTTCTAAGATTTTTATAAAAGTATTCAAGTTTAAAATTTAAGATTAATTTTCAATGATATGAAACTTACACTAGATATTCAGGATTTCTTATTAAATGATGCTCTAGAACGTTTTTTAAGATATGTGAAGGTTTGGACAACTTCTAATATTGAATCAGATACCATTCCATCAACTAAAAATCAATTGGAATTAAGTAAAATTTTAGTTGAAGAATTGGAGAAGCTTGAGCTTGAAGATATTTTTCAAGATGAACTTGGTTTTGTGTATGGGTATTTGCCACCTAGTAAAGGTTGTGAGAATACAAGAGCAATTGGTTTACTTGCTCATTTAGATACATCGTATTCTGTAAGTGGTAAAGATATAAAGTCTGTTATTCATAAAAATTATGATGGAAGTGAAATAAAATTTACTCATAATGATAATTTAACTCTATCAATAAAAGATTCACCGAATTTAGAAAAGTATCATGGTCTTGACATAATCACTTCACAAGGAGATACTCTACTAGGAGCTGATGATAAAGCAGGTATTGCTGAAATTATGGCAGCTTGTACTGCTTGGAAAAAATTTCCTGATTTAAAGCACGGACCAATATTTATTTGTTTTACTCCAGATGAAGAGACTGGAAAAGGAATAAGCAAAGTTGATAAAAAAAGACTCCCAGAAGTATGTTATACTTTAGATGGTGGGGAAATGGGGGAACTAGAAACTGAATGTTTTGATGCTTGGCGGGCAGATATTAATTTTAAGGGATTAAATGTACATCCGGGACATGCAAAGAATTTAATGATAAACGCAGGACATATTGCAAGTAGATTTTTGAGTGAATTACCTGAGGCAGAGTCTCCTGAACATACAGAAGAGAGGGAAGGTTTTTTCCATTTAACTAAATTAGAAGGAAAAGCAGAAGAAGCTTACGCACGACTTCTCATTAGAGATTATGAATTAAAAAATAATGAAAGACGTATGGAGTATCTTAAAAATTTAAAAAATTTTTATGAGATTCGTTATCCGGGATTAGAAATTGGTTTGAATTTTCGCAATCAATATAAAAATATGCTTAAATACTTAGAGAAAGATAAGGTAATAATAGATTTGGCTAAAAAAGCAATTGAACTAGCTGGATTAGAAGTAAAACTAAAATCTATTAGAGGAGGAACTGATGGTGCTCAGCTCAGCGAAATTGGAATTCCCACACCAAATATTTTTGCTGGAGGAGAATTAATACACTCTAGAAAAGAATATATCCCTACTTTAGCTTTACAAAAAGCAGCAGAAGTTTTAATATATTTAGCTCACTTATGGACACAAAATTCATAGCCTTGAAAAATTAATCTTTATTTATATAATCTTGACATCGTAGCTAAAGCAATATCACCTTCAAGGCTAACACAATCCTTATATCTTTCTTCCATCCATGGAATACTCCATCCTTCAAGTGGGTTATAATAACTATAAAAAATTGCACCAAATTTTATACCATTTTGATTACAGATTGTTGCTAGAACATTCAACTCCCCATTTTCAATTGAAATGCAGCCTTTCTTTTGTAATTCAAAAATTTCATTTTTGTTTATTTGGTAGAACGCTTCTTTACAGAAATTTTTCCCAATGTGGTAATTTTCAGTTTTTTTTTTTGTTTCTTCAATAAATGTATCAATAACTTCTTGATTTAATTCAATTTCTTCATCTTGTTTTCTTCCATAATGTATTGATGTTCCATCTTTCCCCAAAGCATGTGTAGGAATAAGATAGTCAAGTAAATTTACTTTTTCGCCTATCCCCCATGAACCGCAAACTAATAAAATAGTTTTTGCTCCACAAAAGATCAAATCTTCTGCAATTGAAGCTATAGGCGACGCCCCCATTGGTGGTATTAATATGGTAATAGGGGTTTCTTTAAATTTCCCTCGATATATGTGTTCTGGTGCAGCATAAGGGTGAAATGGTATTAGCCATTCAAATTGTTCCAACTTAGTTTTTTCCTTTAAATAACTCAAAAGAAATCCAGAAAAAATTATCATAACACTAGGATCAATATTAAAATCTTTCATATTTTTATCAGAGGATCTTATTGCTGCCTGAATTACATCTCTTGAGGTACAACATAAATTTTCTTTCATTTTTGAATCACCCACGCTAATTCGTGATCTTCGATATTAATTATTTAATCTGAAAATAATAGTATTTAAAAGTATTATTGCTTTTTTTGAATAATTTTTGAAAAATCAGTAATGGAAAATACAATTATACAAATTGATAATAGAATTGAAATATAGATAAATGCCCATGTATAAGAGAATATATCATAGATTAATCCAAAAATTAAAGATTCTACCATCGAGATAAGACCTACAGAAAGATAATAATATCCATATGCTCGACCTCTTTTTTTTTTACCCGTTAAATCAGCAATATATGCTCGCGATACTGGATCTATAGAGGCTAGGTAAAATCCATATATTACAAATAAAATTATTATAATTATTAGAGAGAACATAGAACTGGTAATTGGAAATGCTAAAACAATACATGATATTAACAAAACTGATAATCCAACAACGATTATTTTTTTTCTCCCTATTTTATCAGATAATGTTCCAGTAATCGGTGAAAAAATTGCATATATGATATTACTAATCATATATAATATCGGTATTAAGAAAATAAAATCCACATAATCTCCTGCCCGGATTTGAAGAAAAGCAATATCCAAGCTCGCGAATTCAATAACTCCTAAAATAATAATCAATTTGAAAAAATTTTTGTCTATTTTTTCCGATTTAGGGTTTGATTCTTGAAAACCTAATTTATCATCAAGCTCTTCTGGTTTCACATCTTTGATTGTTAGTATAAGAGCTATCGCTACAAACCCAGGAAATATCGAAAAAAAGATGATTTGAGAGTATGTCCATGCCAAAAATAAGAACAAGAATGCTAATAATGAGCCTACAACCGCGCCTAAAGTATCCATAGCTCTATGTAATCCAAAAGCCTTGCCTTTTTCTGTAGCATAATAAGATACAAGCACATCTCGTGAGGATGTTCTAAGTCCTTTACCAAAACGGTCTACAGATTTTAAACCCAATACATATTCCCAGGAAGGACTTAATCCAATAAATGGTTTAGATAAATTTGATACAGTGTAACCTGCAATAACAAATGGTTTCCTTTTGTTGATTTTATCACTCATCCAACCAGAAATTCCTTTTAAAATATTGGATATTGCTGTTGTTAATCCTGTAATTAATCCTAAAATTAAACCTGTAC
Source organism: uncultured archaeon (assembly GCA_964493385.1). Classification (GTDB taxonomy): domain Archaea; phylum Asgardarchaeota; class Lokiarchaeia; order Sigyniarchaeales; family SOKP01; genus Loki-b32. The sequence goes on along the minus strand of CAZBNW010000035.1, from coordinate 16,849 downwards.
CACCAATTTGGTAAATAAAGTATGGCAATATACTTTGAATCATTTCACTTGAAACATCTGTAAAGAAAGAGACTAATCCCATTATAAAGATCGGAACTGAAACTCCGAAGATGAGTTTTATTGTTTGATTTGATTTTCCTGTTCTATCCATATATATCAAATTGTTTATAGAATATGATTTATAAAATTGAATTTTAAATAAGGATAATTAATTTCAAATCTGCTAAAATAGTAATATCATAGAATATAATAAAGATAAAATTTTAATTCATATTAGATATTAAATTTTAATGTGATTCCAATGTCAGATGAAGAAAAGACTTTAAATGTTATTGATGAGACAATTCAAGCTGCTGAATCAAGTTTTAAAGAATTCATTAATGTTTTAGAGACTTCAAGAACCGCATTATTAAAACTTGAAAGTGATAAAGAAGCATTGAGTAAAGAGAAAGAGACACTTGAAAAGGAAAAAGTATTGTTAGAAGGAGAGAAAACTAAATTAGAAAGTGAAAAGCAACGTTTAGAGGTCGATAAGAAAAAATTAGAAGAAGAAACAAAGAAGCTTGAACTTGAAAAGCAAGAAAGGGATCAAAAAATTGGTTCACTAACAGAAGAACAAATGAAATTATTAGATGAATATCAAAAAGTTAAGGTTGAATTATCAAAATTCATGAAAGTTGCGGAAGAAGCAGAAGAAGCAGAATATAATTTTGAGAGAGTTCGTGCATTACTTTCAATTTATACTGTATTAGTTTCGGAAATATGGGCTGGACAAGCCCATTACAGGATACTTCTTACGCTACATGGAGATAAGGAAGTAATGACAAGAGATGAGTTAAAAACAACGCTGGGCATAGGTGGCGCCTTTGTATTGCATTCAGTCCAGGAATTAGCTAAAGTAGGGTTAGTAGATTATGATATGGATACTAGTACGGTTAAATTGAGAGAGCGTTTATTCCCAAAAAAAGCATTAGATGAAAAGAAATAGATTTTTTTATATTACTTTTTTGGTTTGAGAACTTCAGGATCTTTAATTTCTAATCCCGCATTTACACCTAAATCATCAATAATGATTGTATCTTTCTTTTTATCAAGGAGTTTTAATTTAATTTTAGAATTAATACTCTCAGCAATATGACCTGACATTACTCCCTCTTGTGGAGCTTTCATAAGCCCAGATCCAATCCCTTTTTTTGCAACTTTAAAATCAAGTCGATAGTTCTTATCTTCTACTATGATTTGAATATTATCTTTGTTAACATCTAATGATTTAACTTTTGCTCTCGTATAGGTAGCAAATTTATAGAAATCTCCTTCATGCCATAATGCACTTAAAAATCCATTAAACTGCATTCGAAGGAACGGTATTTTAGCAATTGAAAACATAAACGAGAGATTAGGGTTAGAAAAATGGTTTGATTGTGTCCAAATCCAAGCACTTGGAAATGATTTTCCCCAGTCTTTTTCAATGTATCCTTTCCCATTGTTAAAATTCACTGTTCCTCTATTAATTGAAAGGCTACCCCGTATTTCATGGTTCATACTTACCATTCCATGATACGTTTCCATAAAGGGTATGTAAGAAAACCAGCCCATCACACCTGGCTGCATAAATTTTTTAGGCCAAAGAATCGGATCTATATATTCAAGATCTCCCTTAATTCTATAACCTTGTTGATTAATATCAATATGAATTCGATCTAATGAGAAATAATTTTTTCTTATCCGAATTTCATATTTCTTATTCGAAAGATTTTCAAAATCTTCTAAGGGATATTTAAAATATTCTGCTATCGCATTAACTCCATCTAAATATTGGATAAAAGCATGTGAGGTTTGCTCTTTTTTATTCAATGCTATAGTTGGAATAATTGCATATATATGATCTGCCGATGCATCTACGATTTTATTGTACCAACCTTCAAAATAGAACTTCTTTTTTAAATTTCCCTGAAATACATTAGGTCTACTTCTTTTTCCCATGATATCCCCATTTAATGATTAAATTTCGATTTATAAATAGTTTTTTGTTAAAAAAAAAAGGAGATTTACTCATTATACTCTGTTAATAATTTAAACATTTTCAATAAAAGGAGTAGTTTTCTTATTCCCCTCACTTTTACTTTACGAGTTAACCACATTTTAGCAACTCCAAGCATAGATATTCGACTCATAGCAAGAGCAAGAAAAGTTTGCGTATCCATCTCTAAGAACGCATTCCAGCCAATCTTTTTCTTTTTTAAGTTTGTTTTTGGTTTATTTGGAATACTTTTAACTTTCACAGATCCATGATGAATAATAATTAATGCCGCATAATTTAAATTAGAAGCATTCAAGAGAATTTTAGCATCGGTATCTCTGAAATTTTCTTGAAATTTCTTATTTTCATTTAAAGGGAATAGAACACTATTAATTAAGCTGGCAAAACCTCTAATTTTATCCTTTTCTTCGTTTATATCTCCCATGATACTAATTCATAAATTTTGGTTTAATTTTTTATTTGGAGTTATATAAAATCCAGGATCAGATATATTACTTGGATCAAAAGCTTCTTTTATCTTTCTTAACCAGATATGATAATTCGACATATGAGGTCCAAACAGTTCATGCAGACGCGTTCCTTCCACAAAAAAAGGAGCACCAAGATGTTTAAGTAAGTCTAATTGATAACTGTTTTCCATATATTCAGCCATTCCATTAATACTGTTTTCTTTAGTTTGATCAAAAAAAGTTAGGGCTTCTAAATGAAAGTAGTGTCCAGATTCATAGGAAGTTAGCCATGCACCTTCTCCAAAATCATTGACAATTAGACCTTTCTTAATGTATTTTTTCTTTAATGGAACATTCAAGGTAGCACTGCGAAGACATACTGATGCTGTATCCCCCCCTCCTTCTGCTGACTGCATACTTCCAGTTGCTAGAAAACCATGTAATCCCAAGTTCGAACGAAGAGCTTCAGCATAAAAAATTGGGTCCGGAGTATATAATCTTCTAATAATATTCTTTAAATTTAATTTCTTCAATAAAAAATCCATTACTTTTTGTTTATAATCAAATTCTCGCTTCGTCCGAGCGGCTATTAATACAACTAAGGGAGCTTTCATCCTTCCTAATGCCATTTTATCCATTAAACTTTCAATTGTATTGGAAAATATAGCCATCACAGCAAAATTGCATAAATAGCTGCACATAAATGAAATTTCTTCCTCTTCCACTCTCAATATAGTAGATTCAAATTTCTTAAAATTCCCACATTCCATAATATATAATTTCATGAATTTAGGAATATCAAAATCATAGTCAGGAGAATTTCCTTTAACATTAAAATCTGTACTACAGGGATAAGGAAAAAGTTTTACAGCAACTTTAGTGAAAACTCCAAGTCCAGATTTTGTACCTGCCCAACCTCTCATTATTCCTCTTAGACTAGGACCTGGACCATCTCCATGATACCAATCAGGATTGTTCTTTAAGCCATAAGATCCTAATTTCATAATCTCCCCGTCAGGTAATACCCATTCCACAGATAAAACATTTCTAGCACTATATCCTGTAGAAGGAGATGTAAATCCTGGCCCATTCATAGATGTAGAGCTAGCAAGAGGTGAAACTTGGGGACCTGCACCTGGCATATGGCAATTGAGTCCATATTTCATTACTTCAACTTGCAACTGAGCACCACTGACATAGGGTTCAATTATAGCATAAAGGTTTTTTTCATCAATTTTTACAATCTTATTCATTCTACGCATATCAAAAATGATACAATTATCAGTAGAGGGCTGGTTCCATGGTCCAAGACCAGTAGATTGAACTTTAAATTGGATTCCATATTTATTACATAATTTTACAAGACTTTGAACTTCTTCCGTTGTTGATGGTAAAACAATCGCTTTAGGTATAGGAGAGAAGGGAATTGGTTCTTTGCCTTCCATATAATTAAAAATTTCGGTACACCAATTATAAGCATAAACATTTGTAATAACATCACCGTCGTTTATGTTTCCTACGCCGACAACATCCTCAAATTCTTTAAAAATTTCTTTTTCCAAAGCCACTTAAGTAACCTCCTCTGAAGCTTCTTTACTATATTTATTTGGTAAACTTAATGCCATTAATAATAACTCACTTATATCAAAGAATCTCAATTTAGAACCCATAGCATCGATTCCATCCTTTAGATTAGTAGAACAGAAAGGACATGCTGAGATAATTATTTCTGCTCCAGTATCCTCGGCTTCTTCAATCCGAGTTTTAGCGGTTTTAAGAGCAAACTCTGGAAATGCTGATTTTACACCTCCTCCAGCACCACAACAATATGAATATTCTTTTATTCTTTCCATTTCAATAAAATTAAGCCCAGGTATTTTTTCTAGTAATTCTCTTGGAGAATCATAGATTCCATATGTCCCACATCTCTTATTTTTTTCAGGGATATTAATAGATACAAGAGGCATCATTTGTAGTTCATCACCATCCCACTCTTCATAGGGCTCAGAATTACGCCCTAAATGGCAAGGATCATGGTAGGTTGCCTTATTGGCGACTTGATTATTTAATTCTAATTTAGAAGTTTCAATAAATTCATTAAATAATTCTGTTGTATGAAGAACCTTGAATTTACATTCTCTTTCTAGGGGATAATCAACTTTAAAGGTATCATAACATCCAGCACAACTAAAAACAATAGTTTCAATTCCTTCATTTTCAATAATATCAATATTTTTATTTACCTGGTCTATAAATGATTTTTTATCTCCAGTTCTTATGATAGGGCTTCCACAGCAAAATTCATTTTCAGTAAGAATTTTAAATGGATAGTTCGCAGCATTCATTATACGAGCAGTGGCAATAGCTATTTCTTTTCTCCGGTAAGATGATGTGCATCCCACAAAATATAAGACCCTCGCATCGGGATCAATCTTTATATCTTGAGGTAACCAGTCCAACCTCTTTTCATGGGCTTCATTGTAAGGATTATTGTTATTTTTTATGGATTCAATATATTGTTGTTGTTGTGGCATTGGTCCATATCCTAAAGAAACCAACTTTTCTCTAAGTCTAACTATGATTTCAAGGGGTTCTAAAGTGTTTAGAAATTTACATGCAACAGCACAACCACCACATTCAGTACATTTGTAAACAATGTCTATTAATTCTTGTGACGGTTTCAATCTCCCCATTTCTAGCGCTAAAGCTATTATTATACGACCTCCTCCACTATATGCATGAAAGTTGAACATGTCTATTGAAGGACAAATTGTTGCATACTTTTGACTTTTTATTTGTAACTGTGGTATCCATTTACATATTGAGCATCGGAGACAGCTTTTTATCATTTGTTTATACTCTTGTTCATTCAATAATGCAGAAACTCCCCTTTTTATAAGATATAACTAATTTAAAAAAAATATCTGATTATAACAATGAAATTATTTAATTCTTAATCAAATAAAATAATAACGATTAAGAAATCCAATATTATACATTAAATTCTAAATAATTTCATAAGAACAGCTAATAAAATGAGAATAAAAACTCATTTACTTGAGATTGAAAATATTGATTTTCACTTATAATAAAAATAGAAATATTTAACGTTTATGAAAACAAAAATGGTGTTAAATTCTATTCTAGATATTCTAAAATTAATTATTTTTAATTTTGATTTTAGTTTTATTAATCGTCAAAACACAGAACGCCAGGATTTAAAATATTGTTAGGGTCAAAAATTCTTTTCACTTTTTTTAAGGCTGTCTGCGTTGAGTCTTCATGTCGTTTATAAACTTCTTTTGCCCAAAGACCATAAGGTCGATTAAAAAAAGCACCAGAATTCATTAAACTTATGCTAGTTCTCAAGAATTTTTCTTTAACATTCAAAGTTTCTTCTTTATCATGAGGATTATAATAAATATCAAATTCACAGTGATATGCCGTCCCTTGGTTAATCGGTTGAATATAAATTCCTAAATCATTTGGAATTTGCTTTTCAACCAGATTAGTAAATTCTCTAATTTTTTCATAATTAGTTATAAAAAATATATCTTGATATCCTTCAGTTAATCGCAATCTCCAAGGATTTATGTCAGCTTGGTTTAATAATTTTAAAATGTCATTAATGTTAATAATCATTTTATTTTCTGACAATATGAGCTTTTTCTCATTCATTATGTCAAGAATATCTCCTTCAAGATAGGAAATTTTATCATTTGCCAGTTTTCCTCTTCCTGATATAACAAATATTAAATTCCATTTAGCTAATTTATTAGTCAATTTTTGGATTTCATTTGGATTTTCTTCAATTAAACAAGCTAAATTAAGATTATTCAAAATTAATAATTCATCACATAATCGATATTTTAAAAGTTCATATTGAAAATCTAGTAGGTGTTCAATGTTATCTGATTGAAGATGATATACTTTTTGAATTGAAGGAAGTAATTCTAATTTTATTGTAGCCCATGTAACAATTCCAATACTTCCTTGTGCTCCTTGTATTACCCTAAATGGACTAAATTGAGTCGGTCCCATAGGATTTACTTGAGCTTGTCCGGATTTTCTTTGTTGTTTTATACTTCCCGGACCTGCTGCGGCTCCGGTCTTAAACAATTCACCATTACCGAAAAAAACCTCAGTACATAGTAATGGATCAGAGCTATCCCACATATAACGGGGGATTGTTATAGGTTCACGTTCGAGTGCTGTGGTTAGAACAGATTTATAAGCCCTAGGGAGTAAAGGTGTTAATATCCTTAATCCTTTTTTTTGTAGGAGCGGAATCAAATCATTAAAAGTAACTCCTGGTTCAATCATAGTAACTCTATTTTTCCTGTCTATATTAATTATTTTATTCAATTTCGAGAGATTTAATATTATAGAGTTATTATTTCTTGGAATTGTATCTCCATGGTGTCTAGGACCTGAGGGTGAACTGACCGGAATAATAGAGAGCTTTAAAGAATTAGCCAATTTTAAAATTTTTTTAATTTGGTTTCTATTCTTAGGCCAAATTACATATTTTGGTTTTTTCTTAGGAAAGAAACTCAAATCTTTTGAAAATTCTTCTAAAATATTGGAGTTATTGGATACATTTTTTGACCCGCAAATCTTAACCAATTCTTGATATATATGTTCTTCACTCATGTTTCATAAAACAGAAAAGAAATTTCTTTCTTCTTAAAATATTTCCATCTATTAAGATATTTTCATTCAAAAAAATAAAACTTTAATTAATAGATAAGCATTATTAAACAATTATATTTATTAAAAGAAGTATGATAAGGAAATTCAAATGAAAAATTATGATATAATAATAGTTGGTGCTGGACCTGGTGGATCTGTGGCAGCTAAAACTGCTTCTGAAAAAGGATTAAAAACAATTTTTTTTGAGCGAGGTCGTAAGCCAGGGGAAAAGAATTCTTCAGGATGTGGCTTAGGGCCACGCATGTTCAGAGATTTTCCTGAAATGATGAAAGAATTAACTCCTGAAAAATGTCCCTCTATGAGAGCTGGAGTTGCTGCGCGTAATTATTTTGTAAATAAAGATGATGTAGTGGCTGGTTATATAATGGCGCGACCGACAGAATCTGTTTCATATGAACCAGCAAAATCATGGATAACTATGAATGTTTATCGTAGTGAATTTGACCCATGGATTGCGGAATTTGCTACTGATGCTGGAGCTGAATTAAAGACTTCTACTTTAATTGTGGATTTATTGAAGGAAGATGGTAAAGTATGTGGTGTGATTGACGAAAAAGGAGAGAAATATTGTGCGCCCCTTGTTATAGGGGCAGATGGAGTCATATCAACTGTAGCACAAAAATCTGGATTGAGAAATAAATGGGCTCAAAATCAAGTTACATTAACACTACAGTACGATTTTCAAGCACCTTCTGATAAAATCGATGATATTATGGGTGATGAAACATTAGCAGTTTGGTGGGGTTCAAATTTTCCAGCTTCATATCAAGTCTTTTTTAATGATGGTTTTCATCAAGGATTGGGAAACTGGATGAATTGGTGGGATAACAATCCATTGTATTATTTAAATCGTGTTATTAATCTAAAATATTACCAAAGATTGCTAAAAATCCTTGAAGCTAGACCACGTGAACTACAAGCTCACTTACTACCTTGGTTAGATTATCCTTATAATACTCATACTAATGGGGTAATTTTAATTGGTGATGCTGGCGGTTTTCCATGCCCTCTAGAGGCGGAGGGGATATATCCTGCAATGGTAACAGGAAAGATAGCAGCAGAGGTAGCTTTAGAAGCAATTACTTCTGGAGATGTTTCCAAGGTAGCACTCAAAAAATTTGATGAAGAATGGCAAAAAACTAGTGTCGGCAAGGAGTTTGAAGCTGGTAATGAGTTGTGGAGAATATGGAAAGCTTTGCCGTTTAGCCCAAAGGAAACGATGTCTTGGTTTGTACCTATGATAATGGAAATTTTAGGAGGAATATTTGATTGGAGCCAACCACATGCAAAACGAGTTAGGCAAATTATAAGCCATATCAAATCATATATGCCCAAAGCAACGCCATTTATCATGTCTTATGTATTTCCTCTGGTAGCTAAGATTTTTGAAGATGATTTAGATAAATTAATGGATCCAAAGAAAATCATGGCTGTGTTGCCAAAACTTTTAGATATGCTACCACAAAAAAGAAAAAGAAGAGGTGGAAAAGAAAAATGAATATAGAATTAGAAGGTTTAACTAAACGAGTTCTAGTTACAGGAGATTTTATTAAAATTGATTATGCTAAATGTAATAATTGTGAACGTTGCTTAGTTATATGTGTAATGAATTTATGGAAAAAAAAAGAAGGGAAAATATATATTGTTGATGATTATCAATCTCACTGTTTAGAATGTGCCGCATGTTTTCAGGTATGTGCTGCAAATGCTATAATATTTAGCTTTCCTGCTGGTGGTACTGGAATAGTTATTGAGAAAGGTTAGATTTTTTTTATTTCTATTTTTAATTTGTATAAATCAATAATTATCAATTTATTTTTATAATTTTAGGTAAAATTAAGAGAATTCGCTTTCATTTTACTTTATGTGGGTACAGTAATTTTTAGTTTATTCTTCAATTCTTTATAACGTGAACGAAGAGTCACTTCTGTAACTCCAATAGATTCGACAATTTGTTGTTGTGTAAGATCTTTATTTTTAATTTTACTAGCAAGATATATTGCGCCAGCACATAAACCTTTTGGATCTTTTCCACTAATAGAAAACTTTAATTTATAAGAATTTAAAATTTTGGTTGTTAATTGTTCTGTTTCTGAATCTAACCCTAAGTCATTAATATACCTTGGAATTAGAGACACAGGATCGGTAGATGGAGATTTTAAATTAAATTCTCTAATCAATGTACTATAGCTTCTTCGTACATCTTTAGCATTTGCCGATGCTTCATTTATTACTTCTTGAAGCGTTCTTGGAAGTTGTTTCCTTCTACATGCTAAATATAAACACGCTGCAACCATAGCATTAATAGATCTTCCTCTCAGTAATTTTTTTTTAAAGGCTTCAATATAAAGACGCATAGCATCTTCTTTTATATAATTAGGTAAATTCAAAATTGTGCTAATTCTTTTTAATTCGGTAGATGCAATTAATAAGTTTCTTTTTTGCCATGTAATACGCGTATTCCATTTAGCAGCTCGTTTTAAATCAGGATTATTAATTTTATTTCTATCTATGACAGTACTTAATCCCATATCTGGTAATAATATTGAAATTGGAGCGCCCGTTTGCTCCCTACTATTTTTTTCTTGATTAGTATAAGCTCTACGCCCATTATGTGAAAAATCAACATTTTTTTCTTGAATTACCAATCCACACTGATTACATACAACATCTCCAGTATTTACCAATGGAATTATTGAGCCCCCACATTCGGGACAAGTATTTAATAAAACATTTTTTTTTGTATTTAAACCCATTTTAATATCCTCATTATCTTAATTTTATCTAAAATTATAAAATAATTGTAGACCAATTATTAATTCCCCTTCTATTTTCTAGTTTTTCTTTTATAATAATTCATTAAACCCCCATTACTTGTAATTTTTCTAACAATTCTTTCTGATTCCTATTCAATTTTTTAGGAACTTTAATTTTAATTTTAATCAATAAATTTCCTCTTTGATTTGAATTAATTTTATAGAATCCTTGATTTTTTAATCTTAATATTGATGAATTATTAGTTCCTGGAGGAACCGTTACATTTAAAGTATTTTCTATTCCTGACACTTGAATTTTTCCTCCTAGTGCCGCTGTGGTAAAAGGAACTTCTTGCTCAATATAAATATCATCATCTCTTCTTTCAAATTTTAGATGATTTCTAATATGTACAGCAATATAGAGATCCCCAGGAGCACCTCCATTTTCTCCCGGCATTCCTTTCCCTTTTAAACGTAATTTTTGATCATCTTTGATCCCTCTTGGAATGTTTACATTTAATGTCTTCATCTGACCTGTTGTTGGATCTTTATATTGAACCTTTTTCTTTCCTCCATAGAATGCATCCATAAAATCTATTTCCATATCATATCTTAAATCATCCCCCTCTCTTGGAAGATTACTATAATTCGGAGATCTTGCTCTTGTGCTCCCTCTTCCTCTCCTATTAAAAACATCAAAAATATCTCCTAAATCATTAAAAAAATCAAATCCACCAGCTCTATTCCCGGAATTATTACGATTTCCAAAAATTTCACTGAAATCGAATCCTCCAGGTGAACTCGACGTGGAATAATAATAGGTTGTACCATCTGGACTTCGATGAACTCTTGAACCTCCTGGAGCTCCACCCCAATTCTGATATGTTGAAGGCTCCCCTTCTACTACACCAAATTTATCAAACATTTCTCTTTTTTTGTCATCACTTAAAATACTGTATGCTTCATTTATCTCCTTAAATTTTTCTCCTGACTTTGGTTCATCAGGATTAACATCAGGATGATATTTACGGGCCATTTTGCGAAATGTTCTTTTAATTTCTTCTTTTGAAGCTCCTTTATTAATTCCTAATGTTTTATAATAATCTTTTGCCATATTTTACAACCCCTTTATAGAATAATAATTTTATAATCGTAATTTTATAAAAAATTAAAAAATTAAAAAAAAAAATCGAATTTAATCATACTCAGCATCAACTACATTGTCATCTTGTCCTGTAGCTTTTCTGAATTGCTCTTCTTCAATTTCATCTTGTGTCTTACCTTGATAACCATATGTTTGTGCTCCTGGTGGTACATCACCCATTCCTCCAGGTGGTGCGCCTTGATAAGCTCCTTGTTGTTGTCCATACATTCGAGATGAGACTTCATGTAATGAATTTTGTAGAGCTTCCATTGCACTCTTGATTCGGTTAACATCATCAGATTCCATCGCACTTCTTAAATCAGAGATCTTATCAAGTATACCTGATTTTAAATCTCCTATAACACTTTCATTTTCCTTCAATATTTTTTCAGTTTGGTAAATTAATGATTCTCCATGGTTTTTAGCCTCAGTTAATTCTTTGAATTTTCTATCCTCTTCAGCATTTCGCTCAGCTTCACGAATTTTTTGATCAATTTCGTCATCAGACATCTTAGTTGATGCTGTAATTGTTATTGATTGGCTTTTTCCAGTACCTTTATCTTTAGCTGAAACATTTATGATTCCATTTTGATCGATATCAAATGTTACTTCGATCTGTGGTATTCCCCTTGGAGCTGGTGGAATGCCATTCAAATGAAACCTTCCTAATGTTATATTATCTGCTGCTCTTGGTCTTTCACCCTGTAATACATGAATTTCTACTGCTGGTTGATTATCAGCTGCAGTTGAAAAAGTTTCAGCTTTCTTAGTTGGAATTGTAGTGTTCCTCTCAATTAATCTAGTAAAAACTCCGCCTAATGTCTCGACTCCTAATGATAAGGGTGTTACATCAAGTAATAATAAATCCTCAACTTCACCAGTCAATACTCCACCTTGAACTGAAGCGCCCATCGCAACACACTCCATTGGATCAATACTACGCTCTGGTGTTTTCCCTAATAAATCTTCGAATTTCTTCAGTACAACAGGCATTCTTGTAGGTCCACCAACTAAAATGATTTTATCAATCTCTCCTCTTGCCATACCAGCATCTTGTAAAGCCTTTAAGATTGAAGTATCCAATCTCTTTAATACAGGTTCAATTAACTGCTCCAATTTAGCTCTCGTAAGTGTCATATTAAGATGTTTAGGACCTCCACTTGTAGCGGTGATATAAGGCAAATTTATATCAGTTGTGATCGATGTAGATAATTCAATTTTAGCTTTTTCAGCGGCTTCCCGAATTCTCTGCATTGCCATTGAATCTCCTTTTAAATCTACTCCCTCATCTTTATGAAATTCTGATACAATATAATCAACAAGTATCTTATCCATATCAGTACCGCCTAATTGAGTATCTCCTGCTGTAGAAATCACTTCAAAAACTTGATTATCCATCTCCATTATTGTAACATCGAAGGTACCACCGCCAAGATCCAACACTGCGATTTTAAGTCTGGCATTTTTCTTATCTAATCCATAAGCTACAGCTGCAGCAGTGGGTTCGTTAATTAAACGCTTAACATTTAATCCTGCGATTCTTCCCGCATCCTTTGTAGCTTGTCTTTGGTTATCGTTAAAATAGGCTGGTACTGTTATAATCGCATCAGTAACTTCTTCACCCAAATAAGCACTGGCATCTTCTTTGATTTTCCTTAAAATCATAGCAGAAATCTCTTGAGGAGAATATTCCTTGCCATCGATTTTGACTTTATAAGAAGTACCCATTTTCCTCTTAATCGCTGTAATTGTACGATCAGGATTCGAAATCGCTTGTCTTCTCGCTGGTTCACCCACTAACCTCTGACTATCCTTTGTAAACGCAACCACTGAGGGAAAAGCTTTGCCACCTAAGGTTAATCCTTCTGCACTCGGAATAATTGTTGGTTTACCTCCAATTAGTACAGCTGCTGCTGAGTTTGATGTTCCTAAGTCAATTCCTATTATTTTTCCCATATTTTATCACTCCGTTTTTATTTATATTTTATTTATTTTATTTTTTTTTTATATTAAATTTTATAATTTTGATTTTTTAGAGATTTTGACCTTCGCAGGTCTTAAAACCTTATCTTTAAAATAATAACCCTTAGAAATTTCTTCTAATATGGTATTTTCAGGGAGATCATCATGACCTTCTTCAATTAGAATTGCTTCGTGCTTATAGGGATCAAATTTATCACCCTCAGAGTTCATCGGTTTTACACCCTCTTCATTTAACAGTTTTTCAAAATTCTTCACTATTAATTCAAAACCATTTTTAATACCATCCATGTCCTCAAGCATCTTTAATAAATTCAATGCCCTTACTAAATCATCATAATGATCAATTAACTTTTTTAACATGGACTCCGTAACATATGACTTGTACCTGCTATTCTCTCGCTCAGAACGCTTCTTATAATTATCAAAGTCCGCGCGTACACGCAAAAGTGAATTCATAAATTTCTCCTTTTCTTCAAGCAACTCTTTGAATTTGCGACCATCATCTTTCATATCATCTAGCTCTTTAAGCAAGCGGTCGTTTTGAGTCTTTATTTTTTTATGTTCCTCCACCAGCGCTTCATACTTCTCTACTTTCGCTTTTAGATGCTCATAATCACTTCTCGAAATTGAAACTTGATTTGATTCTCTACGCGGAACACCGCGTTCATTAATAAATCTGTCAAAATAATCCTCAAATGTCATAGGTCTTATATCTCTCATCTCTTTTCTATATTTATATGTCATTTTTTAAATTTTTGAGTTTTAAACCCCATTTTTTTGTATGTAATTTTTCGTTGTCAATCCAGACTTTACATACCTTAATATAACAATATTAATTTGCCTATTTAAAGGTTACGTTTTTGAAAAATAAGGTGAAATTATGTTGAAATGGGTAAAGATAGGGATTTTTTATTAATAGAGAAAGTAATTATAATTGAAGAATGTTTTGATCTTTTAACTTTTATATTATAGATAGAAGAGACTGTTTTTTTATAGTTAATATAAGTTTTATTAAAAAGTAGAGTTTGATATTATTATTTCATGGATTATGTAAAGGTAAATAGTAAAATAGTCTATATTGATAGGGATAATTTATATTTAGAAAATTATAATATAAACAAAATCAGTAAGATAAAAAAATTAAAGCATTATTCAAACCTAAAGGCAATTTATTTAGAAAAAAATAAAATTACTGAAATCGAACGCTTTGATCATCTTATTAACTTAAAGAAACTACATTTAGAAGCTAACAAAATAAATGAAATTAAAGGATTAGATTCTCTTGTTAATTTGGAAGAATTAGAATTAAGAGCTAACCAAATTTCAAGAATTAATGGTTTGGATAAACTCAAAAATTTAAAAAAACTAGATTTGAGTAATAATAAAATAAGACTGTTAGAAGGGCTAGAAAAACTAATTAGCCTCGAGTATTTAGATTTAAGCGATAATAGAATAAATTTTATTCCAAATTCTTTGAAAACGCTTTCTTCTCTTAGATACTTAGATATAAGCACAAATCCTATAAATAAAGATTCAAAAACCTCTAATATTTTAGATGAATTGAGAAAAAAAGGAATTAAAGTGATCTCATAGGATAAATAGAAGATCTAGTAAAGATTTCATGGTTTTTGTTGAACTTGACTAACAGTAATTTTTTTCTTTTGAAAAACTAAGCAATATAAGTAATAGATTGAAATAAATAATTCTGGCAACCAATTTTTAAGAAGTATAAAAACAAATAAAGCTGCAATTATTGCAGATAAGAAGAATAAAGATTCATGAATGAATTCAAAGGGAATTCCTTTAAAATTAAAAAATAATAAAAATAAAATTCGAATAATGTTTAATATATGAATTCCTCCAACTGAAACAATTAAAGTTTTTATTTTTCTCCATATAAAATTGTTTTTACTCGAGGGATCTTTTGAAGAAGGTATAAATAAAATGATACCAATTAAAATGCTAAAAATATGAGCTGCTAAGCAATTTGGAGTAATAGAATATTTTCCCTCAAAAGGGTGGTTAGGTATCATAATTGTAGGAAATGTATTATGATCAGAAGAGATAATCACTGTTGAATTCATATTAAAGATAGAATTCAAAAAAAAGGATATCTGTATAGATGTGAATTCATATATCCAGTAATTAATTTTAAGGCTTAAAAACAAATAGATTAAAATAGATAATAATGGGCTGCCAACTATTAAATTCATAATTTGAAGATTAGAAAACTTGTAAGCTTTACCATTGAGGTTTAGTATTGGTCTATGAAGGCTAAAGGCTTCATTTTGATTTTCTTTCATAATGGAGTAATGCGATACTTTTTCTATTCAGTTAAAATATAATAAAAAAAAACGAATTATCTTAATTTTTATTTCTTTTTTGCATTTAAATGATATTTATATATAATAAGTATTGAAAGTACCATGAATAAGCCAATAAATAAGAATGGTTCAAAGCCAGGTATTTCAATATTTTCGAATAGTGCTGTAAAAAAGTTACTTATTGCATTGGATATTGCATCTCCTATTGCTTTAAATATTGCTCCGACTATTGGTCCTAAAACAGTTATAATGTAAATAGGAATTGAAATTCCTATTGCTATGATAGCAATGACTACAGCCCCACATGTACCTATAGCTTCTACAGCATCACTACCACCGAGTGCAATCGCGCCCCAAAATACACCAACAACTAGCATTGATAATAAAAATAACCCAAAAAAAAGCGGAAAGTAAGCATCTGGACCTAAACCGAATCCCAACATTACTAAAAGTGCTATTATGAAATTAACTACTGCAACAATGGCAAAATATATTAGTACTTTATAGGGAAATTTAGTTTTTTTTTTTATTTTTGGCGGTGTTTTTGGTGTGGTGGTGGCAAATATATCACTTACTTTTCCAGTATCCTCCATAATTTTCGCAGGTACTTCTAATGAAGCACCACAATCAATACAATATTTACTATCTGTTTTATTTGGCTTACCACAATTATTACATATTATTTCATCTTCAGACATAAATTATCACATGAATTTATTTTTTTCAGTTGATTGGAATTTCATTTTATTTTAATTCAAGAATAAAATAATCTTTATTAATCAACACAAATATAAAAATATTTATGGTAGAATCCAATTATTTGCAGAATTTTTTTCTGAAATTGATAAGTTTAAATCTTAAATACTTATTATATCTAATAGAATTGGATTAGAGTGAAATTAATTAATGTATAATAAACAGGAATACAAGTTTCTAGTGAGATTAGTTGTTTTAACGCTTATAATATCATTAATACTATTTACAATTAATCTAATACTAATCCTATGGATAAATAAATCAATATTTTTAAATGAAATGATTTATATAGGATTAACTATGTTTTTATTCGGATTTGAAGTTATTAGAATCACGATAATGTTCATATCAGGAAAAATCACTTTAAGATTTGAAGGAATTGAAAGAAATTATAAAATTACTATAATAACAGTCTTGTTTATTGCGATCGTTTTCAACACAATTTTTTTAATCCGATTATTTGGATTTGCTTGTTTTGCTCCAATATATAGTTTTTTATGTATGCCTTTTATTTTTATCTCATTTATATTAATTATCATTCAGAAACATGATAATAATCGGATGTAATCAAAAAAATAGTGCCAGTTCTAAAATCATTAGCCAAACCAGCCCCCAAACAACAAAAACGGATATATAGATTAAAGAAGCAATTCTATTTTTCGCTTTTTCATTCTGAATATTCA
>CAZBNW010000034.1:0-23608 GCA_964493385.1 uncultured archaeon | reverse complement strand
CACCTTCTTCGCAAATTTTTGGATTGCAATACCTATAGGTTTTCTTTTAGGTATTAGTTTACTTGTATTGGGCTGGATATTATATGAATTACGTGTTTGGCGTTAAAAATGAAATAAATATTAATCTTTTGGATTTTTAATTTCATTTAAAGTTATAAATTCCTTTTATTTTCTTTTTAGATCTTCAACATTTATTCCTAATTCTCTAAGTCTTTCACGAATTTCATCACTTAAATCATATATTTTTCGTTCTCTGAGTTTTGTACGTGTGTCCGTTATGATATCAATTAAGCTTTTTATCAATTTATCTTTATCATCAAAAACCTCTGTAACGCCTAATCCTGAGTCTTTTTTTAACATAGGGAATAATCCAAAAATTTTATTTAGATTTTTAATAAATTTGAAAAAGTAATCCTTGAAATTTTCAGTTATTTCGATTTTCTCCTCCAATAGAGCTTTATTTAACTCCCGAAACAAGGACAATATTTCTGCAATAGCTACAGGTGTATCAAAATCATCATCCATAGCTTCAATGATTTTTGATTGAGATTCTTCAATTTTAGAAATTAAGACCTTGAGCTCTTTAGATCCATCCTCAACTGTTGTTAATTCATTTATCTTTTTGATTGTGTTTACAATTTTATTATAATTTTTCTTTGCTTGCTCCATATTTTCCAGCGAATAGTTCACAGAACTTCTATAATGACTCGAAATAAGGAACCATCTCACAACCATTGGTTCATATTTTTTTACAACCTCTGAAACTAAAAAGAAGTTTCCTAAGCTTTTAGACATTTTTTCATTATCCACATTAACAAATCCATTATGCATAAAATAGTTGGCAAAAGGTTTCCCTGTGTAGGATTCCGATTGCGCAATTTCATTTCGATGATGGGGAAATTTTAAATCTTGACCACCTCCATGTATATCAATTGTTTCCCCTAAAAAATTCATTGCCATTGCAGAACATTCAATATGCCAACCTGGACGCCCCTTTCCCCAAGGACTTTCCCAATATGGTTCTCCTTCTTTCATCTTTTTCCATAAAGCAAAATCCCGGCTATCAAGTTTATCTTCTCCATAAGCAGTATCTTGATCACCAAGATAATCTTCCTCTTCATCTTCAATTGTACCTTCTTTAACATTTTGCAAAACAGTATTATATTTCGGAAATGATTTAACAGAGAAATACACGGAGCCATTCCTTTCATAAGCATTACCTTTTTTAATTAAACCTTTAACAAAATTAATCATGAAATCAATAACTTCAGTTGCTCTTGGGTTTATTGTATCCTTTTTTATGTTTAAAATTTCCATTGTTTCCTTATATTCTTTAATAAATTGTTCGGTTAAAATCCTAAAGTCTAGATTTTTCTCGTTTGCTCGTTTAATAATTTTATCGTCAATATCGGTATAGTTCTTAACTATATTCACCTTATATCCTTTGAATTCAAGGTATCTATGAATCAAATCAAAAGTTACAGCTGATTTAGCATGACCTAAATGAGGACTATCATAAACAGTTGGTCCGCATACATACATCAAAACTTTATTTGGCTTTATTGTCTTGAATACTTCTTTCTTAAATGTTAAGCTATTATATACCCTCATTTTTATAGAAACCCTTAAAATTCGATTGTGATTAATGGAGCCAGTGATGGGATTTGAACCCATGATTTGCACCCATGGTTATCATATAACCATGATAAATGGCTTTCTTCCTTAGAAAAGAAGTCTGCAGGCCATCGCCTTACGACTCGGCAACACTGGCTTATGTATTCTATAAATATCGTGTTCTATTATAAAATTTCACTAGTATTATATAAAAATTTATCCTTGATTTTTTTTTAGCTTTTCTATTATAGATTAAAACATAATTAATTAGGTTATGATTAGGTTAAATAAATGAGTAATTTAATTCAAATAAGAGAATTATAATAAATTAAAGAAAAGAATAAATGATTTAAAATTTTTAAATATTCTTGGTTAGATTCTTTTTTACTTGATACTATGAAAGATAAAAAAGTGGAAAAAAAAGATCATCTAATTGGTCTTGGTTTGATATCTGGGGGTTTAGATAGCTTAACTGCTTGTCTTTTATTACAATTACAAGGGATTGAAGTAATTGGCTTAAATTTTACATCCCCTTTTTGCCAATATGAAAAACAATCTGGTCAACCTGAGGCGAGATTACATTTATTCCATGAAAAACTAGGAATAAGAGTATATTATTTACCTTTGAAAGATGATTATTTAGAAATCATCCGTAATCCTAAATTCGGCTATGGGAAGAACCTAAATCCATGTCTTGATTGTAGAATATATATTTTAAAAGAAGCAAAAAAATTTTTAAAGCAAATAAACGCTAATTTTATTTTTACTGGAGAAGTTCTTAACCAGAGACCAAAATCTCAACATAAGAAGGCACTTAAGATTGTAGAAAAAGAATCTGGACTTGTAGGTAAATTATTAAGACCCTTATCTGCTCTCCAGCTAAAACCAACTATCTATGAAGAACAAGGTTTAATAGATCGAAAAAAATTAATGGGAATAAAAGGAAGAAGCCGAAAAACTCAATTAGATCTAGCTAGGAAACATGGATTACTACAAGATTATTATGCTTGTGGGGGTTGCTTATTAACAGATGTACATTTTACGAATCGGATGAATGATTACCTTAAATTTAATGAAAACTTGAAAATGGAGGATATACATATTTTAAAGCATGGACGACATTTCCGTTATAAAAAATCAAAAATAATTGTAGGGAGAAATGAAAATGAAAACAAAATGTTGCTTAATCTTAGAAAACCTAATGATTTAATTATGGAAGCTAAGGATGTTCCTGGACCAATTACAATTCTACAAGGAGAATTTGATGAAGAAACATTGAATTATGCCGCCATGTTGACATTAAGATATTCTGATTTGGAGGAATCGCGTGGTCAAGTAATTTATGGAACAGATTATAATAATTTAAGCAGTAAAATGACAACCGAAATTGAAAATCATGAAATTTTGAAAAAATTCATTTTATAACAAAGACGACATTGAAATTGTATATATTTAAATATTACGAAAATGTCATAACGAAAAAAAAAAAATTTTTCAACAAAATAAAAGTAGACAAGAACATTTAATGATAGTTTTTTTTAAGATTAGGCACATCAAAAAGAAGAACTGGACTCCTAATTTTTAATTAAATTTAAATTTATAATGTAATCAGATGAATATAATAAATGGTGATAAAAATTAGAGGAGATATTAATAACAAAGATATAGAAGAAATACCAGAGATAAAAAAGTATTTTATGAGAATCTATACTGTTTTATCAAAAGATATCCGAGATAGACTGAAAAATTTAGATTTGCCCAAAGAAAAGAAAAAAAAAATTAAAAAAGAACTAGCATTTTTATCAAAAGAAAAACAAATCGAGTATTTAGATGAATTAAGCTAATTAACTAACTTTAAACCTAAAGAATAACAATATTTAACTCTTTTTCAAATAATTCTTATTAAATAATTAGAAGGAATTCTTAACAATAAGTTCCTTATAAAAATGTAAAATATAAGAAATAACTATTAAATTGATTTTAGTTATTAAGTATTGATAACAAATTTTTTTAAGAAATATACTTTTACCTTCACAAGATTATCAGTTAATTTGTTTGATCAAACACGTAAAAGAAACATCTTATTTTTTTACAAAATTGCAAATCAATATGTAAAACATACAAAAGACTCGAGTTAATTATGAGCGAAAATGTAGAAAAATATATTAAAAGAAAAGTTTATAAATCCACGAGTTCACGAATTGCACAAAAATTCGTTGATGCTGGTTTAGAGAAGATAAGAGCATGCATAAATTGTGGGACATGCACAGGAGGATGCCCGTCTGGAAGAAGAACAGCATATAGAACTCGGTCTGCAGTTCGTCGAGCTTTAACAGGTGACGAATCAGTCTTACAGGATATTGATATTTGGTTATGTTCAACTTGTTATTATTGTTATGAACGATGTCCGAGAAATATCCCTGTTACCGATATGATTATTAAACTTAGAAACATTGCAGTAGAAGAAGGATATATTTTAGATTCACATTTCGGGCTAGCTAATAATATTTTTTATGCTACAGGCCATGGTGTACCTGCAACTGGCGAAAATAATAAAAAATGGAGAGATTTAAGAGAATCCTATGGATTGCCACCTTTACCACCAACAGTTCATTCTTATCCTAAAGCTATAAAGGAATGCCAAGAATTAATGAAAGCTGTTGGATTTAGAAAATTAATGGATAACGCAGGAAAATTAAAAGAAGAGAGAGCAAAAGCAGAAAAAAAAGATAAAGAGGGATAAATATGAGTGAAAATTATAATTGGCGATATGGATTTTTTTTAGGATGCGTTATTCCTAATCGTTATCCTATGATTGAAGCTTCAATAAGAAATGTTTTTGATCATCTCGCTGCTGAGATTTTGGACTTACCTGGTGCATCATGTTGTCCTGCTCCAGGAGTTTTTAGAGCATTTCATATACCAACTTGGCTAGTAATTGCCGCAAGAAACATTTCTATCGCAGAGGAAATCGGAGCTAATCCTCTTACAGGGTGTAATGGTTGCTATGGAACTCTCAGAGATGCATGGTATGAACTTGAACATGAATATGAATTAAAAAAAGAAGTTAATGAATATCTTGCTAAAATTGGTCGTATATACAACGGTAATCTCGAACCAAAACATGTAGTTCAAGCTTTATATCTTGATATGGGATTAGATCATTTAAAAGATTATATTAAACTAAAATTTTCAGATTTAAAAGTAGCAGTGCATTATGGGTGCCATATAGTAAAACCAAGTGATAAACGACCTTGGAATGGTGAATACGAGGCTCCTAGATTTCTTGATGAAATAGTTGAACTAACAGGGGCTAAAAGTATTGATTATAAAGATAAATATATGTGTTGTGGTGCTGGTGGAGCTGTTAGAACTGCTGTTAAAGAAGTCGCAGCAGATTTTACACGTGAGAAGTTAACGAATATGAGAGATGTAGGGGCGGATATAATAATAAATTGCTGTCCCTTCTGTCACCTTCAATTGGACCTAGGACAAGTTGAGGTAAATAATATTTATGCTGATATGATTGGGGAGCCTTTTAAAGTTCCTGTTATATACATAACTCAACTCTTAGGAGTTGCGTTTGGAATGGATCCTAATTTATTAGGCTTAATTAAAAATCATGAATTACAGGGCGTTTCTCCCTTCATTTCTGTGGATCCATTCTTAAATATTGTTAAGGACCAATTAATATAGGAGTGAAAAAATGACAGAAGCTAAAAAAGAAATAAAAGTTACCGGAAATGAAAGACCAAAAATTGGAGTATATATTTGTGATTGTGGAGTAAATATTAGTGGTGTTGTTTCAGTTCCAGATTTAGTTGAATATTCCAAAACACTTCCAAAGGTGGAAGTAGCACGGGAATATAAGTTCTTTTGCTCTGATGTAGGTCAGAAAATGATTAAAGAGGATATCGAAGCTGGTTTAGTAAATAGAGTTGTAGTTGCAGCGTGTTCTCCAAGGATGCATGAACCTACTTTTAGGATTGCCTGTAAGGAAGCGGGATTGAATCAGTTTTTGTTTGAGATGGCAAATATTCGAGAACACTCCACATGGGTTCACATGAGAGAGCCAGAAGGGGCATATGAAACTGCTAAAGACCATATTAGAATGGCTATAGCAAAAGCAAGGGAATTGGTACCGCTAGAAGTTCAGAAAGTAAAAGTTGAACCCTCTTGTTTAATAATCGGAGGAGGAGTTGCGGGAATGAATGCTGCTTTAGATCTTGCCACAGAGGGTTATAAAGTATATTTAGTTGAAAAAACTCCTACAATTGGAGGTCATATGGCTCAACTTGATAAAACATTTCCTACAATGGATTGTTCAAGTTGTATTCTTACACCTAAAATGAGTGAAGTATCACGAGAGAAAAATATTGAACTTTTAACATATTCTGAAGTAGTAGAAGTATCTGGGTATATAGGAAATTTTGAAGTAACAATATTAAAAAAACCTCATTATGTAGATCAAGAAAAATGTACTGGTTGCGGAATATGCGTTGACTACTGTCCTGTTATTGTTGGAAATGAATTTGATCTAGGATTAGCTACACGGAAAGCAATTTATATTCCATTCCCTCAAGCTGTTCCAGGACAATATACTATAGATATGGAAAATTGTATAAAATGTGGAATTTGTGTAAGAATAGATGTATGTGAACCTGAAGCAATAAACTATGACGATGAACCTGAATACCTAAAAATTAAAGTAGGTACTATAATAGTTGCTACAGGTTGGGATTTATATGATCCTACAGAACTTAAGCAGTATGGATATGGGAAATATCCTAATGTAATTACTGGACTTCAAATGGAACGTTTACTAAGTTCTTTTGGACCGGTAATAGGAAAGCCTGTAAGGCCCTCAGATTTGAAGGAACCACATAGTATTGCTTTCCTTCAGTGCGTTGGAAGCAGGAATTTTAGAGAGGGTGGTAATCAATATTGTTCTCGAGTTTGTTGTATGTATGCAACAAAACAAGCAAGACAATATAAAGAAAAACATCCTGATGCTGATATTTATATATTTTATATGGATGTGCGAGCCTTTGGAAAAGGTTATGAAGAATTTTATGAATCCGCTGGAAGAAACTATGGAATAAATTATGTAAGAGGAAGAATTGCCGAAGTTAGTGAAGATGAGGATCATAGAATTGTGATTAGATCAGAAGATACACTACTCCAACAACCAATGGAGTTAAAAGTTGATTTATTTGTACTATCTTGTGGTTTAGAGCCAAGAGCAGATGCTGACATTATTACATCTCTATTAAGAATCCAAAGATCCGCAGATGGATTCTTCTTAGAAGCTCACCCAAAATTAAGACCTGTGGATACATTAACTGAGGGGATCTTTATTGCTGGAGTTGCTCAAGGTCCAAAAGATATTCCTGATGCAGTAGCTCAAGCTAAAGGAGCTGCTTCAAGTGCAGCGGGCTTAATGGCAAAAGGAGAAGTCGAGGTAGAGCCTTTTTTTGCTATAGTCCGTCCTGAACGATGTATTGCTTGCGGTATGTGTGTTGAAAATTGTACCTACGGAGCAATTGAGCTCGTTGAAGATAAATGGTTTGGAACTGTAGCTAAAATCAATGAAGCATTATGTAAAGGATGTGGTGCTTGCTCGGGGAATTGTAGATGTTCTGCAATCGATATTAAAGGCTTTACCGCGGAACAAATATACTCAATTATTACAGATAGATTATAATATTTAAAAAATCAATTTATTGTACAAATTGATTATACCTTAATTTTTAAATTTCAAGCCATATAGAGTATAATTGATTAAATGATTGATAAATGGCTCTCAAAACCTAAATTAAATAAAATTTTGGAAAAAATCGCGAAAAAATTATTCTTTAAAAAGATTTCAGCAAATCAACTAACTATATTGGGTTTAATTTTCGGTTTATTAAGCGCGTTATCTATTTTTCTGAGCGGGATACTAATATGGAAAATTGAATTAATTCTTTGCGCTGTTGTTTTGATGGTTATATCCTTTTTTCTAGATGTTTTAGACGGAGTATTAGCAAGACTAGAAGAATCTACAACTTTCGGAGGAATTCTAGACATTTTTAGTGATAGAACTGTTGAAGTCCTTATAATTATATCTGTAATTTCGACTGATCCTTTGATTTTAATGTGGCCAGGAATTTTATCTCTAGGGGCAATTGTTTTATGCATAACTATGTTTTTATTAGTTGGAGGTGCAGTAAAGGTAGAAGAATTAGAAGAAACAAAAAAAGTAATTTACTACAGACCTGGACTAATGGAACGTTCTGAGACGTTAATATTTTTATTTTTAATAATCATTTTAATTCCATGGAGGAGTATCATATTCTGGATTTTCTTTGTCTTAGTTATAGTAACAGCACTTTTAAGGCTTAGAGATGCATATAATATTTTTAAAGCAAAACAACTTTGAAATTTCTATCTACAATTAATTATAATAATATTTTAAAACTCGAAAAATCTAATTACCAATATGAACTCAGAAACAATGTCATCTTCAACTGAAATATTAGAAAACATTCGAAAAGAAAGTGAAGGAAAATTTGGTATAATATGTCTGAATTGCTTAATGGTAAGGAGCAGATTTAAAGAAATTTATAACTTCATGGAAAAAAATAATATTCCTACCCTAAAAGATGAATCTCTAACAAAATTAGAATTGCTTGATTATATAACCATTCATTTATTTAAAAAGTATCAAAAAAATCCTGATCTGCAGAAAAAGTATGACACACCTTTAACATACATAGGAAATACTATCATTCATGATGAGAAATTATGTGATTACCTAACAAGATTTGATTTTATCTCTAAGCAAGAGTTAATAGATATATTTGCAGATCAAGGAGCAGATTGGGGAATTAGCGTTTATAACACTTCTGTAATCAAAGATTATGCATTAGATCTGTATCTAATAAAGAAAAAACCATTATTAAGAACAGAGGCTGTTTTTGTTAGAACTGGAGAGGAATTGACAGAGAAAAATTATAAAGACACTTTTTATAAGATTAGTGAAGCTTCAAAAATAAGCTTATGGACTGTTTTTGTTACAACCCCAAAATCTGTTTTTAATATCGGTTTGGATAGGTTAATCTCAGATATGCAAAAATTACGTACATGGCTTTACGTAGTTGACCCAATTCATGAGAAAATTTTCGGAATCCTTAAAGGAAAGAAGTCTAAAGATCATGATGAAAAACTAAGAAATGGTTTTATTCAAAAGTTACCGCATGAACCAATTCGAGCTCCCTCCCGACTGACTAAAATTTCTAAATATTACTTTAAAGAAAGTGAAGCTTATAATTCTAAATCTTACACTATGTTTGAACTATTACCCAAAGATGTGTTACTTACTGAGGAACATTCAATAGTAGTTAAACCGAAATTTAAAGATATCTTTAGGAGTCTATTAATAATTGATCCAAATTCAGGTGTGAGTATGATTTCACACTCAAGTGAAGATTATCCTGTAGATAATGAATTGATCTCTGGCTTTTTATCAGCTATGGATTCATTTGTATCAGAAATAGGCGGTACTACCTCTATGAAAGAAATTAATTATAAGGGCTTGTATATACATGCTACTTATGGAAAATCGGTAAAATTGGCTTTGTTTTTATCTAAACCTGCTCATCAAAGTTTAAAAGAACGATTAGTTTATTTTCTAAATCATTTTGAAGAACATTACATGGATCAGATAAATGCGTTTAAGAGGACAGCAAATATTTCGGTATTTGACAACCAAAAGATCTCAACACTTATAAAAGAAATATTAAGTATTTAAAATTATAAAGAAAATGCCATGTGTATCCTGTTTTTTTTATTAAACTGAGCCCTACTTTTTTTAACTTAAAATCTTAATCTATTTATACCCAATTCAGTTTTTATAGTAATAAATATAACAAAAGTGATTGAAATTCCAACATTAAAAAAACCAATTGGTATTGTTGATGGAAAGTTTCATCCATGCCCAAAATCTCCAAATTGTGTTTCCACTCAAAGTACAGATGAAAAACATAAAATAAAACCTTTACAATATAACTCAACACTCGAAGAAGCAAGAGAAAAAATAAAAAATATTATTAAATCCCTAAAAAGAACAAAAATTATTACTGAATCAGATAATTACTTACACTTTGAGTTCAGAACTGCCACATTTAAATTTGTCGATGATGTTGAATTCTATTTTGATGGTAAAGAGAAAATAATACATTTCCGTTCTGCTTCAAGAGTAGGTTGGAGCGATATGGGTGTTAATCGGAAAAGAATGGAAAAAATAAGAAAATTATATCTAGAATAATTCTTTTTTCATGATTTTATTTTTTAAAAGAGGAATTAATAAAATAGTAATGATACGATAGTTATTCATATATTTGTTTCTCAAGATTCTTGAATCTTTTATTTTAAATAAAAAGCAGATTAAAATATTTAGTGTAACTAGTAGTAATTAAGGGGAAATTAAACATTATCAGTGATTCTAGTGAGTGATATTAAAGAAAAAAAAATTATATTTGTATATAATGCTGACTCGGGAGTTGTAAGCGTAGTAAAAGATTTCTGGAAAAAAATTCTACGACCGAGTTCTTATCAATGTAATCTTTGCAAACAAACATTCGGTATCTTTTCAATAAAAAAAGATTGGAAATCTTTTATTGAAAATCTCAATATTGATGCTGAATTTCTACATAGAGACGAATTTGAAGAAAAATATGAAATTAACGATGCTAAATATCCTTCTGCGTATATTCAAGATAATGGTAATTTAACTTTATTTATTACTCAGGACGAGATGAATTCTGTAAAATCCCTAAATGAGATGGAAACTCTAGTATCTAAAAAAGTAAATTTACTTACTTAATTTTTTAAAATAAAAATCTAACTTGAATTAGCTAGTTGAGCTCCAACTAGAATTAAGATATTGCAGCATTTTATCTATTTCATGAGTTGGAGGCTTACAAGTTTTATTTATACAAACATAGGCTGTTGCTTTCCCTTCAAGATTTTCAAAAAATTGTACAAAGTTAGAGTAATTATCTATTTCTGGTGATTTTTGTTCAGTCTTTCTATGGATAAACACTTTATTCGGAAGGTAAGTACTATTTACACCCTTGATCATCTCAATTGTGTCTTTCCCGTTAGTATCACCACTAATAACTAAGGAGTAGGTAGGCCCAATAGCAAAATCAATAGCAACTAAGAATTGTGTATATGCTAAGGGATTGGCTCTTATTTTCTCAGAAAACACTCTACTTAGTATATCTGCTTTTTCTTCAAGCTCATGATCCCCAGTTAAATAGCTTAATCGCAATAGATTTAACATAGCTATCGAATTGCCAGATGGAATGGCTCCATCATAAATTTCTTTTTGCCGTGTCAATAATTCTTCACTATCATCAGCAGTAAAGTAAAATCCACCTATTTCATTATCCCAAAAATCGTTAATTTGAATTTCATGCAGTTCAAGAGCAGTTTTTAAATATAAAATATCAAATGTTGCTTCATATAATTCAATTAAACCCCATATTAAGAATGTATAATCAGTAAGATAAGCCTTAATTTCTGAAACTCCGTCTTTATATCTATGTAATAATTTATTATTTGATTCGCGAAGATTTGAAAGAATGAAATCAACTGTATTCTTAGCAACTTTCAAATATTTCTCTTCTTGAAAAGCTGTAGCACCTTTGGCTAAAGCAGCAATCATTAGTCCATTCCAATCAGTTAAAATTTTTTTATCTTTAAGAGGATGAATTCTTTTTTCTCTTGAATTAAATATTTTAGAACGGATTTTTTCAACTTTATTTTGAGATTCCTTTTCAGGTAAATTTTTTAGATGTAAGATATTATCACCTGTTTTTTTCCCAGATGCTTCTTCTAAATAATTCCCTAACTCCTCTATATTAAATGCTTTAATAAATAGATCAAATTCTCCCTTCTCAAGTATTTTTTCTAATTCCTTTTTAGTCCATACGTAAAATTTACCTTCTTCTCCTTCACTATCAGCATCTTCAGCAGAATAAAAACCTCCTTCTGATGATATCATGTCTCTTAGAACATAAGAAAATATATCATAAGCTGTTTTTTTATATAGATCTTTTTTAGTAGCTTGGTACGCTTCAATATATGCTATTGCAATTAATGCTTGATCATAGAGCATTTTCTCAAAATGAGGAACCAGCCAGATAGAATCAGTGGAATATCGATGAAATCCAAACCCAATATGATCATAAGTACCACCCTTCCGCATTGCTTGTAATGTTTTCTCGACCATTTCTAATGCCTTTTTATCACCAGTACGTTTCCAATATCGAAGTAAAAATATTAAGTTATGAGGGGTTGGAAATTTTGGACGATTTCCAAATCCACCGTTAGTCGAATCAAATTGCATTGACAACTGCTGATATGCTTTTCTGAGAGTTGTTTCAGAAAATTTATCTCCTGGTGATTCCTGATCTAGATTTTGAAGACTGAAAGTAATTTGATCTGCTGAATTTAGTAACTCATTTCTTTTGTTATCCCATAACTCTTTAATGCGTTTGATTAAATCTATTAATCCTATTCGCCCAAATCTAGTTTGTTTCGGAAAATAAGTTCCAGCAAAAAATGGCTTTTTTTCAGGAGTCATGATAATGGTAAGTGGCCAGCCTCCTGAGCCTGTCATCATTTGACAGATAGTCATATAGATTTTATCAATATCTGGACGCTCTTCTCTATCTACTTTTATTGAAACAAATGTCTCATTCATTAATTCTGCTACTTCTTCATCTTCAAAAGATTCATGTGCCATAACATGGCACCAATGGCAAGTGGAGTATCCTATTGAGAGAAAAATAGGTTTATTTTCTACTTTAGCTTTGTTAAAAGCTTTTTCACTCCAGGGATACCAATCAACAGGATTTTCTACATGCTGAAGTAAATAAGGACTCTTTTCATTTGATAAATGATTTTTAATTTTTTCTTTTAAAATAGAATTCACTTACTTATTACCCCATCCTTCTGTAATTCTATTATTATAACTGTTTAAATAGACAAAATCACCTAAATCTTTTCTCGGCGGTCTTTGCTTTTCTCCTAATTTCATTAAATCAGAAAGAACCGGATTAATTTCTTTTGAATGTTTCCCAATAATTACAAGTGTAATTAATCTCATCTCATCAGGAATTTCAAGAATTTTTTTTGCCTTTACTTCACTAAAACCGGCTATTGGATGAGCTATTAATCCTAATTCTGTGGCTCGCAAGATTATAAATGCTGCAGCTAATCCTGTATCAAGTAAGTAATACTGACGCTCTCCAATTATGCAATCATTTTCGGGTTTACTGAATACAGCAATAATCATTGAAGCTTTTTCGACCCATTTATTTCCTTCTGATAACGCTGTAAATAAGTTTTGTAATTTTTCCTTCTCATAAACAAAAATAAATCTCCATGGTTGATTATTAGCACATGATGGAGCAATTTTAGCCTTTTCGGCAAGATCAATAATTAACTCTTCTGTAATATCTATTGGATCTAAAGATCTATATGCCCTTCTTTTTTCAATAGCTTCCTTAACATTCATAAATTTTTCACAATAAAATTAAATACTTGTTAGATAAAATAAAGAAGATTTATTTAGAAATTTTTAAATCTTTTAAGACCTGTTTTACTTCTTCTGGGTGGCCCTTTACAGAAACCTTAGGCCAGATATGTATAATTTTTCCTTCCGGATCTATTAAAAATGTGCTACGTACTACACCCAAATATTCTTTACCTTTGAATTTCTTCTTTCCCCATTTTCCATAAGCTTTAATTACTTTTTTTTCAATATCGCTCAGAAGTGTAACTTTCAAATTTTTCTTTTCTATAAATTTTGCGTGAGATTCAGGACTATCAGGACTAACTCCTATAACAACAGCATCTAATTTTTGAAGTTCAGGTAAAATCCCTGTGAAACCTATTGCTTCAGTTGTGCATCCAGGTGTGTTATCTTTTGGATAAAAATAAAGGACTACATATTTACCTTGGAAATTCTTTAAACAGACTTCGGTATTATCCTTATCTAGAAGACAAAACTTAGGTGCTTCAACGCCAACTTTTAATTCTAATGCTTGTTCTGTCAATTTATAATTCAACTCAATCTATTTAAACGATTTTGGATATGAATTTATTATTAATTTTAGATGTTTTCTTAGTATTATCAATATTAGCGTTATGAAGTATTAGATATAGACATAAAGAATTTAGAAAATTAACATATTAAAGGATTTTAATTAATAAATTATAAAATGCATTAATAAATGAGAGAAAATTAGATGAATGAGATATTAAACGATTTTACAGTGGTAGAGGAAATGCCAGTTCGATGGGGAGATATGGATGCTAGAGGACATGTGAACAATACAATATATTATCGATATTTTGAGAGTTCAAGGATAGCATTATTTCGATTTTTGAACATTTATGAAGAACCTACAAAAGTTCGCATAGGACCTATATTATCCTATCAAGATTGTTATTATAAAGCGCCATTGACCTATCCCGATACAATTTATGTAGGAGCAAAAATAACAAGCATAGAAGGGTCTAAAATCATAATAAAACATATTTTAGTAAGTAAGAAATTAAATAGAAAGGTAGGGGAAGGTGAAGCCCATATAATTTGGTATAATTATGAAAACCAAAAAAAAGCAAATATTTCAGATGATCTGAAGCAAGAGTTATTAAAATCTAAAAACTAAAGTCATAATGTTGGAAGATTTTTAAAAATTAATAAAAAAAAATAATTCTTTTGAATATCTTTTTTTAATGAAATATAAATCGGATGGAGAAATATTAGTTTATAATTGAATATTTTAATGTGAAAAATTATGATTAAGACCAAAGTAACCGGAATGTTGGGTTGTAAATATCCAATAATTGTGGGAACCATGGCTAATATTACTACTCCAGAATTTGTCGCTGCATGTAGTAATGCTGGTGCCTGTGCTGTATTAGCCAGTGCAAATTATAAAACTCCTGAAGAATTACGCGAGGCAATCAGAAGAACACAATCATTAACTAATAAACCATTTGCAGTAAATATCAATTTATTTCCCGCCCTCATGCCACAAGATAAATTGGAGGATTATGTTGAAGCAACATTAGATGAGGGAGCAAAAATTATTGAGACAAGCGGCCATAAGGCTCCAGAGCATCTAGTTCCTAAATTTAAACAGGGTGGTGCTATATGGATTCACAAATGTGCTGGTGTTAGATATGCAAAAAAAGGAGCCTCTTTGGGTGCTGATATAATTACAGTTGTGGGTTATGAAAATGGTGGTGCAACAGGAATTTTAGATATAGGAACTCTCGTAATGGCACCAAGTGTTGTGGATGCTTTAGATATTCCAGTGATAGCTGGAGGTGGTGTAACAGATGGGCGGGGAGTTGCGGCGATATTGGCCCTTGGAGCTGAGGGTGTAATTATGGGAACAAGAATGATGGCTACAAAAGAATGTCCTATTCATGATAATTTAAAGCAAGCACTCGTTCAAGCCAGTGAAACTGACACTTCGATAGTCATGCGCTCTATCAAAAACACTCACCGAGTATGGCAAAATAAAGCCGCTGAGCAAATAATTGAATTAGAATCACAAAACGCATCGCTTCAGCAAATTGTACAAGTAGCATCCGGTCAAAATGCATTAAAAATGTATAGAGAAGGAGATCTTGATGCAGGTATGGTAAGTTGCGGTCAAGGTGTAGGATTAGTAAAAGATATTCCTACAGTGAGAGAGTTATTGGATCGAATAATGAAAGAAGCTGAAGAAGTAATCCAAAAGCTAGGAAATATTAGTGGATGAAATCTTTTTTTTATTTATTTCATTTTTTTTTTATTAAAACCTAAAAATTTAATGGATATTTTCTGTATTTTTCGATTGCTGAACGTAGTGCTAACATATTTTCCCATGGGACATCAAGAATATTATCACTTGGTTCAGCAAAATATCCACCACCTTCACCAGCAATTTTAATGCTTAATAAAGCCTATAATTATAGTGTTATTGTTTAATCAAATAGAAAATAAGAAGAAATTAAAATTTGAATTTAAGGATCATTCCTAAAGGGATGTCGTGCATTTTCTGCGTTCTCAATTCCATCATCTACAGTGGGTAATCCTTCCATTGCTTTTCTGATAGCATTGCGAGTTGCTTTATAATTATTGATGAAAATTCTTTTTCTAGCACTAGCACTTGGATGAACAAATACATTTACAATTAGTACGATATCATCAGCTAACTCTTTCGGAAGAATACCATCTTCAACGCATTGCATTACCGCTTTAGCTATTGCTGCTTGAGCAGGCCCATAGGTTAGACTTGCGTGGCGAAGTGATGTTGGACGGACTGTAGGAATCATAATTGTTGGTGGTTTTACTTGCATATTGGGTTCCAATATGACTTGAAGACCTTCACGGCCTTCTTCTGGATTAGTTAAAGCTTGAGCATAGGCATTCCCGACAGGGCCATCTTTTTTACCAATTAGAAGATCAATATGTGCCAATTCTACCCTATTTCCGACAAGACTTTCCCCTACCTTTAATCCGAAATCAGTAATCTTTTTAGGGGTAATTCCAACCGCAT
This sequence comes from uncultured archaeon, assembly GCA_964493385.1. Taxonomy (GTDB): domain Archaea; phylum Asgardarchaeota; class Lokiarchaeia; order Sigyniarchaeales; family SOKP01; genus Loki-b32. The sequence continues at coordinate 7,382 of CAZBNW010000034.1, read as the reverse complement.
AAAAACGACTTGTAAGTGGTTTTTCTCCAAATTCAAATTGGATTTCTGTTTTTTCAATTAATCCTAACTTCTCAAGTTCGACTCTTAATTCATCTTTAATTTCATAAGAAAGAGCATCACCTAAAACAATAGGTTGTCTAGTTTTACCAACTGGAATTTTCATCATATTCAAACATGACTTAACTCCTAACGCACCTGAATTTATTAATAATCTTGCTATTTTCTGAACTTTTTTTTGAAGTAATTGCGCCTCTTCTAATCGATTATTCTTTACATGATTATATATTTCAAGCCAAATCTTAGGGAATACATTAGCAGAACCTAATATGCAACCAGCAGCTCCTCCAGCTAGAGCACCTAAAACATTCTCATCCCACCCTATTAGAACAGAAATCTTATCACTTACTTTTTCTAAAACGGCAGAAAAGTACTTATAATCTCCACTTGAATCTTTAATAGCGACAATATTTTCGATATCTACGAGATCTTCAACAACAGTCCAAGGTAATTCTACTCCTGTACAAGCAGGTATATTATATAGTACCATAGGAATATCTGTTTTTTCAGCTATCGTAAAGTAATGATCATACAATCCCTTTGCCTTAGGTTTTAAATAGTATGGCGTAACTATTAGTACAGCATCTGCACCAATGTCAGTAGCAGCTTTAGTAGCATCAATTACCAATTTAGTTCCGGTTTCTCCTGTTCCCGCTATAACCGGAACTCTACCATTTGTTTCATCTACTACAATTTCGATGACTTTAAGACGCTCCTCAAAAGTCATATTAACAAATTCTCCGGTAGTTCCAACAGGGACAAGTCCTGTTACCCCTTGATTAATAAGATGATTCACTAAGTTTCTTAAATTTTCTTCATTTATCGATTCATCTTTATTAAAAGGGGTTACCATCGCAGGCATAACACCAGTAGGTCGAAAATCAAATTTGTTCATAATAACATAACCCTCCAAAATTTATTTTCTATGATGTAGATTTTGGGCAGATATAATGGATATACCATTTTTAGTCAATAATTCGGCGGTAGTGTTAACAGCGTTATACCTATCTCTATGGTTTATCTTTAGAGCTTCCCAATGTCCAGCATCAATGATTTCTTTTTTATCTCTAAAATAATCGAGAATATCTGTTGGATACTCTCTGGATTTTTCAACTTCAATGTCACCACCTTCATGTTTGGCACTGATATTTTTTACTTTCTTACTTAACTCAACCAATTCATCACGTCTATCATATGGTTGTCTTACGATACTTTTCCATGTTTCAGTGATATGATGTTCTAGTCTCACAACATCCTCAAAATCAAAGTTTTTTCTAATATAAGCAGAAAGTTCTAAGGTTTCATTATTAACTGCATTTGAAAGATTATATCCAATTAATGGACTAGTACCATCATCACGGGCGAATAATTTCGCAGTTAATAAGGTCCAAAGAGATGAATATGGATTATCATTACCCATAAACACTGAAATCTTAAATTCATTATTAATTCCTAATTTATAGATAAAATATCCTAGAAGGACAGTGCCAGGATTAACATTCAGTACTTGCTTTACTCCATAATTAGTATAGTAATATAGAAATTCATCAACCCATTTTAAAGCATACTCATTTGGTTGCCCCACTCCACCAAAATATCCTGTTATTGTGTCAGGTCCTCCCAGGTGAATATTCACAGGGAGCCCATCAGGGCCAGGGGCAGTCCCTTTCGTGTCAAGTGTTTCAACATACGTAGCCCCAATAATCTGCATTGCAGCTGTCATGGCTAACAGATCACTATCTTCCTCTTGTTCTTTCATTTTTCTTACTCTTATTATTCGTCCAGGAATTAATTTTTGATTTTCAATAGCATCTTTAGCAACATCTATAAGAAAAGGAAAATATTGGCAGGCTGAGAGTTCTAATGTTACAGCATAATTTTCATCAAATTTAATCTTATCAATTTTGTCCCCTAATATTTCTTTTCTATATTCTGGAATGCTGATAAAAACATTTTGATCTCTTTGCTTTATTAACCAATCTAAATCTTTTACATATCCTGGATTTTTATTGTTAAGTTTATTTATTATTGTATCTAATCTACTGGCTTCTTCAGCTTTGTTATTAATCTCATCGACTCCACCATATTTTTCGATGATATTGAGCAAATCATTTATGACGGGATTATCCTCATCTAATAAAAAGTCATTTATAGCCTGTAAGGCATTTTTAGGAATTTTTAACTCATCTCTTAAATTTTTCATTTTGAGATTCCTCCTGATTTCTTACTTATTCATAAAAATTTGAAAAGTATAACCCATAATATTCCCATGATTTTATTAATTCAATGAGAATTTTCATAAATTTAATACTATTTTCATATTGTTATAAATTTTTCTTAGATTTATTTCAAAATATTATGATTTAAGAGAACCGAAATATTTAAACTTAAATCTAATATTTCTGTTATTATCAAAAACAATCAATTAAGATTAAAATGTATAAATACAGTGTATCAATCCTTGGGACAGGATTTATAGGGCTCTGCTCGGCAGCCTGTTTTGCCAATAAAGATATAAAAGTATTAGCGTCCACTCATAATGAAAAAAAGGCAACAATAATCAATGGCGGAAAGGCTCCTTTTTTTGAAGCAGGACTCCAAGAAATAATGGATGATATTAAAAAAAATAATCCCGAGCTATTACAATGTCTTACTGATCCTATAAAAGCAATATTAGAAACAGATATTTCCATGATTACGCAGGGTACTCCGATGAGAGAAGATAAAAGCATTGATCTAAGTTTTATTGAAAGCACTGCACGCGAAATTGGTGAGGCACTAAAGAAAAAAGATACATATCACTTAGTTGTTGTAAGGTCAACAGTAGTTCCAGGAACTACTAGAAACTTAGTATCTAAGATTATAAATGAAGTTTCAGGAAAAGAACCCGGAAAAGATTATGGATTGTGTATGCAACCTGAATTTCTAGCAGAAGGACGTTCAATTGAAGATACTCTACACCCTGATAGAATTATTATTGGAGAATTTGATGAAAAAAGCGGTACAATGCTTCAAGAATTCTATGAATATTTTTATGGAGATCATTTAGAAAATTGTCCAATCTTAAGAATGAATTTAGAGAGTGCTGAGTTGGTTAAATATGGAAATAATTGTCTATTATCTACAAAAATTAGTTATGCTAATGAATTTGCCAATTTTGCAGAATTAGTTCCAAATGTAGATGTAGTTCAAGTTATGAAAGGCGTAGGTCTTGATTATAGAATAAATCCAAGATTTTTGGGTGCTGGTGTTGGTTTTGGTGGTTCTTGTTTTCATAAAGATGTGAATGCCATAAAAGCTTGGGCTAAATCTCAAGGATATCCATCAAGATTATTAGAAGCAGTTTTAGATATAAATGATGACCAAGCAATTCACATTGTTGATATTGCGGAAGAACTAGCAGGTAAATTAGCTAATAGAAAAGTAACATTATTGGGTCTTTCTTTTAAACCAGGAACCGATGACATGAGACAAGCAGCGAGTATAAGGGTTGTAAATGAATTAAGGAAACGAAGAGTAACAGACATTGTTGGTTATGACCCTAAAGCTCTTAAGACTGCAGAAGTAGAATTAGGTGATATAATACAATATGCTAATTCTATAGAAGAAGCCCTTAAAGATTCCGAATGTGCATTATTAATTACTGAATGGGACGAATTAAAAACATTAATGCCAGATGATTTTAAGAAACGCATGAAAACACCTAATCTTGTAGATGGAAGAAGACTCTATGATTATGAAACATTCAATAGTGCATTACCATTTAGAGCAATTGGTCGTATCAATTTAGCATAAAACTTTAAACATTTCTTTATATATTGTTATTTTTTTATTTCATCTTTTTATCTATATAAATAGAAACAATAATTTTATAGGCAAACTATAATATTTGTTAGAGTAATAGATGATAAAATGCAAAGTACGAGAAAAGGTAAAAAATGAAATTCTTTAAAGATTCCGTGGAAGAAATAAATGGAAGTATGATTACCTTGAAAAAAAGATGTGAATTGTGTGGAAAACCTGTAAAAAGGTATCAGGGGAAATCTGATAGACCTTATAAATTTGTTTTTATAAATATCACTCAAAAACCTGCAAAGCATTATTTTTGTTCTAAAAAATGTAAAACTAAATGGATCTTTAAGCCAAATAAACGCCAAATTTTTAATCTAGAAGCACCCAGCTTCTCAAACCCTTAAGTTTAGGAATATTAGCGAAATTATAAAATGATATCAAGTATATAGAAAAAAATATTCCTAATCTCTCTTGAAGTATTTGTTCAATTCTAAGATTTTAATATTATTTGGATCCAAGAATTTTTTTTATTCTTTCTAATCTTACTTCTTTTGATAAGATAATATTACTTTGAAGTATTAAGACTTTTTTAACAAAGGACAGGATAAAATACATACCAGACATCCATTATCTCCTAAACAAGTCTTAATATCTAAAACATCCTCCCTACAGGAGGGATGATCGTCAAAGGTAACAAAAGTAAGGGCGTTCTGAGGACATGCTTCTATACATTTTCGGCACTTACCACATTCATTTTTAATTACTTGATTAGTTTGAAGTGGTAGGTCTGTTAAAATTGCAATTAAACGATGTAAAGGACCATATTCTGGAGAAATAATTAATAGTGACCTACCTTGCCAACCAAGTCCTGCTGTTTTTGCTAAGATTTTAAGAGACATAAATCCTAACCGATTAATAGGATCAAATTCATCTTCAGTATGAATAATGAGCTGCCTATACCCCTTATTTTCTAAATATTCCATTATAGAAAACGCAGCATCTTCCAAAAATAATGCGGTTCTGCCACCAGAGGCTTTTTTTCCTAACTTTCCATATTGAGCACCTAATACTATGGCATAAGGAAACATATTTAGGAATTTTTCCAAATCTGTGGGAATTCCAGTTTCCATTTCCTTTAATAAGTGCATGTCAGCAACCCCATAAGTATCAATTTCTAGCTTTTTAATATATTTTCTAAGATTTTCTGTTTCAAGTATCTTTTGTTCTTCCATATTCTACAACTTTGTTTTTTTAAACAAATTATTATTTGCCTACTCTTTGCGCCGAATCAATTTAATCAAAAAAATTATAAGAAAAATACCTCCAATTGTAACGCATATAATCGGAATCACCTCAGTAACCATCCCTATAACAAATCCTTCTGGTGTACTAATAGCAGCTACAAAATCCTCCCAACTCAAAATATCTGGAAAATGCCACCCTAATAACGGAGGTAATACAAACATAATGATTATAAAGATAACAACCAGAATTATTCCAATAATAAATGCTGTCCATTTTTTCATACAAATCAACTTTTTTTTTTATTTTATTTTTATTTATAATTACAGAAAAAAAAAAGAAATTAATAGATTTAAGCATATAATTATTCTTTAGGTACTTTTAGACTTATCGTATAAGATTAATCCGATAAGATATATTATAAGGCTTATAATTACAATTGCTACAAGGTCAATCCAAAGATTTACATCAGCTAAAGTGGTTCCATATGAAATTCGCCACAATGCATCAGTAACATATTGACTTGGCATGGCATACCCAACTACTTTTAGTTCCTCGCCCATATATATAAATGACCCAAACAACTGTTGTGGCACGATAAAGATAAAAGCTAAAGCGCCTGCAGCTTTAGCATCTTTAGCAATAGTAGCGGTAATCAATCCAAGCCCGACCGAGCAAAATGACAGAAAGATCATAAAAACAAATACCAAAACTACTCCTGCAACAGTAATATTTGGGCGCCAACCTATGATAAGAGCATTTATAAACATTATAGCTGTTTGTATGATTGGTATAATTGTATATGCTAATATTTGACCAATCATTACTTCTCCAGAGGTTATTGGAGTTGTATTCATTCTTCTTTCTACTCCCATATCGCGGTCTCCAGTAAAAGATGACCCAGCTGTAAATATTGTTAGAATACCCGCGTAAGCAAACATTCCTGGAATCATTTGTTCAAAAACACTTAAATCAGGTCCCCATCCATAATTATTACCAAATGCAAATCCAAATATTATAACAAGCAACGCAACAAAGAATAGCGAGAAAACTAGAAAAAGCGGTGTTCTAATGAGTTTTTTCATTTCCATCCTAAAAACAGTTAGAATTCTTTGTCTTTTCATTATTAAATCCCCTCTAAAATTCTTCTTCCAGTAATTTTCAAAAAAACCTCCTCTAAATTTTTAGATTCATGATCTTCCATCAATTTTTTAGGGGAGTCTAGTGCTATTAATTTCCCATAATCAATAATCGCAACTCTATCACAGAGGGCTTCTGCTTCTTCGATATAATGGGTTGTCAAGATGATGGTTCTATTTTGTTTTTTTATAGAACCAATAAACTCCCATGTTTTTCGTCGAACTCGAGGGTCCATTCCCACCGTCGGCTCATCTAAGAAGAGAATGTTGGGCTCGTTTATTAACGCAATTAATAAATTTAATTGTCTTTTCATTCCTCCACTATAATGTTTTGCTTTCCGCTTACTGGCTTCGAATAAATCTAATAACTTTAATAGCTTTTCTGCTCGCACTCTTATTTTTTCTTTCGACATCAGGTGCATGTTCCCGAAGTACTCAATATTCTCTCTACCTTTAAGAAATGGAAATACTGCCGCTTCTTGTGGGCATACACTAATTAATTCCTTAACATCATTAAGATTCTTCCTTACATCATAACCTCCAACTATAGCAGTTCCTTCTGTTGGTTTTAATAAACCACATAGCATATTTATTGTAGTTGTCTTGCCAGCTCCATTAGGTCCCAAAAGTCCAAAAATCTCTCCTTTTTTCACATGAAAAGAAATTCCATCAACAGCCTTAACGTCGTTAAAACTTTTTTTCCCTATAAAATGTTTCTTTAAATCCTTTACTTCAATGGTGTTTGAATTATCAGGATCACTGCTAACTTCAGGATTTTTATTTTCATATTTTTTATATTGTGTAATTTTTTATCACCATTTTTTATTTAAAATGATTTTATTTTGTTTTTAATTTTATTAAAGATTTGTTTCATTTTGTTATTAATTTTAATACAGATTGGGGCTTTCGATTCTTATCTTCATTAGTAACTAATTTTTGATTAAAAAAAAAAAAATAAAAATAGATTAGAAGTTCCTAGCTTACTTTAGTTTTAGCTTTTTTGCTTAGCGCAATTAGTCCTCCAGATAATGTACCCATTAATATAGTAAGGGAAATGGCAACAACGAGAGATACAGTATCCCCATAAAGCAATGCAAAACTTATCCAAACAACTGCTATAGCTGCGCCTAACAGCCAGCCAATTACTTCTTT
>CAZBNW010000033.1:18776-23750 GCA_964493385.1 uncultured archaeon | reverse complement strand
ACAAGCGTTCCACAATCCGTTTTAATGCCCCAATCATGCAATGATGTAAATATTAATGGAGTTTTAAATGTATTAAATACAGCGAGAAAAAATAATATAGAGAAAATCATTTTTGCATCAAGTTCTTCTGTTTATGGAGATGAACCTTCCTTACCGAAAAAAGAAGATATGAAAAAAAATCCAAAATCACCTTATGCCGTTTCTAAATTAGCAGGTGAGGGATACATTCAAGTATATCATCAACTTTATGGATTAAATACTACCATTTTGAGATATTTCAATATTTATGGTCCGAGACAGAAAGATTCCCCTTATAGTGGGGTCATAGCGATATGGCTTGGAAGAATTATTCGAAATGAGGAACTGATAATTTTTGGTGATGGGCAAAATTCTAGAGATTTCACGTACATTAAAGATGTGATTCAAGCGAACATATTAGCATCAAAATATGATACTCCTGGGGAAATATTTAATATTGGTGCAAATTCACCAATAAAACTAATTGATCTAGCAAAATTAATGTTAAAAATTACGAATAAAGAAAATCTTAATATTATTTACTCTGATCCTCGACCAGGAGATATTTTACATAGTTATGCTGATATATCTAAAGCTAAGGATTTAATTAAGTTCGAGCCTGAATATATTCAAGAGCAAGGGTTAAAGGATTATTTAAAATGGTATTGTTATAATTATCAAATTGATTTAAAAATTAAGTAAAATATTTTATTATAATGAAAATTCAAAATTTGAAATTGAATACCATTATTTTTTACATAAAAATGAGGATTCATTTATTTATAATATTAATCTCTATAATATCCTTAATATTTATATTTCTCAGAATTATAAATTTTAATATAGTTTCTGGTTTATCGCAAATTATTTTTTTAGATTGGATTTTTCATTTAATCGTTTATATCAGCACAGGTTTTACACTATTATTCTTACCTCTTTATCCGATTATTTTTCTTATATTTAAAGAAAAAAAATTGAATTTTTTGGAAAGATTAGCTATTACATTTGTAGCTAATTTATCATTTTATATAATTGTTGGAATTGTTGGATTTTATTTAGGATTTGCTATAACGGAATGGTTTTTCTTCTTTATTTTGTTAATAACTTACATATTAATTATTTTATGGGTTTTTATTATCGATTTGAAGAGAGGAATATTTAATATAATTGAATTAAAATTTACCTCCGATTATAAAGAAAATTTTATTAATAATTTTTCTATTTTAAATTCTATTAAAAAGTTTAGATTTTCAACCTCCGTTTTATTAACTATTTTTATTTTTTTAGTTTGTATCTTGGGTATTTTTGGAACTAGTATATTTATAGGAACAGACCCTTGGATGCATATTTCAATTATTAAATTTATAACAGATATAAATTATTTACCTTTAAATGATTATTTCGGTACTTTTGGATTCCACATTTTTGGGGCAATAATCCATTTTTTTTCAGGAATAGATATCTTTTTAATCCCCAAATTTTTTGTCTTTTATACGTTTCCAATATCTTCTTTAATTGTTTATATTCTTTTTATGAGGATTTTTAGAAATAAAAATTTAGCAATATTTGGGATTTATATTTTAGTTTTTTCATCTTTAGGATTCTTAGGTATGATGACTCAGTTTTGGCCTTCTAGTTTAGCCTTAATTCAGGGAATAACATTATTTTTTCTTTTATATATAAGATTGCAATCTTTTATTAAGGAAAAAGAACCAAGTAAGGAGCAAATTTTCTCTAGTATGTTTTTCACATATTTTTTATTTATTACAATTTTTATTAGTTGTCTCTTGGTTCATTCATTAATCGCTATGATTTTTTTAATTTCTTTCTTATGGGTTTATTTAATTTATTTTATTAAAAGTTATAGGAGAGGTAATGATTTTATATTATTATGTGGTTGTTTATGTATTTTTTTTATATTTTATTTTTTAAATATAAGTACTGGACATTTCATTGTTTTTAATAGATTAACCACTGTATCATGGTACTATATTTTATTTGGGGTTATTATATTTGGAATATTGGAAGGATTAGTACTTTTACATTATCGTAAGTCAATGATCTTCAAGAAGGGTAGATATTCTTTAATTATTATAGGGAAAACACATAAACTTTTAAAAAAAATAGAAGAAAAATTATTATTTCCTCTCATTTTTACTTTTTGTATAATATTAACATTCACGTTTGCGATTGCTAATATATTATTGTTTAAATTTAGCTTTGTAACAGTTTTTACTGGATTTGAAATATTAATTATTTGCGCATTTGCGATTTGGGGATTATATATATTCCAATACAAACCAAGGGGAAAGCCATTATTACTATGGGGATTTGCATTAGGAATTATTTTAATTGCTGGTTTTTTATTTGATTTCATTACAGGCTCATTTACTTTTTTTTCTAGAATATTTTATTTATCATCTATATTAATTGCTATTGGATTTGTTTCGTATATTTATAAATCAATTAAAACCAACTCAATACAGAAACTAAAATTAAAGTCTTTTATGATATTTATAATAACTTTCTCCTTATTTGCTACATATTTCGAGATATATTCCTCAATTGATTTTTATAGTTTAAAAAGACGAGAAGTAAGCACTGTTCAATGGTATTCTAACTATACTTCTAATCAAAACGTAATAATCGCAGAATTTGGATGGGGTCCGATTTTTATTTATTATGATTATCCTTTTGATGAAAGTAATGCAACTCGTCCACTTAATTCTACAATATTTTTTCTTACTGTTTCAGAAGATTATCTAAATCCTAGGCTACATATTCAAAATGGAACGAATATCCTTGTTGAATTAAAAAATGATTCAGGAAAGGATGTTTTCTTAATAGTAACCGATAACTATCTTTTAGTATCAGGTTTAGAATTATTTGATCAATTAACCAGTGAAGAGGTTGAAATGTATTATAATTTAACTTATTTAAATAGAATCTGTGTTTCAAAAAGTGAAGATGGAGGGAGTACTCCTTATTATTGGGTTATTTAAACTTTTCAAAATCTCCTAGAAAGACATTTTTTTCTCTTATATTATAATTACTCTTTATTTAATATCTTAAATTTATTTAATTTTCCAAATTGAAGCTTTCCAGAAAGAGATATTTGAGTGCTTTAAATAAGGATTTGATGGCGCAATACTAAAAAAATCGAGTTTTTCATACCTTTTAAGAAGTTTATTAGCTAATTTATACTTTTTTTCATCAGAATTATCCAGTACTAAATAACCATCTAGTTTAATTTTGTTGATTGAACGTAGAATACAACCCATTCTTGCTCGACCATCAATAAATACTAAATCGAAGTAATTGTTAGGATATTTATCAATACTTTCAACATATTTTCTAAATAATGATTTTGAATATTTTTTTAAACTAGACATATAAATAGTTTTACTTGGTTTTGAATTTTCAGCATCGATGTATTCTGGTTCAATCAAATAATGCTCGTAATTATTTACTTTTTTCTTTAGTAATTTATTATTAATGTTGTTATACCAATTTTTGTCATGCTCGATTGAAATAACCTTTTTTACTTTTGATGAAAAATATAATGTTGATATACCAGAACCATATTCATATAAAATCATATCTGGTCTAAGAGTTTTATCTAGCCAGAGTTTTGCCTTAATTGGAATCCAAGGAATATCTTTACCTCCTATTTCGATGCGTTTAGAAAAAATCTCAAATTTTCGTAATAAATTTTTTACTTTTAATTTTTTATTTAAAAATGTAAAAATCAAAAAATTTTTGAATTTATTAATTCTAAAAAGGAAATCTTTAATTTTTTCTAGTAAAATGAAAACCATTAGTAAATAATTTGTTTAATTTTTTAATGAACAATAATTCATAGATTTAAAATCTTATTAAATACTAATTCATATGCTAAAAATTACTTGATTACAATGAAAATTACTATTTTTTAAAATTTAAAAGATTTAATTTTATTTTATTTCTCCTTATCCAAATAAATGAAAGAATTATCGGTATGATTCTAGTAATTAGAATAATAAAACATAATGCAAGATATCCAAATATTGGCACAAATATAAAACATAATACGATATCAATGAAAGCTGAAAAACCATAAATTTTAGCTACTTGTGAATCAAATTCTAAAGGTATCAAAATTTGAAGTGTAAGTGTATGACCAATTCCAATAAGTAAAGGAGCAAATGAGAGTATTCGAATTACATTGATGGTCTCATTGTATTCAACTCCAAACATAAAATTTACAATAAAATCCGCAGAAATAAATAGAAAAATTAAAGATAATATCCCTATAAAAATTATTAGCAATAAGACTTTTTTGATAAAATCAAATACTTTAGTTTCCATTTTATTGTTGCGTTCAGTAATAAGTTTTACAATATGTGGGAAAACAGTAGTAGTGATTAATGAAATGATTAAAACAAATATTTGAATGATCTTATAGCCTGCGTTAAAAATTCCAACATAGGAGTAATCTGTGAATAGCCCCAAAATAAAAGGATTTAAGTTATTAATTACATTTGTAGATAAATAGACTAAAAAAATGTAAAAACCATTTGAGAATTGAAATCTAATATCACTAAAAGAACTTCTTTCAATTTTTATTTTGTATTTTTTAAGTATGAAAACTTGGGCAATTATTCCTATGAAAATTGCATTTAAAAATATAAAAAATGCATATAATGTATAATCAGATTCTGAATTAATAAATAGAAATATGCAGACGATAAGAAAGATCTTTCCAATAAAGTTAATTATAGTAATATATCTCATTTTCTCAATACCTCTAAAAAACCATATTGGAAATAGTATACTTTGAATTATTAAACCAAACAAAAGAAAATAAATAATTGAATTTTGCCTAAATTTTTCAAACACACTAATAATAATTAAAATCAATATAAAACAAACACTAGAGAGAATAACTTTCACAAAACTGATAGCACTATAAATATT
>CAZBNW010000033.1:0-18676 GCA_964493385.1 uncultured archaeon | reverse complement strand
TTAATAAGCTCAAAACCTTTTGATATTTATAATTATTTACTTCTATGAAATTATTGATAACATAAAAAATTAAAGAAACACGTATTTTTTTAATAAATGAAGGCTTTTATCCTCAAAAATGTATACAAATTCCCAATAGAGCATCTATTTTTTTAATTTTATAAATTATCAAGCAGGAGTTTTACCATTATTTTGTTTAGATAATACATTATTAATTTTTTCCAAATAATGATAATAAATTTATTACTTCAATTCCTTCAAAATTTAAAACATTTTGGAATTCAAATTCTAAAATCCTAAGATTTTTCAAAATATTGAAATATATCTTTTATGTTAAAAAATGACTGATGACGTTTTGATTATTGGAGGTGCAAGACCCAACTTTATGAAAATTGCTCCTTTAATAAATAAATTAAAGAATGAAAAAATAGACTTTAAATTAATTCATACAGGGCAACATTATGATTATAATATGTCCAAAATCTTTTTTGATAACTTAGGAATACCAAAACCAGATTATTTCCTTAATGTAGGCTCAGGGTCCCATGCAATTCAAACAGCAAAAATAATGATTGAATTTGAGAAGGTTATTTTAAAAGAAAAACCAAAATTAGTTATAGTTGTAGGTGATGTCAACTCAACCATTGCTTGCGCCTTAGTTGCCAAAAAGCAATTCATAGAATTAGCTCATGTTGAAGCGGGATTAAGAAGTTTTGATTTTAAAATGCCTGAAGAAATAAATAGAAAATTAACAGATCAGATTGCTGATTATTTATTTGTAACAGAAAGAAGTGCTCTACTTAATTTAAAAAATGAAGGAATCGATTCAAGCAAGGTTTTTTTCGTTGGAAATATAATGATTGATAATTTAATTAGGAATCTGGAAAAGGCTCGAATTAACAATTATTATAAAGAATTGGATTTATTCTGTGATTCTTATGGATTAATAACTATTCATCGACCATCAAATGTAGATAACAAGAAAGATCTAGAAAAAGTAATCGAAATTTTAAATTATATCCAATCTAAAATTAAAATAGTTTTTCCTGTTCATCCAAGAACTCAAAAAAATCTAAAAAAATTCAATTTAGAAAACGAACTAAATAAATCTAACATAATTTTAATTAAACCATTAGGGTATTTGGAATTTCTAAATTTGATGATAAATGCAAAATTTATTTTAACAGACTCAGGGGGTATTCAAGAGGAAGCATCTCATCTTAGAATTCCTATTTTAACATTAAGGAAAAATACTGAAAGACCTATTACAGTTGAAAAGGGAACCAACACATTAATTGGAAATGATTTTAATAAATTAAAAATGTATTTGGATAAGATCTTATCCCATTCTTATAAGAAAGGGGAACAAATAGAGAAGTGGGATGGGAAAACTTCTCAAAGGATTGTAAATATAATTAAAGATAAAGTACTTAAAAATTAATAAAAATATTATGTTGTAATTATGATTTTTACTGGTAAGAGAATTGTTGTTACTTGCGCAACTGGATTTATTGGCAGTAATTTAACTGACAAATTACTTGAATTGGGATCTGAAGTATAGTCTTAATTATTTAAATAAAAAAAGTTCTTTTAAAACTGAGAATGGGAAAAATATACATTTATATTGGGTTATTTAAAAATTTTAAAATCATCTGGGAATAAGAGCTCTTTTGTCCTTTTTAAAATCTGATATTTATCCCCTTCAATCTTTATTAATTGAGGTAACTTGCCAGTCTGACCTACTTTATTTTCTCTAGAAATAAAAGCTCCTATGACACCATCAATATCATCTATAACGTCTAAGCCTGTTTTTATAGATTTTTCAACATCTTTTCCCTTAACTAAATTACCTATTTTTGTAGCTACTGCATCTGCTAAAGCAGCATTTTTCGCAAAAATTGTAACAGCATCTGCTTGTCCCAAACTAATTGCATGACCTACTGTTGCTGAACTTGTTCCAATCCCTATGGGGCAATCTTTTTTTTTTATTAAAAAACCTAAATTTAAGTTTAATTCATTTTCCCCGGCATATAATGCAACCGTCATCGGTACTTCAGAATCTATCGCAATTTCACCTCCATTTTCAACTAGAGCAATTTTACAGGTAAAAAATTCAGAAATTTGATCAGTAATTTGAACTTTCATCGCATCAAGCATTAGATCTGCTAACGCTCCTGCAACAGAGGCCATTGGTCCTACATCACAGATCTCTGCCACTTCTACCATTATATTAATGATTTTTAAGATTGATTTTACTTTAACTGGAGAAAATGAATTTAGAAAATGTGTATCTTTTGCTATATATCTCTCTAAATTTTTTCGGTGGAAATAAAAACTCTCTTTCGCCCTCAATATTGCTTTTTTTGAATCAGATATAATTGTAATATAGGATTCTTTTTCCGAAAAACGTGTTTTGTAAGTTTTCAAATCAATTATTATGTTGAAATCATTAAAATATTTGTAATATAATGAGTCTAATAACTAAACAAATATAAATAAATAGTTTTTCATTATTTGTGTAAAAACAATTTCTCTTAATTATGAGCCAAATTAAATACGAGGAAATTATCTCCCAATTAAAATCTGACCTAAATGCTGAATGCGCTATTGCAAATAAATATGGAATTATACTAGGATCGTTAATTAAGGAATTTGCTAAAGGAAAAGTTATTCCCCATGGGATATTATCCCTGATTGCAAATTCTAAAGAAATAGCTAATGAGTTAAAATTAAATAAGATAAATTCTTTTGCTCTGGAAGCCCAAAAATATAATTATTTGTTTACGTTCAGTGAAGAATTAATATTAATTTCAAAATTAGATTTAAATGTAAATTTAGCAAAATTTATGCCTAGTATAAGTGCCTTTTTAAAGAAATTGAGTGAGAGTAGTAAGGAAGGAGAAGTAAAAGAATTTTCTATCTTCGATTTTTCAAAAGAAATTTCTAAAATAGAAGATACTTTAGAGCGAGAAAAAATTAGAAAAGATAAATATTCGATTATTAAAGATTTAGTCAAACACATTTCAAATTAATTTTTTATAAATAATTTCTAATTATCTTGGTGAAAGATTATTCTAAGACAAGTGTTTATATACAGAGGCAATGAACTTCTATATTATAGACACTTTGGTAAAGCATTAAAGCAAGAAGCTTTAGATCTTCTAGTTGAAGATATTATTAATGAGGCGTTGATTAGAAGCGAATCCAAGATAGATTTTCATGATTATTATAAATTTAGGGTATCATACATAATAGAAAAAGAAGCTAACCTTATCTTTTTATTTGTCACAAGTTTGACCGATAAATTCGAGAATATTAAAAAAGAATTAGTTAAATGTAAAATTGAGTTTTTAAATTTATTCGAAGATATTTTACAACATCGTTTTGATGCAAAGACTTTTGAGGTTTTTGATCCTACTATAGATTCCATTCATCGAAATTTACGCCCCAAAATATCTTTGGTTGGATTTTCTGGAGTAGGAAAAACTACAATTACTAGATTGATCAAAGCAGATGAGATTCCAATGCAACATATTCCTACAATTACAGGTGATATCGCAACTATAAGAATCGGAAAATTACATTTTCATTTATGGGATTTTGCCGGACAAGAGCAATTTAGTTATTTATGGAACAACTTTATTAAAGGAAGTGACGCAGTTCTTTTAATTACTGATTCTACACTAGAAAATGTCGAAAAAAGTAAATATTTCTTAGAATTAATTAAAGAACAAGCTCCCAATGCTCAGTCTTCTGTAATAGGAAATAAACAAGATTTAAAAGCCGCAATGAACCCCGTTCAAATTGAGAATATCTTAGGTTTAAAAGCTTATTCTATGATAGCATTAGATCCTAAAAATCGTGATAAAATGGTTCAGATAATTGCAGATGTTTTAGAAATGAGTGCAGAGGTTTCTCCTCTTTTAAAACCTTTACTTCAGAGAGATAAATTAACTGAAGAAGCAGTTAAAGCCTTAAAGAATGCTGATTTCAATAAGGCTGCATTTTTGTTCGATAAAATTAGCGATTTATGCATTGAATTAGGAGATGACTCGTTGGGGAAAGAATTTTTTGAAAAATCTCAAAAAATAAAGGATATGTTAAAAAAAGTAGGTGCCCCACCACCCACACCAGCAGCACCTATAAAACCTGAAGAACAACAACCTCGGGTATTTCATAAAAGACCAGAAGAATTAGAAAAACCAATTTCTCTTCCAAAATCGACAATACTACCGCAACCTCCTCCATCAATACATATTCAAGAATTAAAGCCCGAACAAAAAGCAATAGAAACACCTATAATAGATAAACCCCCTCAAATCCCGATATCAGATATTAAATCAACTTTACCGGAAGTAAGTGTTAAGGATACTAAAGAAATTGTCAAACCTAAGGAAACTGAAATTATTAAAGAGAGTGTTGGCTTAAAATTAAATCCTGAAGATTTTATGGTAAAAACTAAACCAAAATCAGTAGAATTTGTTCCAAAAGATGCAAAATCTAAATTAGAAATAGCATCATATGGTCAAGTAAAAAGTCCTGATGAATTTAAAGCACCTGTACCCGTGTCACCAATTAGATTAATGGAACAAAAAGCTAATACAAGTTTACCTCAACCTAAAAAATCAGTAATTCCAAAAACCACGCTAAATTCAGAAAGTAAAATCACGCCTGAAGAAATTAGCGAAGTAAAACAGGAACCTATGATAATGGATACTCAACAAAAAGATGGTTTAAAAAAGTTATTATTAGAACTAAAGATTAAAAAAGCGAATCTTACCAAGACGTCTTTGGATTTTGATATGAAAGAACTCACAGGAGAAATAACAAAAGAGGTACTTAAAGAGAAAAAGGAAAAAATAAATGAATTAGTAAAAAAGATTGAACAGCAAATTCAAGAATTACAAACGCTTTTAAATGTTTAAGTCTATGGAGTTTTATTTCAAATAAAACTTTTTAAGTAACTATCTGGTACATTTGCTTCTCCGATTTTAACCTTTTTTTTTCTTCCATGATAATCAGAACCCCCAGACTTAATGAGATTAAATTTTTCAGCAATTTTTCGGTAGTAATCAGGAAAATAATTCTGAGCCCAAGTATCTTTATCTGTTTCATAAAAAGGTCTATTTTTAGCATATGTATATTCTACTTCAATGCCTTCAATCCCAGCTTTAACACACAATTCTATAAATTTTTTCCTATCTGGAACTAAATGAATTCCTGGGTGTGCTAAAATGGGAATACCCCCTGCAGATTTAATTAACTCAATAGATTCTTCAAGATTTAACTCAACTTTTCGATCTACATATGCAGCGCCACCAATACTAATCAATTTGAATAAATCATTTTTGGATTTTCCTTCAACTTTTTTAGGATTATTTCTTTTCATAATCTCAACAATATGAGGACGACCTATAATTTCACTCCCTGCAATAGCTTTTACATCTTCAAATGAGATATCATACCCAAATTCACTTTTTAAGCGTTTACAGATTACTTTTTTCTGTTCAAATCTCCCTTTAATCTGATCATTAATCGTATTTAGTAATCTCGTAGAAGAATGATCGATATTTAGACCAATAATATGAACATCTATTAATTCTCTTTTAGGTTCATGTCTAATTGAAATCTCAATACCAGGAATTGCAATAATTTTGTTCGGTTCTCCATATGATAAAAATTGTTCTATACCCGCCACTGTATCATGGTCTGTTAAAGCAACTGCCTTTAACTTCAGCTCAAATGCTAAATTTATTAATTGTGGAGGCGTATCTGAACCATCAGAAGCCGTTGAATGTAGATGGAGATCGATCATTACAATTATGAATTAATAATATCATTTTATTTTTATTTAAAAAAAATAAATGAATGAGTTTTAACCAATTAACTATAATTATTATTTAATATTTAGAACAATTAGAACTTTAAAAGAAAGGTATGAGCATTATGCCGATAATCATTATGAAATTCGGGGGTTCTTGTCTTATAGATGAAGATGCATTCAAAAAAATTCTGAATATCACAAGTATTTATAGTGAAGTAAAGAAAGTTTATGTTACTTCCGCTCTGAGTGGAATAACAGATTTACTTCTAAAAGCCGCTAACTCTTTAGAAGATGACAAAGAAACTGATAAAAATATAGCATTAATTGAAAAAAAGCATATTGACATAATTGACCAAATATTTCCTGAAGATTCTGAACATTATATTAAAGCAAGGGATTGGATCGATGATAAATTAAGTGAATTAGAGGATACTTTTGCAGATATTAAAGAATTTGGATTAGAACCCTATTATAAAGATTATGTATTGAGTTTTGGAGAGATATTATCCGCCTACATATTAAATCAATATCTTTTAAGCAATGGGTTAGATTCTGTATTTATTCCAGCAAATAAGTTGATTATTACTAATGATGAGTTTAATAACGCATATCCATTATATAATTTAACAAACTCTCGCACTAAAAGATTATTGGTTCCACTTTTAGAAAATCCTAATAAAAATACTGTTGTTTGTTTAACTGGTTTTATTGGTAGAAATAAAATAGGGTATATTACAACTCTCGGAAGAGGGGGTTCTGATTATACAGCGACTATTTTAGCACGAACCTTATATGATGTAGGAGATGATAAAAATATTAGAGTAATTCTATGGAAAAATGTTGATGGTCTATTAGCGATAGATCCAAAATATCTACCTCGTTCTTCTCTTATAAAGAATTTGGATTATGATGAAGCTAAACATATTGCTAATTTTGGAGCTAAAATTCTCCATCCGAAATGTTTGGAGGCCATTGAAAAGCACAAAATCCCCTTAGAAATAAGAAATTTTGATAAGCCATTAGAAAAGGACTTTACAGAGATTTCTGAACTAACAGATAAGGAACAAATTAAGGGAATTTCTGCTGTAGAATTTGCTACAATTATAACTATAATTTCTGGAAGTATGGTGGATGTTCCTGGTGTTTTGGCTAAGATTTTTAAAGTCATGAGCAAAAATAAGATTAGTGTTTCTTTAGTAGCCCAAAGCTCCTCTGAAATAAGTACATCTTTTATTATAAGAGATAAAGACTCTGAGAAAGCAATAGCTGCTTTAAGAAGTTCAAAATTCTTTTCAGATTTCTTTAAGATCAAATGGGAACATGTTGCTGTAATTAATATAACCGGTCTTAAAATTCTTGAAACTAAAACTAAAGTAGAGATCTTTAACGCGCTAGATAAAAAAAACATACAAGTTAAAGCAATTTCTCAGAGCTGTGATGAATTAAATTTGTCAATAGTTATTGAGAGAGAAAAATTAGTTGACGCAATAAATATTATTCATGATGATCTTTATGAGGAATTTGAAGGTTTCAATTAATTTTATCTAAATTTCCACAGTGAATTCTTTAAAAGGATTTAGAAAATCAATAAGTGTAAATTAAGTTTTAAATTATGTGATTAGAATTTAGATAAATAAATTTATTTGGTAAATCCTAAGTTCTAGAATCAATAATACGACGGGTTAATTCAGTAAACGCTTCATCAACATTAACACCCGTCTTAGCAGAAGTTTCTATATAGATACTTCCTTCATTTTCTGCATATGAGCGAGCTTCATTCCGATCTATAACTATACCAACATCTTCCATTAAATCCGCTTTATTTCCTATTAAAACAAATGGGATATTCTCACCAGCAAATTGCCTTATCTCAGTCAGCCACTTTCTCGTTTCCGTATACGTCTGTTCTCTAGTCAAGTCAAAGACCAATAATGCTCCTGCTGCACCTTTATAGAATGTACTACGTATAAACTCGAAACGTTGTTGTCCTCCTATATCCCAAATACTTAAAGTGGCAATCTCTCCTTGCCTAAATTCAACGTCTTTGGTTAAAATATCAACTCCTACAGTCAACTTGTAATTGGCTTGGAACCTATTCTTGATGAAACGTTGGACAAGACTAGTCTTTCCAACAGCAGCAGCACCAGTAAGTAATACTTTCAGTTTAAAACTTGACATAAAGGTTCACTCGTGTAGACTTTTTTTAATATTTTTTTATAATTTTTTAGTTATGTATATAAATTAATATCGTAAATGGTATTTAAGAATTTATTTTGTTTATTAATATGGACTAAATTAAAGATAAAATAAATTATAAATTTAAATATTTTTACATAAACTTAATTTGGTTTTTATTCATTTCTATCAAAATTTAAATGAATAAAACAACAAAATTTTACAGAAGTAATTTTGATTATTAGATTTTACCTTTTTGGTATTTTGTTATATTCTATCAAGCTAGGAAAAAAATCAAGATTTAAATGAGGAAAATACATTGCTTCAGCGTATTCCTTTTGAAATCCTTCTTCTATTGCAATTTCTACATATTGAATTTTGTTTAATAATTGTTGCGCTTTATTTCTCATACCCTTATTTAATAAACAGTGCTGTGCTCCAATTCCAGCAGCATTTCCTATTTGAAATATTTTATTATCATTAATATCAGGAATCATTCCTATGAATTTTGCATTGTAAGCATTGATATAATTACCAAACGCTCCCGCTAGGAAAACTTGTTCAATCCTTAGATTTTTCTTTAAATGGTTCATAATAATCCTTGATCCAGAGTAAAAAGCTGCTTTTGCCATTTGAATTTGCCTAATATCGCTTTGGCTAATCGTGATTTCTTTACCTAAAGAAGTTTCCTCTTTTTTAGCAATAATAAATTCTATTTTTTTATCTTGTTTAATAATTCTTTCATGAGAATTAAATTCTTGATTAAAATTTCCACTTCTTGTAATAATTTTGGATTTTAACATCTCCGCTATAGCATCAACTAACCCAGAACCACATATACCTATTGGTTTTTTATTCTTGATAGTGGTATAGGACACATCAAAATCATTATGATCAATTTTAATTGTATCTATTGCACCTGCCGCAGCTCTCGTCCCATCGTTAATATGAGCTCCTTCCAGAGCAGAACCTGCAGCACATGAACCTACAGCCAAGACTTTGCGATTTCCAATTATTATCTCTCCATTTGTTCCGATATCGATAGCTAAAGTAAGCTCTTTTTCATCATGAATTCGTGATGAGAGAATTACACCTATAGTATCTGCCCCAACAAAACCAGCTATAAGAGGCGCGGTATAGACATTCCCATTTTTGGAGATATTTAGATTAAGATATTCTGCTTTAATATTCAGATTTTTTCGTATGACTGGGATAAATGGACTTAATCCTATATTAACTGGATTCAGTCCTAAAAATATATGATGCATAACAGAATTTCCTACAACAGTAGCTTCATAAATTTGAGAAGGTTTTATATTCACTTTCTTGCATGAAGTAATAATGATTTCATTTAAATCTTTAATTACAGCAGAATTCAATTTTTGAAGATTTTCTTTATTATCATTTATAAAGGTTAATCGTGTTATCAGATCTTCTCCATAAGCAGTCTGGCTATTCAATTTTGAATTTACTGAATATATTTTACCATTATTCAAATTTATTAAATAGCCTACGATAGTTGTGGTCCCGATATCAAAAGCAATTCCAAAATTCTCTTCAGTAGTATTACCAGGTTCACATGCAATAATATTAGTATTATTCCACAAAACTAATGTGATTTTATGGTCGTTCTCCCTTAATATATTAGGTATTCTTTTTAAATTATTAACATCGATATTAAGTTGTTCATTTCTCTTCAAATTTAGAATAGTAGAAAAAATTTTTGTTTGGATTCTTTCAAAATCAGGAGTAGGTTCCTCTAATGATGGTTTTTTTACTTCAACATAGATTTTTTGAATACTTGGTTGTATTTTTACTCCTTTACTTATACCGGTTGTTAGAATTTTAAAATCTTCAGGCAAAAATTCACTTGGTAAAAAAATTCGAAATTGAGGAGGTTTAATTTTTTCTAATTGTTGTATATTTTTATTATCTATTTTTGTTTCGCATGCTAAGCGCCACCCATTTTCAAGCTCCTCCTTATCTAAAAGCTTTTTTTCAGCATTTGTCGGAGGAATCAAATATTGTTTTCCTCCTTGAACTAGAAGTTTGCATTTTCCACAGGTTCCTAAACCTCCACATAAGGATCTGATTGGTATATTTAATTCTGTTAGAATTTCATAAAGAGAATTATCATTTGAAAAATACACCCTCCTAGAAATGGGCTCAAAGTCTATGATAATATTTTTGCTTTCTATCTCCATAACTTATTTTCAGTAGTGAGTATTATTTTTTTTGAAAAATTTGAGTTCAATATTCTTATTAATTCAAATTAATTTATCGTTTTCACTAATTTAGTTAAAATAATTATAACAATCTAAAAAGTTTAATTACTTAGTGTGGATAAAATTAAGTAAGAATAATGTTTGTGTATTTTATATTTCAAACTAATATTAAGCGGAATTGTTTAAAATGCAAAATCCAGAATTTTTAGCACAAGAAGCTTTAAAATTTTTAGAACTTGCCCAAAAGTTTGAAGAAGAGAAAAATGTAGAAAAAGCAATTTTACACTATCAAAAAGCAGCTGATTTTCTTAAACAAAGCGGATTTTTGATGCATAGAATTCAAGAAATTTATGATAGAATTGGCGAGTTAAAAGAATTTACCCAAAAAGAAGCTTTATATCAAAGAACTCAAGCACAAGCCCAAATTGAACAATTGCAGGATCAAGCTTTTTTCTTATTAGAGGGAGCGAAGAAGTTGGAATTTGACGGGTTCTTTGAAGATGCTATCCAACAAAATTTATCTGCTATCAATTTATTAGCTCAAGCAGGGTGGTCTGAGACGCAATTAGAGAATATAAAATCTAAAATTAATAAACTTGCAAAAGATTTAGACCATAAAAAATCTATTCAAGAACTTCAACAGCAGAAAATAGAATTAAAGAAACAAGAAACTCAAACAATACCAGAAGAGAAACCTGAAGTTGTTGGAATGTTCGGACAAAAAAGTAGCGTTGAAAAAGCAGAAGTTATTGAGAGATTTAGGGCAAAAAAAAAACATGAAGAAGATATACAGAACCAGGCATTTGCTCATATCGACGCAGCTAAAATGTTTGAAAAAGATAAAAAATTCGATAATGCGATAATGAATTATGAAAGAGCTATAGAATTATTAGATTCTATAGGGTGGAGTGCCCAAACCCAAAATATTCAAATGTTAATTGAAAAACTTAATAAAGATAAAGCACATTTTGAATCTCTTCAAGTAGAACAAAAACAAGAAGCACAACGATTAACTGGTGATATTGAAGAACAGAAAGTTGTTTTAGAAAAAGAAGCAGAATTAAAAAAGGAAAAATTAATTGAATTTGAAACAAAGAAAAAACATGAGGAAGATATTCAACTTAAGGCATTTAATTTAATAGATATTGGAAATAGGCTTGAAAGAGAAAAAAAATATGTCCAAGCAATCGATAAATTAAAGCAAGCAGTTCAACTTCTTAGATCGATAGAATGGGATTCATATATCCAACCAATTGCAAATTTAATTGAAAATATAAAAAATAAACAAAAAAGAGAAAAAATAACCGACCAATTAAAAGAAAAAAGAGAAAGAGATTTAATAGTACTTCAAGACTCAATTTACAGAAAGCAGAAAGCCCAAATTATCGAATCAACAAAGGAATTAGATAAAAAAAGGATAGAATTTGAAGAAGACAGAAGGGATGAAATACAGAAAGAAGAAGATCTCTTTAAAACATTAGACAAAGCAGATGAGATTTTAAAAGGAAAAAATTTTGATGATGCTATAAATGAATATCAGAAAGCTTTATCAATTCTCACAGATTTAGGTCCAGGTTGGGAACCTTATGCATCTATGATAAAGAATACAATCTCTAATGTAGAAATGCTAAAGCATTCACAACTTACCAAGGAATACGAGGAGCAAAAAAAATTAGAGGAAAGAAGGCGGGAAGAATTAGAATTTCATAAGCAAATAGCAACTCAAATAAATAAAGAACGTGATCGCTTAAAAAAGAAGGAAATAGTTATTAAAGATCGTGAAGAGGAGATTAAGTTTTTTGAACAACGTAAAAATCTTGCTTTTGAATTTCTAGATTCCGCTATATATTCCTTAAAACAGGGTGATTATGATAATACAATTTCAAATTATCAAAATGCTGCAAATGTATTTGCAGAAATTCAATGGGGAGATGAAATTCCTTTAATTGAAGATTCAATAAGAGATGTTGAAGAACTACAAAGAAAACAAAATATCCTGAAACAAGAGAAATTACAGGACTCTATTAAAAGACAAAAGAAAGAAGATGAGTTTCAAAAGCAAATATCAAAATATTTACACCAAGAACGCGAAAAACTTAAGAAAAAGGAAATTGAATTAATGGAACGTGAGAAAAAATCTAAATATCGTGAAGAAAGAAGAAAAGCAGGTTTCAAATTACTCGAAGAAGCACAAGATAATGTAAAACAAGGAAATTTTGATAAGGCTATTGAAATATTTCAATATACTCTAAATTTTTTTGCTGATATTCGATGGCAGAATGAAATCAACCTCATCCAAAATGCTATAGTAGAACTTGAAAATAGAAAAAAGGAAGCTGAAATTCAAAATCAGATTAAATTTCAAGCAGAACTAGAACGTGAAAAACAAGAAAAAGCATTTCAAGAACGTATCACAAAAGAAATGAAAGCTCAACATCAAAAATTAATAGAAAGACAAATAATTCTAATAGAAAGGGAAAATGAACTTGCTTATCGTGAAAGAAAGAAGGAAGAAGCATTTAGTTTATTAGAAAAGGCCCAAGATTTCCTTTCTCATAGAAAATTTGATGAAGTGCTTCAAATTTATTATAATGTAACAAATGTTTTTGCTCAGATTCAATGGCCTGAAGAAATCCCCATAATCCAAGAAGCGATCCACAGTATTGAAAATAAAAAGAGGGAGAATGAATTAAATAAACAAAAGCTTTTACAGAAAGCAATTAGGAAAGAAACTGAAGATAAAGCATTTATTGAAAGAATAAGGTATCAAAGAGAGAGAGAAAAAGCAGAACTCTTGAAAGAAAAAGAATTAATCGAAGAACAGAAACAGCTTTCTGCCCAAAACTTAACTAAACAGCAAAAAGCATTTAGTTTAATTCAACTTGGAGACAAGCTTTTTGAAGAAGAAAATTTCAATGACGCTATAAGTAATTACAATAAAGCCATAGAAAATCTAAAAGATATCGGTTGGGGAGAACAGTATTTGAAATTATTACATGAAACTATTCAAACAATTAAAAAAAGAGAGAAAGAGAAGGAGAAAGAAAAACAAATAGAATTTGAAGCATCATTAAAACAACAGAAAGAAGATGATTTATTTCAAAAGAAAATGAGCGAATATATGCTTAAAGAGCAGAAAAAGCTAAAAGATAAAAAAATTGAAATACAAAAAAGAGTAGATTTAGCAAAAATAATGGAGAAGCGTAAATCAGCAGCTTTTACAATAATGGATGATGCTCAAACTCTTTTAATTCAAGGAGATTACGAAAAATCAATTGAAAAGTATCATCAAGCAGAATTGATATTAAATGAAATTAATTTCCCAACAGGAGTTATTGGAGAAATGATTTCAAAAATTCAAGAGAAAATAAGAGAAGAAGATTTAAACCGGTTTAAAGAACTAGAATTAAGAATAAAAAGAGAACAAGAAGAACAACTATTTCAAAAGCAAATTCTAGAAAAAATTAAATTTGAAGAGCAAAAAATGATAGAAAAACAAGAGAAATTAAAGAAACAAGAAGAATTAAGAAACTTCCAAGAACAAAAGAAAGAAGAAGCATTTAAAAAGTTGGGAGTAGCTCAAAAACAAATTGAACAAGGAAAGTTTGATGAGGCAATCAGGTCATATCATGAAGCAGCAGAAATTTTTAGAGAAATTCAATGGGATGAAGAAATAGAATTAATTCAAAATTCTATTATTGCTGTTGAGGATAAGAAACGAGAAGCTGAACTAAGAAAACAACAAGATTTAAAATCGGCTATAGAAAAGGAAAAACAAGAGAGAGAATTTCAAGAAAAAATTATTAGAGAAATAAAAACACAAAGTGAACAATTAAAGAAAAAAGAAATTAAACTTAGAGAAATAGATAAAGAACTTGCTTACAGGGAAAAAAGAAAGGAAGAAGCATATAATTTATTAGAAAAGGCTCAAACTTACGTTTCGCAAAGTAAATTTGATGATGCGATTGAACTCTATCACGATGTCACCAATATTTTTGCACAGATTCAATGGGGAGATGAAATTCCAATCATAAATAAAGCAATTCAAGATATTGAAAAGAAGAAGAGAGAAAAAGAATTATTAAGACAGAAATCGATCAATGAGGCAATAGAAAAAGAGAAGGCAGACTATACTTTTATGGAAAAGATAAGATTTTTGAGGGAAAGAGAAAGGGTAAAAGCAATAGAGGAAAGAGAAATATTTCAAAAGAAAGAATTGCTTACCACACAAAATTTAGCAAAACAACAAGAGGCTTTTAATCTCATTAATGATGGATATACTTTCCTTCACCAAAAGGATTATGATGATGCGTTAAAGAACTATCAAAATGCTACGAATATTTTAACTGAGATTGGATGGACAAGTGATTATTTAAAATTGCTTCAAGATACTATAAAAACAATTGAAGTTAGAAAAAGAGATATTGAAAGAGAGAAAGAATTTGAAATTGAATTATTAAAGCAACGAGAAAAGGAAGAAAAACAATTCCAGAAAAAGATCTCTGATTATATACAAAGAGAACAAGAAAGATTAAAAGTAAAAAATATTGAAATCCAAAAACAAGAAGAGATAAAGCAATTAATTGAAAATCGTAAAATAGAAGCATTTACTATCTTAGAGGCTGCTGAAAACTCTTTTAATCAAAAGCAATATAACCAAGCAATTGAAAAATATCGTCAAGCAGAATTGATATTAAATGAAATCGGTTTTCCTATAAATTCAGTTAGAGAAATGATTCACAAAGTTCAGGAAAAAATTAAGGAAGAATTATTTGCAAAACAAAAGAAATTAGAGGTTAAACTTCAACATGCCCAAGAAGAATTTAAATTCACACAACAGATAGCAGAGAAGATAAAAATAAATGAAATTAAGTTGAAAGACAAACTAATAGAAGCTGAAAAACAAAAAGAAATTCAAGAATATATGGAAAAAAGGAAAGAAGAAGCTTTCAATCTTCTTGAAGAAGCAGAGATTTATATGAAACAATTACAATACGATAAAGCTCTTGAGTATTACCATGCAGCAGAATTAATATTAAATGAAATTGCGTTTCCAACTGAATCTATCAGAGAATTAGTTCTCAAAGTTCAAGAGAAAAAACGAGAATATCACCTACAAAAACAAAAAGAGTTAGAGCTAAGTATGCAAAGAGAGAGAGAAGAATGGGAATTTCAACAAAAATTAACAGAAAATTTTCGAGTCGAACAAGAGCGATTGAAAGCAAAGGAATTGGCAAAATTAAAAACGGAATATTCAAAATCAAGAGTAGAAGAGAGAAAAGAACAAGCATTCAAGATTTTAGAGGAGGGAGAACATTTTCTAAAAGAGCAAAATTATGATAATGCAATAGTATGTTATAGAAGGGCGGCCATTATATTAAACGAGATGCAATTTCCAACAGATTCAATTAATAACATGATATTTAAGATTAAAAACTTAAAAAAACAAAAAGAAGAATTAAAAAATTTACAATTTCAAAAAGAATTAGAAAAATTAGAGGAAGAAAGAGTATTATCAGCACTTATTGATGAAAGAAAAAGACAAGAAAGGGAAAAGAAGGAAGCTCAGCTATTAGCTCTTCAAGAGCGAGAAAAAATTATACAAAAACAAATGAGTGTAAGAGAGTCAGCATATTCTCTATTAGAAGAAGCTGGAAAGTATTTGAAATACCGTATTCCTAACTATAATGAGGCAATTTCATTATATATTCAAGCAAGACACCTTTTAGCAGAAAATATTGGTTGGGAACCTGAAATTCAAAATTTAAACGCATTAATTCAGGATCTACAACAGGAACAGGCTAATTTTCTTGAAAAGAAACGATTAGAGGAGCAAGCTCGCTTACAAAGGCAAAATGAATATACTATGTTTCAAGAAGAAGTGAGAAGAAGACGGTTAGAACAAGAAAAATTAAAACGAGAACAAGAAAGACAATATAGAGATTTAATTATTAAAAGGCAGCAAGTGGAACAGATAAGAGATGATGGACTAAAACTTATTGATGAAGGAAAAAAATGGGCAGCATATCATGATTTTGAAAGGGCATACAAAAACTTTAAATCAGCTATTATTAAGTTCAGAGAAATTGGTTGGGAGAAAGAGATAAAATATATTGAAACTGAAATTAAAAATACGAAAGTTTTAGAAGAAAGAGTTACAACTGAAGAAGCAAGAATCAAAGCTGTTCAAGAACAATTAGAAAAGCAAAGAACTTTAGAAAAAAAACGTAGAAAAGAGGAAGAAGCAGAATTAAAAGAGACTATTGGAGAAGTTAGTGAATTAGCGGATAATATAATAAGTCTGATTGAAGAAAGGAGACAAGAACAAGAATTAACGGAAATTCAGCAAAAAAAGAAGGTTAAATCTAAGTCAAAAGAATTTCGCAAGGAGATGACAAATTTAATAAAAATGAAGCAAGAACTCATGGATGAAATAACAAAAAAGGAAGAGGATAAAAGAATCTTCCAAGAAAAATTGGAAAAAGCTAAAGAGAGAGAAAAGGTTGATAGTCTTAAAAAAATGATTAAAGAGGCTGCTGAAAAGAAAAAAAAGTGAAAACAAAAATTTCTATTCAATAATTTATTTTTTCAATTAAATTACATACTGTTTTTTCAAGTTGATTTCTTTATATCTGTAAGGAATTAACTAAAAGAGTTTAAATTTTGATTACGAAATAATAATATTATAATAATAAAAAATGAGTTATTAAAAATGACAGAAAACACAGAGGATATTGTTAAATCTCGAATGTATGCTCGGCAGCAGTTAATTGATGAGTGGGATCAAGAGATAATAAATAATGGGTGTATTATAATTATTGGTGTTGGTGCATTAGGCTGTGAAATTGCCAAGGATTTTGCTCTAATGGGAATTGGTAAATTGATCCTAGTTGATCTGGACATTATTGAAACTTCTAATTTATCACGACAAATGCTCTTCAAGCCTGGTGATGAGGGTCAACCTAAAGCAGAAGTTGCAGCAGAAAGACTGAAAGAAATGAATCCTTATTTAGACGTTGATTATTATTTTGAAAAACTCCAAAGATTGCCTATGTCCGTTTATGAAGAAGCAGATATAGTGGTGGCTGCTTTAGATAACTTTAATGCAAGATTAGATCTAAATAAAATTTGTTTAAGAATGAAGAAACCTATGGTAGAAGGCGGTACTGTTGGATTTGAAGGGCATGTACAAATTATTATTCCTGAAGGCTCTAGATTACAATATAAGGAGAAAGAAAGAGAGATAGATAATTTGGTCGAAGCTAGGCTTTGGGAAATAAAAGAAATGGAATACCCTGAATACTTTCAAGCGCAAAGAAGAATTGAAGAATTGGAGGAAGAAATCGAAAATATAAAAGCAGAAAAAATTAAACCTTTAATTCAAAAATTTCGAAAAGAAATTGAAATGGTTTTCGATTGGAAATATGCTCCTGAATTATTAGACCAAACACCCTGTTATAGATGTTTAGTACCAATACCTCCTGCTGACGATAAACTCGTTGCAGCATGTACATTAAAAGGTTTACCACGGAATAGAAATCATTGTGTTATAAAGGCAGAAGTTAATTTCGAAAAGAAATATGGACATAAACCAGATCTTAACTTAAATGATGAGGTGATGAAGCTAAGAGAGTTAGCACAGGTAGAATTAGTTAAATTAAGACGGCGAGTCTTTAATGAAAATGTACCCTCTGAAGTGAGAGATTCTTTAACAGAAGAAGATATTGAGGAATGGAAAAATAATATTAAAGAAACGTTTGGACCAGATTATAAATTTGAAGAAATGGAAAATATACTTGGTAATAAAATTGCAGCTATACAATCAGTTAGTTCTATCATATCCAGTATACAATCTCAGGAAGCTTTAAAACTATTATTTAGAGTAAAAGGAAGAAATATAGGCCCCCCGATGGATCCTCCCTATGTAAATTATAATGGTATTTATGGTCAATTTGATCATTTAAATATCATAAAAAGAGATGACTGCCTTGCTTGTGGGAAAGTGGAGGGCGAAGAAAATGTTCAAATTGTGGTTCCATTTGATGCTGATGTTGGCTATATTTTTGAAGCCATGAAGATAACGAGATATGAATTAGATCCAGAATTATGGATGATAACCAATCCGATGACTAAAGAAATTTATTGGAATCCATATATGCCTTCATTGAAAGATCCAGATGTTAAATTAACTTCACTAAAAATAAAAAGCAACGATATTATTAGTTTAACTCCTTTGGGACAAGCTTTAACAGAATCAGAAATCAAGAAATATAATGTTGTAATCACTTTTATGTAAAATATATTTTTTTTGTTTTCATACTTATTTCTCAAATAAAGGTGTTCTCTATTCCACAATACAATAAAAAAAGGAAAAAAGATAAACCAATGAGCAAAGCGGCGTTTAAATTCATGGTACGACATTTTAAAAATCGCGATAAAAAATATTCGCCAA
>CAZBNW010000032.1:22250-24919 GCA_964493385.1 uncultured archaeon | reverse complement strand
GTAGTTAAGGGATACCAAGCGTTCTCCATGCTAATCTTTCCACTAGTCTGGTTTTCGATTTCTTTGAGGATATCCGCATTTGTTATTCGAAGTTCTTCTCGTTCTTCAAAAGCAATTCGACCACATAGAGACACAGGCTGAAAAGTTATACCCCTTACTGTATCAATATTATCAATTGCGTATTGAATAATATTTCCAACCTCTATGTCAGTAACTCCCTTCGCAATTGTTGCTACTAGTACAACCGAATTAAGTCCTGCCTTTCGACAATTATCTATAACTCTTTGTTTATATGCCATTAGGTTCTTAATACCACGAGTCTTTTCATATGTAACATTATTAATACCGTCAAATTGAAAATATAATGTGTCTAAGCCAGCTTCCTTTACTCTTTTAGTCCATTCGAGGCCACCATTTTTCTTTTGAAATCCATAACCGTTTGTAGCTACTATTACCTCTTTAAATCCGTGATCCTTTGCCATCTTACAAATTTCAGGAAAATCTTTCCGGACTGTAGGCTCTCCACCAGTAAACATGATTGCAACAGCTGGAATTGGCTTGCTTCTAAAGTGGTTCATTATTCTATCGATTTCCTCTAAGCTAGGTTCTACTAAGTATCCACTCTGTAATACGTTGGCATAGCAAAAGTTACAGTTAAAATTACATCGATTAGTAAGATCTATTAAAGCTAATGAACAAGTTGATATATGTTGATCGCATAAACCACAATTATAGGGGCAACCTCTTGGGTCGTCACCTTTAAAATCTGGTGGATTAGTTTCACCATCTTTATCAAATTGCCAAATAACTTTTCCATCTTTATCTTTTATGGCATAATGCGTCCATTTATAATATTTAGCAGAGCTACTAATTAAATCCTTGAAATCGCCGTGGTCTTCGCATGTTTTTCTCATCCAAATTTTATCATCTTCCTCGTAAACTTCTGCTGAGATTGGTTGTAAGCATTCAGGACATACACTCTTCGTTTTTCGGTAATATTTTTCATTTAAATACTCATCGTCGTCTAAATGGTACATTTTTTGTTTACACCAAATACAAATTTATTTATTAAAAAGTCTGTTTATACAAAATTATTTTCCTATATTTTAAACATTTTCTTACATTTCCTATTCTTCCTCATATTATTTGTCAATAAACTGCAAAATTAATCTCTCTCAATCCCTACTAGCATTTTTTGGCAATTTGGTAATTTGTGATAATCATTGATTTCTATACTTCTTTGTATTATTTAGAAAATTATAAGTGTGCTTTTGGTTTCATAGTTTTTTTCCATATACAACTAAATGCCTTGACATTCCTTTAACAGAGGATTCTGTGCTCAGTTTTAAAACTATATTAGTTGTTTGGTTAAAAAAGTCATTGTCCCATTTTTGAGCCTCTTGGATTTCTTCTGGGATGTTAAGAATTCTTGTCCAATGGCAAACCCCATATATATCAAGAACTCTGATTCCTTCCGTTTCAAATAAATTTTTAGCTTCTTCTGGACTGAAAGCCTTATGTTTCCTTTTTTGTTCTTCTAAATAATTAGGATGGGATTCAATTAAAGCAAGAGAATAATTTGGTTTTTCATAGAATTTATTGATAGCAATTGCCCATTTGTTATTAAGATATATTGAAACAATACCTCCTTTTTTAGTAACTCTAATTAATTCTTTTATGACTAACTCATCAGCCATTCCATCCCAACATAAAACAAAATCAAAACTCTCATCAACAAAATGAAGATTACAAACATTGCATTCTAAAATTTTTATTTTATCAATTACTCCTTCTTTAAGCATTTTTTGTTCTGCTACATTTAACATTTCGGAAGATATATCACATAAAGTAATTGAATACCCCATTTTTGCCAAAGGTAAAGTTATTCTCCCTGTTCCTCCAGCAGCATCTAAGATCTTAATATTTTTGTTTTTTGGCAAATATTTCTTTAATATTTCCCAATCTATATAGTTTTCGACAGCCCCCCTAAAACTCTTATAGAATTCATCGTAAGTTTCAGCACGATTATTCCATTTTCTCTTAGCTTTGTCAATTTGTTTGAGATTATATTGATTCATTTAGATCAATTCACTTGAATTTAGTTTTCACATGATTTACAATAATAAGATTGGATTTAAATATTTAGTAAGAGAATAATTATTTAACTCTTTTTACAGCGAATAAATACATTTCTACTTCGAAAAATATAATGTTTATAATAAAAAAAATAAAGTAAATATTTAAGGAAAATTTATTAATCTCGATGAGGTAAAAATGAATATTATGAATTCTGGTTTTATAAACGATTTAAATATGATTCTTGCTACAGATTTTTATCAATTAACTATGGGTGCTGCGTATTATCAATACAATCTTGAGAACAATATTGAAGAAAGCAATGATATTGCCACATTTGAGTTATTTATTAGAAAATTTCCTAGAAATCGTAATTATTTAATTTTTGCAGGTTTAGAACAAGCAGTTCACTATCTACTAAATGCTAGATTTACAGAGCGTACTATTGAATTTTTGAGAGAGAAAGCAGTTTTTAAAAATATTGATGCAAGTTTTTTCGATGAGTACTTACCAAATTTTAAGTTTAATTTGGATGTCTGGGCAATGAAGGAAGGAAATTTTTTCTTTCCAAATGAGCCAATAATGAGAGTACA
>CAZBNW010000032.1:0-22150 GCA_964493385.1 uncultured archaeon | reverse complement strand
TCTTTCCAAATGAGCCAATAATGAGAGTACAAGGCCCAATATTTCATGCTCAAATTGTTGAAACATATTTACTTAATGTGATTAATTTTCAGACTTTAGTTGCATCCAAAGCATCAAGAATTAAAAACATAGCTCCAGATAAAGTTCTTCTTGAATTTGGAACAAGACGAGCACATAGCCCACTTGCTGGTGTATATGCTGCCCGAGCAAGTTATATAGCGGGATTTAACAGCACGAGCAATGTAGTTGCGGATCTCGAATTAGGAATTAATTCAACCGGCACTATGGCTCATAGTTTTGTTCAAAAATTCGAAAACGAGTTAGACAGTTTTGACTCATATTATAAAATATATGATGAAAACTCCATCCTATTAATAGACACGTATGATACCGAAAAAGCAGCTGAAAAATCTTGTAAGTATGGAAATAACATAAAAGGAGTGAGAATAGATTCAGGGGATCTTATTGATCACGCCAAAAAAGTACGAAAAATTTTAGACGAAAACGGATGTGAAAAAGTGTTAATTGTAGCAAGTTCAGATTTAAATGAATATAAGATAAAAGAGATTATTGATAGGAATGCTCCCATAGATGCTTTTGGTATTGGAACTGAATTAGCAACCTCTCGTGATGATCCAACGATTTCTGGAGTATATAAATTAATAGAATATAATAATGTGCCTAAAATAAAGATTAGTGAAGAAAAATTAACTTATCCTGGAGTAAAACAGGTGTATAGGATATATGATAAAGATGGGATGTTTAAAGAAGATTTATTATCGCTAGAAAAAGAACCTGCTCCTCCCAATTCAGAAGCATTATTAATTCCTGTAATAAAGAATGGTGAATTAATCAATCAGTACCCAAAGTTAGATGAGATTCGGAATAATTATTTAGACAATATAAAGAAACTACCTGATTCTTATAAGAAATTGAAGGAAGCCAAAATATTCGAGTTGAAAGTTTCTAAAAATTTAGAGCAACTTACAAATTCGTTGGCACAAAAATATCCTTAGAAAGATACTTTACTTGTATAAAATTATGTATTTTAGCCATTTAACTTCGTAAGGTTAGCACAAACATCCCATAGCTTTTTGGCTACAGATGTATCATAAGTGATATCTTTAGATTTTGCCTCTTTCTTATTTATAAAATACTTTCCACTTACACCCTCTACTTCAGGAGAAGAAGCAAGATATATTGAAGTCTTTGCTCCTTCTTCTGGACTCTTTGCAAAACTAAATATAATTTTTGTAAAAAATTTAATGATTCCTTTATAAGTGCGAGTAATATTAGTCTTTGTAAAGCCAGGATGAAGACAATTTACAGTAATTCCACTACCACTTAAACGTCTTGCAAATTCATATGTGATAAGAATAAGCGCAGTTTTAGATCGAGAATACGCCTTCCATGATCTAAAATATTTTTTAGATTGAAGATTATCAAAATTAATAGATCTACTTTGCACACCCGAGGCAACATTAATTATTCTAGCAGATATACTATTTTTAAGTGTTTTTAAGAGTAAATTGGATAATAAAAATGGAGCTAAAGTGTTAATTGCAAATACTCTCTCAATTCCATCAACAGTTTCATATCGTTTGCTAAGATTGACTCCTGCATTATTTATTAAGACATGTAATTTATCATATTTATTTTGGTAATCTGAAGCAAATTGTCGAATAGAATACTGTGAAGAAAGATCTGCTAACATTAAATCGATTGACTCATTTTCACTTTCAGTTTTGATTTCGGACTGTGCTTCCTCACCTCGACCTTTATCACGGCAGAGCATTACAACTGTCGCCCCTAATTTAGCCAGCTCAAGGGCTGTTATTTTACCAATTCCTGAATTTGCTCCGGTTACAATACAGATTTTTTCTTTCATGGAATTAGACATTATTATCCTAAAACGGTTAGTTATTAATTCCTTAGGTATAAATAAATTAAAATTTTGTTAATTTTAAAAGGAAGAGAAAATATCTTATAATTCATTTATGTAAAAATTATATTGAATTGATTATTTTCTTGTAACTTTTCTTACGTTCTTTACTGTATAACCCCAAAAATTATCTTTTACAAGTTTTCCATTAAAACTGATCTTATCACCTTTTATTAAGCTGTTTTCACTTTGTAGTTTTTCACTAATTCTTACCTTTAAGTTTTCAACTTCTTCGATATCCTCATCCTGATAATCACTTGCTTTTTTCAATTTAGGGCCAAATTTAATATCTTTAAGCGAAGCCATAAAAAATCTCGTTATATTCCCTTGAAATTCAGATTCCCTTTCAAGAATCTCTGTAATTTCTCCTTCATAAATGGTTATTGAAGAATCAAGATATCTCATTAACTTAGCTCCTGACGATGTTTCATCAATAAGAACTGCGGCCTCTTGTATTTTATCGCCTTCTTCCCCCATTTTTGCTTCAGCGAGTTTGATTGTCTTAATTTTTTCTTCAAAATCATTAGGTAAAACTGTTAAAGACCAATCCTTCAGTTTAAACCAATTCTGTTTTAATGAATAGATAAATCCAATCCAAAAATGGCTGCAAAAACCCATATTTGACCCTATTCGACAATCACAATCACGTTCAGGATTACGTATATTTTTTGAGGTGATAGATAAAAATGATTGGACTTCCCAATTCCAACCCTTAAATAGTAATTCGATTTCATGATTGTCTTGATTTATAATTTTTATTTCAGCGACGCTCTCTCTGTCTTCACCATTAATCTTCTTTATTGCTAAATTTATACTTTCAGAAATTATTTCTAATTCTTTTTGTTGTAAGAGTTCTTTAAATTCTTCTTCTGCTAAAGAATCAAGAATAAAATCAATTAATTCTAATTTCTTCAATTTTGAAAAACCTTTTATTTCAAAATCTCGACATATCTGTTTTAAATTATCAAGGTTTAAGTATTGTAAAAGAAATTTCAAGTAAGTTCTATCATCAATAGCTCTATTCATAATATCTCAAACCCATTAATTATAAAAAGTTAATTCTCCAAGTATAATTTGGAATTCTTGCTTATAATTATAACTGCTGTAAAAATTTTTTCATCATATTATTATTAGAAAATCTAATTACAAAAAAGTGTAACTTAAGCGAAATTAACCTTTTAAATTGAAAGAAAGTAAAACTAAAAGCATTTAATCTGTCATAGTCCCCCTAACAAGAAAATCTGTCAAATTACCAATAAGTTCTTCCTCTTCAAGTTCAAAATCACTCCGAATCCACCAATTAAAGACTCCAAGTACTGTAGATGTCCAAACTCTAGCTGTTACCTTAGGATTTTGGCCACGAGCTCCGAATTCTACTAGCTTTAAGATAATTTTTTCTACTTCATTCGTAAAATTATCAATAATCTCATTTCTTTTCGCTCTATATTTTTTATTAATCCCACCCATTTGCTCAAGAAAAATGAGAAAAGTTTCTTTTTTTGCTTTAAATATTTTTGCATATCCTCGAAAAAGATTTTTAACCGCAGAGATTGGGGGAATTCTATTTTCTTGGAAATAAAAGAATAATTCTTTAAACTTTCCAATCATAAGTTCAGCTAATCCACTAATTATAACTTCGAATACTTCCTCTTTACTTTTAAAATAGTTATAAAAATTTCCCACAGAAGTTCCTGCCTTTTTTGTAATATCTTTTATACGAGTATTGTTAAATCCTTTTTCTTCAAAAACAGAGAGAGCTGATATTAAATATAGGTTTCTTTTTTCCTTCTTAATTATTTCAGACTTTTTTGCCCTTAAAGACACTTATAGTCAACTCAAAAAATAATGAATAATTTATATCAAAGCAAAATTCATTAGGAATATTATTGCATGTTAAGAAATTAAGTTAAAATTTATTACTTTTTAATTTTCAAATTCCAATAGATTTATTAAGTTTCTTAGAATTTTCTTATAAAGTTTGATTAGTGGAAGTAGGAAAATGATGAGAATTATATAAATGTGTTATTTTAATCTCTTTCCTATAATATTTCGTTGTAAAATAAAGATAAGAATTTAATGAATGAATACTCATTCAGTGAATGATGATTCGGAAAAATCCAGTAAATTTTAACTATTGCAAGTGTGTGAAAATATTTATATAGTTTATTATCTTTTTTATTAAAAATAAAATAAAAAAGTAACTATTTAATTAAAAAAACATTTGAACAAAAATTTTTATTGCTAAAGGTGAAAATATAGATGAGTATTCTGAACCCGGATTTCTTATTAAAATTTGGAGAGATCAAGTTCGCGGAAGAAAATAGTATTCTTATTAATGATTTTGAGCTTTCATTGAAGAGATATTTCTCAGCCCGTGATAAAATGCCACATGGACGCTATAAATTCGGTGAGATTGACAATTCTTCTGTAAAAGATTTTACACGTTCTTTTTTGAGCTATTTTGAATAAAATTTTAATATGATTTTTTAACTGTCTTAAATATAATTTTTTTTGTTTTTATTTACTTATTTTCTAAACAGAGAACATCATTTTAAAGAATGAATTCCTTAAATTTGTAACATAATTATTTTTCTCAAAATTAAATTATTAGGTAGATTAAAATGGAATTATTGAATGAAATAGAAGAAGTGTTTATTGAAACCAATGGAATTAAACTTCATACTATCATTGTTGGATCTGGAGAACCCTTAATCTTACTACATGGCTTTCCAGAGTTTTGGTATTGTTGGTCAAAAGTAATTCCCTTACTTAATACCGATTTCAAATTGATAATCCCCGATATGAGAGGGTATAATTTATCTGATAAACCTAAAGGTGTTGAAAACTATAAAGTAGAAATTCTAATAGAAGATATTAAAGGACTGAGTGAAGAATTGAAATTAGGAAAATTTGTTCTTGCTGGACATGATTGGGGAGGTGCTGTAGCCTGGATATTTGCCGAAAAATATCCTGAGCTATTAAAGAAGTTAATTATATTGAATGCTCCGCACCATAAAATCTTTCAACAGAAATTAAGAACTGATAAAGAGCAGCAAAAAGCAAGTTTCTATATTTTTGAGTTTTTAAAGCCTAATGGCGAGAAGTTCATAATTGAAAATGACTATGAAGCACTGAGAGAAGCAGTTTTTACAAAAAGTTTTACTGATTTTGATAAGGAAAAATACCTTGAAGCGTGGTCTCAACCTGGGGCAATAGTGGGAGGCGTAAACTATTACCGGGCAAACACGAGCTTTAAGGAATGGACAGGTATCATTGAGACGCCTACATTAGTACTTTGGGGGATCAATGACATTGCTTTAAGACCTCAATTATTAGATGGATTATCCGATTATGTCAAGGATTTACGAATAGAACGTAATGAAGAATCTTCCCATTGGATTACTCACGATGCACCTGAATTTGTCTCTTCAAAAATCCGAGAATTCATCCAAAATTAATTATCTTTAGGGAAAACCTTTTTATTTTTATATAAAATATTCCTCATGCAAAATTTTCCGAAGGCGGTAAAATTCGTGAAAAGATAACTCGAGATTGAATATTATGGAATAAAATCAATAAATTTATAAAGTTCAGTTATTGGTTACAATATAGTAATTAATGAAAAAAGTTTTATTCTAATCTTGAATTTTTTCAATTAGAAAAAAAAATATATAAAAAATGGAAGAAGACAATAAACAATTCTGTTGGACTACCAAACTCGATTGGTTGAACATATTATCGATGTTAAACCTTGAGAGTATCAGCCAGATTCCAGAGTTCAAAAAAGATAAAGCAATTAGAAGAATTACTAAGTTCTATGGCACAGAAGCACTTATGGAATTTGAGCCAAGTTATTTAGATAAACTTGTAGTAAATGAATTACAAGAATTAATGAAAAAAGAATTACTTCTGAATGCGAGAAAACAAGAAAGAATAGAGAAAGACCTCCGCAATAAAATAATCCCAATGAAAAGGGGTGGTATTATTAGGCTTGATCCCAGTGATCTTAAAGACTTTAAAGGCGATCCTAAGGAAATGTTGAAATACTTCTATAAAAAGTTCCTAGGAAAAGACGATGATGACAATGATGACGATAAGGATAATTACAAGGAAGATAATACAGGGTACTATATTTAAAAAATTTTCTTTTTAAAATTAATAAAAAAAATTAATATATTTTACTTTTTAACAGCTTTAGATCTACTCGTTTTATCTTTCTATAGCTAAAAAAGAAGATTAAATAAATAAATCCCGACCAAATTATCCAAGATAAAGCTTGATATACATCAATATTTAAAAAATAGTTAATAAAATCCTCTAAAACATAAAATCCAAAATCATTCAAATCACCAGGAAAATCTACTACTTTTGGATTGAGATCGATCGCAATAACTTCATGTGTATTATTTTTTAAAGTTTCAAAGATATTGGCTATAGTTAAATTTGTAGGATCTGTTAACTCTAGTTTAATGAAGGCGTTTAAATCCCCATTTATATGAATATCTGATCCTCCAATACATATTAGATTATTAAATAAACAGAACTGTCGTATTTGTTCATATTTTCCCCCGTAACTATCACCATTCACTATTTCAAAGCCATCGATTCCCCAATTAGCTAATTGTGTTAGGCTATACGGAACACCATTTCCTCCATTTGGATTTGGGTCGTAATTGTAGTGATTAACAGTAATATAACCTCCATTTACTTTCACATAGTTTATTAAATCTGAAGCATTCATCACCTTAGGACCTCCTGGAGTATATGATTCTAAAGGAACTATCTCTTCTTCTATACCGAAATAATTAATATGAATGTCATTTTCATGATCGGTCCATTCTTGACCTATTAAAACTAAAAAATCGAGCCTATTTTTTTCAACATAATCTCGAGCAATTAATGCCCCCCTTATATTTCCATGATCAGTGAAAACTGCCCCATCAATTCCATGACTTATATACCAAATTACTCTTTCTTCAGGGGTTAACCAACCATCTGACATCGTAGTGTGTACATGAAAATCAAATAAAAATTCATTATCTTCGAGTGGAACTATAGGAACAATTGTATGAGGTGTGAAAGGAGTAGAAATTAAAACGATATTACTACTAATTAGTAACGCACCTATTCCAATGTATAATATTACTTCTCGTTTTATTAACTGCCGTTTTGTTCTTCCTCTTGTTTTTTGAGCTAAGGCTTTCTTTGACAAATTAAGCGTAAGCTTTGGATGAACTAATTTAAGAATAGTATAAGCTACTTTTATGAAAATGAGAATAATGCCAAAATGAAATCCTAATTGAATAGGCACCATAAAATATCTATTTACAAAGAAATAACCTTGCATAATAAAACCGATAAGAATGTATATTCCGATTATTAAAACAGCTAGAATTAAAATTTGAAAAGAAAAAGAGATGATGTCAGCTAAGGGGTAAGCAATTAATTTATATTTCTCTGAACTAAACTTGCCCCTTTTCTTTAAATATAAATAGATACCCCTTACTATTGGATAAAATATCAAAAAAAGAAACATCCATGTAAATTCTTTCTCGAAAATAAAAGCAATTGCTGCGAAAGGTTCTAATATATATCTCATCAACGGAAATTTACTTGAAAAGTCTGATGAAACATCCACTTGTCCAAGAGCATCATAGAATATTACAGTTCTTTGTCCGATAATAGATAAAACTACGAGGAAAACAAACCACACCAAGAAAGCAACAGAAATAATCGTGAAAAACTTATTATTTTTTATTAAAGATCGAATCTTCATAATAACTATTTTTATTAAACTTATTAATAAACTTTAAAACAAAATTAACTGTAGTAACCTCAATAAAAATCTTTAAGCTAATATTTTAATGTGAAACTACTTTAATGAAGATATAAAACATAATCTGATGTATCAATGAGAAAGACTAATGAAACAAAAACCCTGAAAGATTTACGACCTATTGAAATAAGCACTAAGCGAGCAAATAGATATAAGAAGGGCATGAAATTATCTAAAATTCCTGGAATAAAATATATTTTTAAACATCTTTTTAGTCCAAAAACCTCTACTGGATCCCCAATTCCAATTAATGCATCTTTAGGAACTTACGAGAATCAAGTATTACCATTAGTGATAACGGAATATTTCATTAAAAAAGCAAGCTATATTGTATTAATGGATTGTCCCTGTCGAAAAGCTAATAAATGTAAAGATCATGATTATAAAATAGGATGTACTTGGTTGGGTAAGGCTGCTGCAAGGATTGAAGTCAAAAATTTTTCTGGTGCTCATCACGCTACCGTAGAGGAAGCATTAGAGCGCGAACGCTTGGCTTATGAAAATGGGTTAGTACCTCATTTAGGTAGGCTCAGAGCAGATTCTTGGAAATATGGTGTTCTACCTGATACTGGACATTTCATGAGTTTATGTCATTGCTGTTCCTGTTGTTGTATCCTAAGTACTATTAAATATGGTACATCCGCAATAAAAAAAATCCTAAAGAGAATGGAGGGTGTAACCGTTAATGTAAATAGGGATATTTGTGTCGGTTGCGGAGAATGCTTTAAAGTCTGTATATATGATGCAATGAAAATGGTTGACGATAAAGCAAAGATTGATCAAGATACTTGCTTAGGTTGTGGACGCTGTGCTAGCAAATGTCCAAATCAAGCTATCACTATAATGATTGATGATTATAGCCGAATTGATGAATTAATTGACCGTATTGAAGCAGCTGTTGATGTTACCTAGTATCCTCATAAATTTTAGCATCTAATTCCGCTAAAGCTTGATCGATTGCAGAATTATTCTCTCTCACGAGAAATAGTAGTAAAATTGTTGAAATGTTGAATAGAAGTAGCATCAATAAAAATATTTAGACCAATATATAATTATCCAAAGTTTTTAGTGATTTTCTAAATTTTTGGTAAATTTTAACATCCACAATAGGAAAATTATTACAGATTTTTTTTCTTAAATCTTTTTCGTTAATCTTACATAATTTGGATGGTTTTATACCTTTTAAAATCAAATATAATATTGGCATTTGAGGATCAGATGGATGAATGTCATAATTCAGATATTTTAATGAGGAGTATAATTTATTGATTATGAAACCTTCAATATCCTCCTTATTTCGAAATTCATCATACAAATAAATTGTTTCCCATAGATATTTTCGATTTACTAAACGAATTGTTATGACTTTTTTTTCAAACTTCTCAAATTTTTTTGAAATCTCTACTAAAAAAATACCTCTTTTAAATGAATTATCTACGGAACATACTGCTTCTGAAGATCCAGGATTATATATCCAATTCTCAAGTATGAATTGCTTATGAAAATGGCCTAATGCTAAATAATTTACTCGATGTTTTAAGTGTTGAATATCTTCTATATTAATTCCAGGAACATTTTCCATCTGACCATCAATGCCAAAATGCTGTAAAAGGATGTTAAATAAGCCATTATTCTTAACTATCGCTTTTCGTATTTTTGAAAGATAAGAGATCGGTTTTTCACCAAGATAATGAGTACCGTAAATCACTACATTTTTGATTTGGATTTTACCACCTTTTTTAGTATCAAAATTATATGGTTGGAATATCTTCTCAGGAGGGGCTTCTAAATCAGCCTCAAGGAGGATTATCAATCCTAAGCTATTTAAAAGTTTTAACCATGACTGACCTCTTCGTTCGAATCTAACTCCTCTTGAAAATTTTCGGATATCATGGTTACCCTCTATTGCTATGATTAAAATAGATCCATTCGTAAATTCCTTGAAATCCTTCAATAAATTAACGATTTTGGTTAATTTTCCTGGTAGCACTTCTAAAGAAGTAAACACATCACCTCCTAACAAAACAAAATCGACTTGATGAGTAATTGCTAATTCCAATATTTCTTGAAAACCCAGAATAAAATCATTGGATCTATACTCATTATGATATTGAGCAGCTCCGAGATGAATATCACTTGCATGAATAAATTTAACAATATCTTGAATGGTATATTTTGGTTCTATTAAATTGCCTAATTTCGTCTTAAAACCGTTCTTAATTGTCATAAGTATTAAACTTTTTCATGTAAATTTAATACTTATATCAAAAACAGCTTTTTAAGTAATAAAAGTCTAAAAAAGTAGTGAAATAAAAATTTTAATTTAAAAAAAAAATTTATTATTCTTTTTTAAATTATTCGACTTACTAAAAATTATATATGATTGAAAGTTAACATGGAAATTAAAGAACCTAAATATGATATCGGTGTGATTCATGGAAGATTCCAAGTATTACATAACGATCATATAAAAT
The DNA here is from genome assembly GCA_964493385.1 of uncultured archaeon. Classification (GTDB taxonomy): domain Archaea; phylum Asgardarchaeota; class Lokiarchaeia; order Sigyniarchaeales; family SOKP01; genus Loki-b32. The sequence goes on along the minus strand of CAZBNW010000032.1, from coordinate 11,898 downwards.
ATCTTCTAGCAGGTAAACAATTATGCAACCATCTCATAGTAGGTATCACTAATCCAGATCCTTCCTTAACAAGAGATTCAGAAGCGAATCCCCATAGGAGTAAACCCTTAGCGAATCCATTAACTTACTATGAACGATATGTAATAGTACAAGCAGCGTTATTAGAGCAAGGTTTAAAATTTTCGGAGTTTTCAATTATCCCCTTCCCAATAAATTTGCCTGAACTTATTAAATATTATGTGCCTCTGGATGCGATATTTTTTCTTACGATCTACGATGATTGGGGTCGTCAAAAAAAGCAATTTTTTGAATCTTTAGGGTTGAAAATTCATGTTCTATGGGAAGTAACTCTCGAGAATAAAGGACTTAGCTCAAGTGATATTCGTGAAGCAATGATTAAAGGTAAACAATGGGAACATTTTGTGCCTAAAAGTGTAGCAAGACTCATTAAAGAATGGGATATAATTACCCGTCTAAAAAAATTAAGTCGTTCAAGTTCATAAAAATAATATTGCGATTAATGTGATTAATTTTATCCAAAACCTTAATTTTAAAAATAATTATTAATATTATTCATACCAATTAAGAATTAAATAATTCTTTTTTTGGTGGAAAAAAATCACTTTATATCAAATTCATATTGATAGAATTATCGTGGTTTATGTTACTCAAGGAATAATGGTGATTTTTTTTTCCCCACTGGTTTATCAAATATTAAAAAGAAGAAGGCAACGGATAAATCTGATATTTAGTGGATATTTTATAAGTATGATTATTGCTTTCATTTTTAATATGATATATGCGGTTATTAGTCCCGAATATAAGGAAATTGTTATTTTTCTTCATTTTTTGTCTATGTTCTTTGTATGTTTTGGCTTAATTTTTATTCTAATTGTGAATTTGATAATATTAGAATCAACTGTAATATTTTCTGTAAAACGGCAAAATACATATATATTTATATATGGTATTATACTCTTCTTCGGAATGTTAATATTAATCATAGTCCCTGATCCTTTAGAAATTATAGGAGTTGAGCTTACTCCTACAGGAAGACCGGGATGGAAACCTATTTTTTTCATTTATGTGATTTCAGTTATAACTGGTTTTGCAATTATTCCAATCGTATTTACTTCTTTTAAAATTTACTATAGTTTTGAAACGAAAGTACTGAAAAAAAAATGGTTTTATTATTTAATAGGATCCTTAGGATTAATTGTATTTGTTTTCTATCCGGTCCTTATATTAAATTTATTAACAGGTATTATACCATATTATATTTTCCTTGATATCATTAGGAATACAGTTAGTATATTAGGAATTTCAGTTATAATATGGGTTTTAATGATGTATTATGGGATCGGTTCGAAATTAAAAAAATAAAATTATATTATATATTCTCGTTATTTTTGAAATCAATAATGAAATCAGCGATTTATTATTAAATTTCGACAATTCACTATATAAGATCAATCAAAGAAATTTCCTTCTTTTCATGTGAAAGAATAGAAAACTTTTTAAATACTTTCGAAAAGTAATAATTATATTTTAACTTTGGATCTTGGGGTGATCACAACGCAAATAAGTAGTAAAAGGCATCTAATCCTACAGAAACAGGATCTTTATTTTCAAAGATTTGTCTCTAAGGATGGAGATGAATATGGTTTAAGATTTGGAACTCCTCAAGATGCGAAAGCCATATCTATGATTTTTAAAGAAGTATATAATTATACATATGCTTATCCTTTAATATACGACATCAATCATTTAAAAAGAGAGCTATCAAAGAAAAATAATTTTTGGTTTGTAGGTGAATTAATAAAAAATAAAGAAATTGCTGGTGCTGGTTTAATAGAAAAAAAGAGATATATTGCTCACGCTGGCAGAGCAGTTGTAAGAAAAAAATTTCAGGGTCAAGGAATTACAACAAAAATTGGTGCAGCAGGTATTATAACAGTTACAAAAATGCCCCAATTCAAAGATGTTTTAAGACTTGATACAGAAGCGCGAGGCTTGGAGATTAGAGTCCAAAAGCTTATTCAAAACGCTGGGGCAATACCTTATGGGTTAATCCCTGCTTACATCAATTGGGGAGATAAAAGACACTTTAAAATTGGTGATAACAACCCGATTCCTCCAATACAAGAAGAATCTGCGTTTTTTTATTCAATTATATTTAAAAATTTATGGAAAATAAGAGAGAAAGAAGTTTATTTGTTAGATAATGAAGATATCATCTTTTTCTATAATTATGTTAAAAAAATGTCTAATAAAATGAATAAAGACATCTTAATACTAGAAAAAGGAAAAAAAAACGAGGATTATGAACTATATGGTGTTTCTAAGGATTTCTATGAAGGAAGAGTGAATATATATGGCTACATTAAGGAAAAATCGTTAAAAAACTTGATTAAAACTTATCAAGATTGGAGAATTATTACATGGAGAATCCCGACTACTCAAAATGGTATTAATTCTATGCTTCTCGCACTTAATAAGGGATTTAAGGCAGTAGGCTATGATGTAGGCTTTAATAATATAAATTGGACGTTATTTGATTCTATTATCTTTGCATATTATCCTAATCGTAATTTCTCATCTATAGAAATTGATTGTCTTGATATGAATAAACCACTTGCTATGAAGATTAAAAAAATATTCTTATCGTGAAAAAACTAATCTCGTTTTATTTTAATTCTTTCAATTATGTTAATAAAGATACTACTTTTTCTTCCAAAGTTTGCGTACCAGTTCCGAAGATTTTATTAAGTATTCTTTCAAAAGGCTCAAACTGGCCCACTTTCGTAAGATTACAACCATCATATTGAGAAACAAATTTTTTTAATAATTTTTCCAATAAGGGTAAAATAGTTTTGTATAAATATTTCTCAAGTCTTGGGTCCTTGTCTAAAACTATGAAGGCAACGATTTCTTGCTCATCTCTAAATAAATCTTTTATTATTCCTGTCTTAAAAACTATGGAATATTTATCACTTTCAAAATATTCCACTGGTTCCATTAAACATTCGGCAAAACTCAAAAGCCCACTCATTAAACCGCTTGAGCAAACCAAATTTGTCTTTTTTTTACTAGCCCTATGATAACTAGTAAATATAATGGGAATTCCGTGGAAGAGTATACCAGCTTCTCGAATCAACATAATGAATTATGATGTAAATTAAACCAAATCGCTATTATAATATATTCTTATAAAAATACTCCTAATACACGACGAAACTCATATATTTAAATCTAATTGTTTGTGGAGATATTCCGTCGCAATAGCACGACATCTTTGTAAAAAATAATTTTTGTCGAAGAAATAATCTTGGTTTATACAATATTAATTATTTTAACAAAAATACTAAAAGGAAAAAAAGTAGAGAAAAGGATATTTAAATCTAATTACATATAAATTTAACTCATTGTAGTTCTATCTAAATCTGAATCTAACTTGTTTAATGTATAATAGCATATCTCTATACAACCATTAAGATTTTCCGACAAGCACTTTTCTGGTGTGTCTTTTGAACTATGGATAAACTTTGAATCCTTTTTTGAATTAAACCAACAAATTTGTAATTCTTTTTTTAGTTTTTTAGCAAATAATTTAAATGTTATGTGGTCACTCAAAAATGATACTAATTTTGTTTCCTTTCTCAAAGGAATCTCTTTCTCTCTTGCAATATCTTCTAATATATTATTTAGACCATTATTTAGTATGGTTTTTTTAAAAAATCCTGCCTTATCAATCAAACCTATATAAGATCCGACCATATCAATATTTATATTATAAGATTTATCGAGGTTATAATTCTTATCTAACCGCTCAAAATTCCTAGCACAATAATTTTTTGTACCCCATAACCCAAACTCTTCAGCCCCAGCCCATAAAAAGATTAAATCTATATTATTAAGCGAATGGGCATGAAAAATTTTTGATAACTCGATTAATATAGCAGTGCCACTTGCATTATCAATTGAACCATTTGATTTATTACTAACTCTAATACTAAGGAAAAATCCTAAAAAGCCCAAAAATATAACACAACTCAGTAACTTAGCAGTAAAATGAAGATCTACAATAAAACTTATTGGAAAATAAATGGAAAAATAAGAAACAAAAATTAAAAACATATATGTTAAGAATCTTTCAGGATAATTAAAAGAAGCAGAATCGTAATGGGCAGAAAAAATGACAACTGGTCTTTCCGTCAAATTGGTTTTAGCCTTAACCTTAGTAAGAATATTTTGTGAACAAAATTGCTTTTTAAATGATCGTACTCTGCTTAAATTGGAAGTAAATCTATATAAATTTGAATTATAGTTTATAAATTCTATAATGTTTTTTACGAAATAGATTACTATTAATATAAATATTAGCTTAAATAATTCAAAACCCTTATCGAGAATACTGCTTAAAACGGCAACAAACATTAAAAAATTAACACTTAAAAAACATAACCAAAAATTACGCAAAAGAGGGGGCCATAAAAAATGTTCTGTTTCAAATTTTATACTTTCTTCTTTTAATATATCTTTAATATAGTTGATAGTCTTTAATTCTCCTTTAGTTCCTGCTTTTCTCCCAAAAGCTAGAGATTTTACATGATTTAATGCCGCTTGCTTGTTATACAAAGATGAACATGAAATATTGCCTCATCTCTACATATGAATTTCGAATAAAAAATTCTGTTTCGAACTATTTTAAGAAGAAATTATTATTATAAGTTCGTAAAATTTTTGTTCGAATAAATAAGGAAATCTCTTAATTTTATCTAATAATGAAAAAAAAAATAATTAAAATTTCGAAATTTTCATATAATGTCTTGATTATTCGGGCATTTTCATTCCTAATGTTGCCAAGGCTTCTCCTGCTTCTGACCAAACCTCATGTGAATACTCAAATCCCTCGATTTCATTATACATAGCTAAAATCTCATTACCACGAGTTAGAGATTCTTCAAGTTTCCCTTTATTTACTTTCGATACACTAACAACTCTTATTCCACATGTTGTCGTCTTTACTGCAGCATTTACAAGAGTTTCTCCTAATGATTCATCATCAGGATATTTACTTAACTGCTCAAGGAACATTTTTGCTGCCTCGGGGGCTTTATGGCTTGGAAAGATAGCAGTTGTAAAGATATATACCATATTTTTCCACCTCTATTATTATTTTATTTTTAAATAACATTGGATTTTAAGGCAAACGTTAAATTAATTTCTTGATTTAAAAATCTTTACATTTTTATCAAAAATAAGGAATAAAATATCTCTCAATAATAGAAAGAAATCGGTCTAAAATGTACTAGATAAATATCATTAATTCGATAATGTCAAAAAGATAACTCTATTACTAAAAATAAGTAAAAAAATAAGTTTATAGTTATTTCTTCTTCCTTTTAGACTCAATTTTCTTAATTATAATTGATTCTGCGTGGATCTTGCAGTTTTTAAGGATTACTTTGAAACCTCCAGCACCGCCTACTCCAGGGATTGTCATTCCAACAGTTCCCATTGGGACCATCGCACCTTCTTCTTCCCATTCCTCTTCTTCCTCTTCTAAACCACCAACAGCAGCTTTATATTCTTCAGTTTCTACGATCGGATGGCCAACTTTTTCCAACCATGCCGGTAAATCACTTAAATCCGCCACATCTTCTTCAGTTGCAATTTTATCTCTTATATCTTCTGGAAGGAATTCATATACACGATCTTTAACAGTCTTTCCCATCCAAACAATTAATTCAATCCCATTTTTTAAGCCTGCTTGAAGCGCATCGTATTGTTGAAACTTTGGGCTTATTATATATTGGATACTAATTCCGTTAAAGCCTGCCATTTGTTTTCCACCACCGGTTTGATTTGCCATGGCTGAGAAGGGTAAACCATTTATAGCTACACCATCATAACTTCTATCGATTATGCCATGACCTGCTCCTGTTTCAGGAATGAGAAAATCAATTGCCTCAAAACATCCACATGAAGTATGTGGGAACTCCATTCCAGAATATAGATAAATTCGATTAATATCTCCTAAGGATCGTTTCTTTATCATCTCATTAATTCCTGAATACTCTCCTGCCTCTTTATTAATGGTTTCTCCCATTGGAACTTCAAATAAGGGACCTTTAGGGTCCACTCGAGCTGCCGCTCTGGCATCAAACCATGAAATCGAACCACATAAACTCATACGATTTGGTGTTATACAACAAGCATGAGTAGGAGCGAAAGATTGGCAAAGTACACAACCATAAAACATATCTACATCATCATCATTGATACTTCGGGCTCGCTCGTCTCTTTTATTATAAATATCTAATGCAAAATCATATGGTTCCTTGATTTTATCAGGGTCAGTATAGAACGTAACTTGCGCTTTTTTAATGATTGGAAGTTCAGCTTTGTACAATCTAATTAATACTGTTCCGAGCATTTGGAAAGAATTAAATCCCTTTTCAACAGCAGTTTTAGAAAAACGCATCCAATTTGTATATCTTTGGTTCAAATGCATGATTCCATTCACGAAATTGCAGAACTCATGAACTCTACGTTCAAACACGGCCTCTAGGTCCTCCTCAAGCTCAGGACCAGCTACTTCTACCAAAATTCCTATTGGATGTCTTGATCCTACCTCCATGTCTGTTATATCGGGACCGATAAGAGTTACCTTTCCATCTTCAATTTCCTTGTCTGGTTTCACCCTCACGAGTTCAAAGTGCCTCTCAATCTTTGGGCCACCAAGTTCCACATACATCTGATTGCCTCTTATTCTTTCACCCTCATATACTGGGCCAATATCTACAGGAATATCTGCAAAACTCATTTTAAATTCTCCTCATATTCTTTACTAAATTATTTTATAATTTTTCAATTAAACTTTCTAAAAATAACTTCCACTCTACATCACTGAGATTAGGTAAACTAAATCTCGCATTTGGATGTGAATATTTATCAATATCAATTGTTTTAACCCAGTTTGTAAAGTTTTTTATCCGGGATAATGTCTGAGAAACGTAAAATACTAGATGTCCTCCAAAGATAGCCATTGAATATTGTCCTTCTCCATCTAAACCAGACCAATCTTTATCGCATAGTCGGTTTGTAATGTTTATTAATGACATATCGAATAATTTATCATCAGTGATTTTATCTTTCAAATATGTGTAGGAATGACCAGTTGAGACTACATGGCAATCTATCTTATTGGCAATTTCTATAAAAAAGTCCGCAACTTTTTTCCCATCAAGCTCCCAATTTAAAGATTCAGCACCAATAACTAAAACCTTTTTGTTTGAGCTTTTCAGAAAATTCGCCATCACTGTTGGGTCTGAAACTGAAGTGCCCATTTCAGGGCCTGGAATGTTTGCTTTCTGGTATGGACGTGCCATTTCACTCAATTTCCTCTGTTTTTATTTTTAGCTATAAGTTGTAAAATATATTTCTGATACTTAGAATTATTAAAGACAATTTAAAAAAATTGTTTTTATGAAGTTTAATAAAATGTAGATGGATAAAACAATAAACTGGAAATAAGAAATAAAATATGTGTTAATTTGAGAATTAAAGTAGACAAATTTATTAAAGAATTACTTAGAAATTAATCTAATTTTGGTTTTTTATCTTGCCATGGGACAATTTCTTCAAATGCTTTTGAGACTTGTAGGACTAATAATTCTTCAAATCTTTTACCAACAATCTGCAAACCAATCGGTAAATTGTCGTTTGTCCATCCACAGGGAATAGAAGCAGCAGGGTGTCCAGTAAGGTTAAAGGGAAATGTAAATGCTTGCCACCCAGTGGGAGATACATCTATTCCGCTTATTTTTGAAGGATAAGGAATTCCTAATTCAAAAGCCGGAACTGCTGTTGTTGGAGTAATTATAATATCATAATCTCTAAATGATTCAAATATCCCTTGATAAAATTCATTACGAGTTTTCAGAGCAAGCGGTAACCTTGGAGCCGGTAATTGTAATCCTGCTTCAGCCCATAAAACTAAAGTAGAATCTAATTTGTCTTTCCATTCCTTAAAATAAGGTTCAAGATCATATCCATGATTTACAAGCCAAAGGGTACTAAAATCTTGTGATGGATCTACCACTTTAAATTTTGCTTCTTCCACTTGCCATCCAAAAGATTCAAATTTTTGAACTGACTTAATTACTGCTTTTTCAATTTCGCTATCAATAGCTATTGCGTACCCTAAATCTAAACTATATCCAATTTTTAATTTATTTGGTTTTTTATTTATGTAGTCAAAATATTTAACGTCATCTTTTGGTAATGAAAATCTATCACCCTCAAATGGGCCCTTCATAACATCTAACATTAATGCTGCATCTGAGACATTTCTTACTATGGGACCAATAACAGATAAAGTTGCGATAGGAGTAGATGTTCTTGGATAAATAGGAACCCTTCCGAAGCTGGGCTTAAGACCATAAGCTCCACAGAAACAAGCAGGATGCCGAATAGATCCTCCTCCATCTGAGCCTTGAGCTAAAGGACCCATTCCACATACAACTGATGCTGCCGCGCCCCCGCTCGAACCTCCTGATGTTTTATCAAGATTCCATGGATTTGGAGTAGTACCAAATATTAGATTATCAGTAACCCCTTTAAACCCAAATTCAGGAGTATTAGTTTTTCCTAATATTACACAGCCAGCATCCTTTAAACGTTTTACAACAATAGCATCTTCTTGTGGGATATAATTTTCAAAAATTTTTGAGCCAAAAGTGGTTCTTACTCCTTTAACTTGCACTAGATCTTTTATAGAAGTAGGAATCCCATTTAAAGGAGGAATTTTTTCATTCTTTTTTACTCTTTCGTCTGCTTTTTTAGACATTTCTCTTGCTAATTCGAAAGTTGGAGTACAATAAGCATTAATTATCGGATTTATTTTTTCAATTCTTTCAATAATTATTTCAGTTATTTCTTGAGAGGTTAACTCTTGAGTTTTTATCTTATCAACCATTTCACAGGCAGCCATAAAGCAAATATCTTCCTTGTTCATTATTATAAATCCTTTTAACAATTGTTTTTAAAATATATTACGTAAAATTTGAATATTTTATTAAATTTTTAGGTTTTAGAAAAAATCTTTAAAATTAAGAAAATTAATTTAACTTAAATGCGTTTATGGAAAGCCTTAAAATAAATCGACTGGAGAATTATAAGAAATGTGTGAATTTAAAATAATAAATGAAACTGATGGTTCTCAAATAGGAGAGGATATCTTAGTTTTATCATATACTGAAAATAACGAATTGATATTCAAAGATGTATTAGGGGTGGGGGAACAATTAGAATCTGCGTTAATATTAGACGTTAACACCTTGAACCAAACATGTCTAGTTCTCCAACATCCTTTAATTAAAGATTTCATAAATATTATCCGAAATATTGATATCAAAAAATCCGAGATTGACGATTTTCAAATTAAATTAGAAAAAATAAAAAATATACATCAAAAATAAAATAAAAAAAAAAGACACGAGAAAGTCTCCTGATTTTCTCCTGAATATTTTTAGAATTTCCTTTCTTTATTTTTTTGGTGGAAAAATTTCAATCTCAATTGATGATACGTTGTTTGTCGTGCCGTCAGTATTTGTAAGCGTCTCAGTTCCGATTAATATTTCTCCATAACTACATCCTGTCATAAATTTATTAATCAGAATTTCTGCTACATCAACAGCTCGAGAAATTGAGCGACCTCGAGCTAATAATCTAACTGGTTTCTCATTCAAAACTACCATTGCAGCCATTACATAACTCAATGATCTTTTTCTGCCAATAAAAACTTTTGAATCATCTTCTTTAGGCAAGATTTATCACCTTATCACTGATTTGATTTAATTTTTCTTTCTTTTAGTTTAATTCTTTTGTTTTCCTTAGTTATAGTTTATAATAGGTTAATTATCTAAAGATAACTAAGTTTTATAAAATAAGTTTAGATTTTAATATTACGCAATTTCAAATTTATTTTTTCAATTTGTCATAATAAAAAACAATTAAAAACTAAAACAAAAATTAAAAAAAAAATAAATTTACTTTGCATCCCAACCTCCTTTTGCTCGCGCTTCTTCAACATCTTTTTCCACACGTTCCTTTAATACAACATAATCTGTCTTAGCGACTCTATTTAAGGGAAATTCATCCAAAAATACAACTAAGGAGGGTCTCTTATAAGCGGCCATACCTTTACAATGTTCATATACTTCTTCCTCCGTTAAGGTTTCGCCTTCTCTAACTTTAATATATGCTACAATTCCATCTGTAAATACTTCATGTTTTGCGCCAAGCACACCAACAAACTCAACTTGTGGTATTTCAGCAATAAATCCTTCAACTTCTGGGGGAAAGACTTGATAACCCTTAGGTTTAATAAGGTATTTTCGTCGACCTGAGAGGTGAAGTCCACTTTCATCTTTATATCCCATGTCTCCTGTATATAGAACATCGTCAGTAGATAAGGTGGCTCGTGTAGCCTCTTCGTTTCCAAAATACCCAAGAAAGTTCTGTGGTCCTTGAAAGCAAATCTCACCAACCTCTCCATCTGGTAATTCATCACCCGCAGATCCATCTTCTTTGATAGGCTTTCGTACGCTCATAGGATAAATTGGATAGTCTGTACCTAAACCAGCAAGTATATCATCGACAGTGCCATCTAAAGGTGTGTATGTACAAAAACCAGAACTTTCGGTTAGGCCAAATCCACTCCCAAATTTAGGAGCCATTGATGAGAGCCTTTCAAGGAAAGGTTTATCTACTGCCTGTCCTCCATATAAAGCAAATTTTAATGAACTTAGATCATAATCATTATAATTTTGTAATCGCCATTCCATTACGAATAATGCAGGAATTTGACCAAACGTGGTAACCCGATATTTTTGTATAGCATCTAAAGTTTTTACAGGATCAAATATATGCAAAACAACACAAGTTGCGCCACCAAACATAGGAGTCATGAATTGTTCTGTTGTTCCACCCACATGTGACGGAGGGAGGTTTACAAGCATTTTATCATCATCTTCGATATCGAATCCTTTTGCTAAGCACAAATTTTGGCAAGTTATACTCTTATTAGTTAACATAGCTGGTTTGGGCCAACCTGTAGAGCCTGTTGTGAAGACAATCATAACTGGATCTTCTTCTCCTACTTTAGAGCATTCTTCCATAAATCCTTTCATAGATTCAGGATTTTTCATCGCTTCTATAATCTCATTTTTCGCCTCTTCTGCAATTTGATACGCTGGAAGTATTCCACTTCTATACCTATCATCTGGAGTACTAAATTGTACGACATATTCTAACCAAGGATTATTCTTTTTTACTGCTGCTCCAATCATCCCAAAATTCGCAGCTGAAGTTTTTCCAAGATGACAATACATCTTACACTTCTCCTTTAGTAAATCTAAGTTCTTCATGATTTCTGGCGGTTTTAGTCTCAAATCCATGGCAGTCCACATTACACCAAGCTTCGCACAGGCATAACCAAGAATTATGTGTTCATATAGGAATGGTAGAGACGTTGCTATTATATCACCTTTTCTAAATCCCATATTATAAAGTTTGAATGCCATACCTGTAATTGCCTCGTTGAACTCCTTGTAGGTTACTTCTTTACCTGTATCATATATTATAAATGCGGTTTTATCAGGCCTTTCTTTAGCCCATTTTTCGATTACGCCACAAATGGTATGAGGATGTTGATTAAATTCTTCCCAAGACATTTTTTATTACACTTCATTTTAGTTTAATTTGGATTGAGTATATATAAAATTAAGATACAAGGTTAAAAAAATGTTTTTTAATAGAATTTTTTTCTAAAATCGTTGAGATATTTTTCTTTATCTTCGTATTCATACCATGCTGAGCCAATTTTCTCTA